>NZ_JAWRYD010000618.1:0-237 GCF_046534765.1 Burkholderia sp. SIMBA_062
CTACATTTTTAACCATAAATTTCGCCGGAGTTCTAGGACTTGGTAACAGTGTCTCTTTTTCGGGTATTAATACACAATTACAGATAAGCGGAGTTTCTGTAACAATTCCTGCTACAAGCTATAATGCTAAATTAGTCTTTACAATAGGTCCAAATTAAAAATATTTAATTGTACAGGTAAGATTATTCTTCATTATATCAAGACTATAGCAAAAGGAAGCATATGATTCAGTATTAG
>NZ_JAWRYD010000619.1:0-236 GCF_046534765.1 Burkholderia sp. SIMBA_062
ATGAAACGGCGCTGGCGGAACTCCATCCGTTTGTTAATGACACCATTGCTACCGGACAGTTCGTGGCTACTCGTGAGTTGCATTTTTTCGACTTCACGCTTCTGGATAACATCACTCACGCGGACGCGAATATTCTAGATAATCCGAATAAGCATATTACCTTCATGGACCGATATATGCTTGAGGCTTTGCATGGTCTGATCTCAAGGCCCTACCGTGCCAGTGATACCAGTTAT
>NZ_JAWRYD010000620.1:0-236 GCF_046534765.1 Burkholderia sp. SIMBA_062
CTTAGCTTTCGAACGGCGCGGCGAGCAGCAGATCGCAGACATCGGGGATTTCAATGCCCGGCGCGAGGCGACGTCCAATGTCGGCCAAACCCGTTCCAATCGCAGTATGGGGTTTCCGTCTCGCCACTTCGGCGAGTGCTTGCGTGAACGCCTGTTTGAAGCCGAGCCGGGGATAAAGCGCGAGGGTGTCGTCGATCAACTGCGGAGATATCTCGTCCATCCTGAGTCCCATCACG
>NZ_JAWRYD010000621.1:0-236 GCF_046534765.1 Burkholderia sp. SIMBA_062
GGCTGCGCGCAAAGTGCGTGCATCAAAGTGAAAGCATAATGAAATAATTGAATGGTTTTGGAAAGAAATGCGCGACGTTGACGGACGTTGATCGCAGCTTGTAAGGTTTTCCCCGATATATGGCGATTCAGGCCAGCCGGATAATGAGCGCCCGCCGGGCGCGCCCGCGCGCGTTGGTAGGTTCAACGTCGCACGATCACAGGCGATCGAGGCCGAACGTTGCGGCCGAACATTGC
>NZ_JAWRYD010000622.1:0-236 GCF_046534765.1 Burkholderia sp. SIMBA_062
GGTGCGCTTCGAACTCTTCACCACGTCGCCGCAAATTCCGCTGCTGACGCTCGCGGGCATCGGCTCGCTCGCGTGGTTCGTGTGGCATCAATGGCATCATCCGAAGCCGCTCGTGCGGCTGCACGCGCTGCGCGAGCGGCCGTTCCAGGTCGGGCTGCTGCTGTACATGTTCTACTACTACATGACCACGGTGCTCAGCTATCTGGTCTCGCGCTTTCTCGAAAGCGGTCTCGACT
>NZ_JAWRYD010000623.1:0-236 GCF_046534765.1 Burkholderia sp. SIMBA_062
GTGATTAAGTGGTCATAATAAACCCGTCGAAGGAACAGAAGAAATATTACCCGTTTGCACACCCATCTAAAACTATAATGGTATTAGCTTCAAACAATCTGCCCATCGTTCCGTTTACCCCACCTAAATTCTTGCCCCCAATCCCTTTGGTAGTTAAAGTTTGGACAGTACAGAGTACTGCCGCAAACAAAAGCAAATATTTTACACTTTGCATGTATTCTATTTTACGAAAACCC
>NZ_JAWRYD010000138.1:0-377 GCF_046534765.1 Burkholderia sp. SIMBA_062
GTAACCAACTATTGGTGCAGGTTCAGATAGAGCAGAACACAAGACCTCTTAAAGGCATCTATGACGAGATAAAATCAATGAATTCAAAAATTAAAAACCCTTTAGCTGGAATACCATAATGAATTTACAAGAAATATATATACAGGCAAAACAGATAGGTCTTTCCCGCAAGTGCAATGAAAGGATGACTTCTGATTTATCAATAAAGAATCTTTGCGAGATGTACTTTGACGGTGATGATTGGTCAATGGAATATGATTTTCCAAAGGTTGAGGTTCTAAGGCAGTTCAAAGGCAAAAGTGAGGTACAAGGAATATTTACTGATTATGTCGGAATGCCAAATAATCTAACACGTGCAGCTTTTTTCGGAAACTCAG
>NZ_JAWRYD010000624.1:0-236 GCF_046534765.1 Burkholderia sp. SIMBA_062
CTGCGCACCGCGTTCGCCTGGGCCGACCGCGAACGCCCGGTCCAGACCGTGCTGCATACGGTCGACCTGCCGTGGAGCTTCGTCGACTGGCGACACCGCGACGCGACGCGCCGCGCGCAGGACTTCGACGCGTTCCTCGCCGACGACCGGCAGCGCGGCTTCGATCTGCGCCGTGCGCCATTGTTCCGCTGCACGCTGATCCAGGAAACCGACACGCGCCATCGCTTCTGCTGGAG
>NZ_JAWRYD010000625.1:0-236 GCF_046534765.1 Burkholderia sp. SIMBA_062
GCTGCCTGGGTTCGCTGGAAACCGGCATGGCCGGTGAAGAAGACGGCATCGGCGCCGAAGGCGTGCTGGACCACAGCCAGATGCTGACCGATCCGGAAGAAGCGGCCGACTTCGTCAAGAAGACCCAGGTCGACGCCCTGGCGATCGCCATCGGTACCAGCCACGGTGCCTACAAGTTCACCAAGCCACCTACCGGTGACGTGCTGGCCATCGACCGCATCAAGGAAATCCACAAG
>NZ_JAWRYD010000626.1:0-236 GCF_046534765.1 Burkholderia sp. SIMBA_062
AGCAGCCAATGTGGCGGATTGTCGGGCGGCGCTTCGTCGGGGCGCGCGCCGAGGCCGAAGCGATTCATGGCGATCGCGGCGGCGCGGGCGGTCGGCAAGCTGTTCATGCGCGCTCCTCGTGACGTGGCGTATTTCCCTTAAACGCGTTGGCGTCGGGAATCCGTCGCGAGGATCGCGATTTTTTTGCGCTGGTTCTGTCACGCGATGCCGCGCGACGTCAGTTCGTCTCGCCCGCT
>NZ_JAWRYD010000627.1:0-236 GCF_046534765.1 Burkholderia sp. SIMBA_062
CCTAAAAACAGGCATTTCACAAAATGCCAATACTAGATACACAGATGCTGAAATTGACGGTGGAAGAATTAGAGTAATCGGCGAGCGTCCGCGAAATAAAGCTGTCCAGATAGAGCGTAATATAACCGAACGCCATCCAGGACCAGATAATAAGGAGTCATGGGCGGGCAAACGCGATCCCTCTCACCCTAAATACGACCCCAACTATATACCACCACATATAAAAAACAATACTG
>NZ_JAWRYD010000628.1:0-236 GCF_046534765.1 Burkholderia sp. SIMBA_062
GGCGACTTCGTGATTCAGGGCGCGGACGAACATGGCGTGAGCGGGCTCGTCAATCTGTACGGCATCGAGTCGCCGGGACTGACCGCCTCGCTCGCCATCGCCGACGAAGTGATCGCACGGCTACGCGCAGCGGCGTGATAACGTGTCGGGCGCGCGTGCCATGTGTTGATGCGCGCGCGCTTTCATAACAGCAAGCGAACAGTAAGGAGCGAAACGTGGTCTACGAAATGGCGCAC
>NZ_JAWRYD010000629.1:0-235 GCF_046534765.1 Burkholderia sp. SIMBA_062
GGGTGCAGGGCTGGCGTACCAGATCCTGCAGGCAGGCTTTCAGCTCAACATCCCGCGCATGTTTGCTGCGCTGCTGCTGATTTCGCTCACCGGCGTCGCGCTCTTCGTGCTGATGGCGTGGCTCACACGCGTCGCCCTGGGCGGCTGGCATGCCAGCGAAACGTCGCACGACTAGACCTTTCACCCCCATCGCCAACACACCGCGCGCAGCCACTGGCGCGCGGCACGGGCTTCC
>NZ_JAWRYD010000630.1:0-235 GCF_046534765.1 Burkholderia sp. SIMBA_062
CTATTAACTGGCGAACTACTTACTCTAGCTTCCCGGCAACAATTAATAGACTGGATGGAGGCGGATAAAGTTGCAGGACCACTTCTGCGCTCGGCCCTTCCGGCTGGCTGGTTTATTGCTGATAAATCTGGAGCCGGTGAGCGTGGGTCTCGCGGTATCATTGCAGCACTGGGGCCAGATGGTAAGCCCTCCCGTATCGTAGTTATCTACACGACGGGGAGTCAGGCAACTATGG
>NZ_JAWRYD010000139.1:0-376 GCF_046534765.1 Burkholderia sp. SIMBA_062
CGGCTGAGCGGAACGCGGCCGAGTAGCCGCCGGGGCCGGCGCCGAGCACGAGCATGTCGCACTCGATGTCGGCGGCGCCGCTGTAGCTGCCGGCTTGCGGCGCGGGTGCCGGAGCGGCTGCGGCCGGTGCCGGCGCAGCGGCTGCGGGTTTCGCTGCCTCAGGTGCTTTCGCGGGTGCGGCTGCGCCTGCCGCTGCGTCGACGATGGCGATGACGGTGCCTTGCGAGACTTTCTCGCCGGCTTTGACCTTGACTTCCTTGACCGTGCCGGCGACGTCGCTGGGCACTTCCATGGAGGCTTTATCGGATTCGAGCGTGATGAGCGTTTGCTCTTTTTCGATCACGTCGCCGGGCTTGACATTGACTTCGATGACATC
>NZ_JAWRYD010000631.1:0-235 GCF_046534765.1 Burkholderia sp. SIMBA_062
TGCCAGCTGGGCCAACCAAGTCATCGTGAGCTCCCCTACCGCGCCCTATGCCCGGGCTGTGTACGCCAAGGATATCGAGTTGTACGGTCTGACCTGGAACGGCGTTTATAAGTCCGTCAGTATCGGTGCCGAAGTCAACTACCGGACCAATATGCCACTCAACACCACCGGGCAGACCTTTGTCGCAATCGGCCAGCCGGAACCTTCGAACCTGGACGGCGCTCGCGGTGATACC
>NZ_JAWRYD010000632.1:0-235 GCF_046534765.1 Burkholderia sp. SIMBA_062
CCACTGACGCTTCAATATTCGACTCATGACGGCCATTCGTTCTTACCGCTTTCCTCGGGCAAAGCCCTTCACGCGCCTCACGCTGCTCGCCGGTGCATGCGTGCTGTCGGCCTGCACCGTGGGCCCCGACTATCACGGCGCGCCCGCGGTCGCGCCCGAAGCCGCGAGCGCCGCGAACTTCGTGCGTACGCCCGCGCAGGGCGTGACGACGGCGCGCGCGCCGAGCGACTGGTGG
>NZ_JAWRYD010000633.1:0-235 GCF_046534765.1 Burkholderia sp. SIMBA_062
GTATTGAAGCTTCCAAGGCTTGCCGACCGAGTCGCACCAGCGAATCATGCTGAGGATCGGCGTGATGCCGATTCCCCCCGCGATAAAAAGATACGCCCTGGCATTCGGGTCCAAGGAAAAGTTGTTACGTGGGGCGCTGATCTCCAGAGAATCATCCTTGCGAAGCTGGAGGTGCACAAATGCAGACCCCCCGCGTGACTCTTCGGCAAGCCCGACGCCCAATGAATAAATCCCG
>NZ_JAWRYD010000634.1:0-235 GCF_046534765.1 Burkholderia sp. SIMBA_062
CGATCCAAACGGATGCCGTATTTCGTTGCAAGCTCGACGAAGTACTCCTGCAGCCACTGCGGCACCACCACCTGGTCGTATGCCTCCAGGCGGTACGAGGGATCTTTGAACCACGGGAAGAAGTGGAACTGCCAATCCATCACCGTCGGCGTGCGTCCGGCGTCTTTGATGGCCCTTGCCAACTCGCAATAGTTGAAGAAGTAGCCTTCACGCCCCTCGGCGGTGCTTTCAATGG
>NZ_JAWRYD010000635.1:0-235 GCF_046534765.1 Burkholderia sp. SIMBA_062
GCGGCGATAGCCTTCCTGCGAGAGGTCGTAGTTGCGCTGCGCGGCCGCGACCGAGCGATGCGCGTCTTCTTCTTGGGTCGCCAGCGAGCGCATGCGCACGACCTGGTCGGCGATTTCCTTGAGCGCGGTGACGATCGTCTGGTTGTACTGATCGACCGCAAAGTCGTATTCCGCCGACTGCGCGCCGAGTTGCGCGCGCAGGCGTCCGCCGTCGAAAATCGGCAGTGACAACGCG
>NZ_JAWRYD010000636.1:0-235 GCF_046534765.1 Burkholderia sp. SIMBA_062
CGATATTGCCGCTCACGCCCAGCAGCCGATGCAGCGCCGTGTGCGCGGGCTCCGATTCCATCGAGCGCGCGCCGCGCACGAGTTCGTCGACGAGCGCGCGAATCTGCGCCACGCCGTCGAGAAAGGTCTGGTCGATCAACCCAAGCGCCGTCAATTCACCCAGTTGCAGTTCGTCGAGCAACTCGCGGCCGGTGGGCAGCGTGAGATCGTGCACCATCGGCGGCAACGGCGCCGG
>NZ_JAWRYD010000637.1:0-235 GCF_046534765.1 Burkholderia sp. SIMBA_062
CCGGCAAGCGCACGACCGGCAATGGCTTCATCTCGTTCATCGCGCTGATCTCGATGTCGGGCATCGCGCTCGGCGTGGCGGCGCTGATCGTCGTGCTCTCCGTGATGAACGGCTTCCAGCGCGACGTGCGCGACCGCATGCTCTCCGTGCTCGCGCACGTCGAAATCTTCTCGCCCACCGGTTCGATGCCCGACTGGCAACTGACCGCGAAAGAGGCCAAGACCAATCCCGAGGT
>NZ_JAWRYD010000638.1:0-235 GCF_046534765.1 Burkholderia sp. SIMBA_062
GACATTGAGTAACGACGCTCTGCAGAAGCTGAGCGCGACAGGATGTCAGCGTTACTCCGAACTTTTACCGCTGCAGTGCCTGGCGTTGTCTATGCCAAAGACTTGGAGGGCCGGCTCCTTGTGGCGAACCATGGAGCAACCCAGCTCATCGGCAAGTCGCCAGAATTCTACTTGGGCAAAACCGACTTAGAGTTTCTGGAAGACAAGGCTCAGGCGCGCCAGATCATGGAAACTG
>NZ_JAWRYD010000030.1:0-95442 GCF_046534765.1 Burkholderia sp. SIMBA_062
GCTGGTACCGCTCCCAACGTCTGCGTCCGTTTCATCCCTCGGGGTCGGGCAACGCCCGATGGACAACTTATTCGCAGCGCATTCGCCGAGAGCCGCATGGACAACTTGCCGCACGCTACCGATCCGGACGGGCTCGATCCCGTCGTCGGCCCTTCCAAACCGCGTCTGCTCGGCGTGCTCGGCCCGGGGCTGATCGCGGGCGCCTCGGACGACGATCCAAGCGGCATCGCCACCTATAGCCAGGCGGGGGCCGCATTCGGCTACGGCCTGGCGTGGACCCTGCTCTTCAGCTATCCGCTCATGGTTGCGATCCAGATGATCAGCGCCAGAATCGGCCGCACCACCGGTCACGGCATCGCCGGCGTGTTGCGTTTGCATTATCCGAACTGGCTGCTGCAATGGGTGGTCGTGCTGCTGCTGATCGCCAATATCATCAATCTGGGCGCGGACCTCGGCGCGATGGCCGACGCAACGGCGCTATTGCTGCCGGGCCCGAAGTGGCTGTATGTGCTGTTCTTTTCCGCGGTGTGCATTTGCATGCAGCTATTGCTGCAGTACACGCGCTACGTCGCCGTGCTGAAATGGTTCACGCTGTCGCTGTTTGCGTATTTCGCGGTGCTGGCCGTGGCGCACGTGAACTGGAGCCAGCTCGCCAGCCACCTCTTCGTTCCGCGCATCAGCTGGACGTCCAGCTATTTGACCGCGGTGGTCGCGGTATTCGGCACGACGATCAGCCCGTATCTGTTCTTCTGGCAATCCGAAGAAGAAGTCGAGGATATGCGCGCGCATCCGCGCCAGCAGGATCTGATCGCAGCGCCCGAGCAAGGGCCCGCCGCCTTGCATCGCATCGAGATCGATACGGTGACCGGCATGGGGCTCTCCAATCTGGCCGCATTGGCGATTCTGGCGACGACCGCCGCCACGCTCAATGCGCACGGCACGCTGGACATTCAAACCTCGTCGCAAGCCGCGCAGGCATTGCGGCCGATCGCCGGCTCGTTCGCCGCGCTCTTTTTCACGACCGGCATCGTCGGCACCGGGCTGCTGTCCGTGCCGGTGCTGGCGGGGTCCGCCGCGTATGCGATCGGCGAAGCGCGCGACTGGCCGGTCGGCTTCACGCGCAAGGTTCAGGAAGCCAAAGCTTTTTATGCAACGATCGCGCTCGCCACGCTGATCGGCATGATCGTCAACTTCGTGTCCATCAATGCGATCAAGGCGCTGTACTGGAGCGCGGTCATCAATGGCGTCGTCGCGGTTCCCGTCATGGCCGTCATGATGCTGATCGTTTCGAGGGCCGACATCATGGGGCGGTCCGCCGCGCGAGGATGGTTGCGCGGGCTCGGCTGGGTCGCCACAGGCGTAATGCTGGCGATTGCGCTGGCCATGCTGGCCACGTCGTTCTAGGTCGTTCGACGCGCGCGTTGCGCCTGCATCGCAGCGGGTGGATCTTCTTCCACCGTCGGCACGTCGCAGCTGATCGACGTGCCTGCCGTGCCGGCAACCAGCCGTTCGATGTCCGCTAACGCACCGATCGCGGCGCGGCGTCCGGTGAGCCGCGCGAATTCACAGGCGGCTTCGACCTTCGGCCCCATCGAGCCGGCGGCAAACCCCATACCTTCAAGCGCCTGCGGACTCGCGCGGCGTATCGTCCTTGCAAGCGGCGTGCCCCAGCCGAGATAGACGCCGCTCACGTCGGTCGCGATCACGAACAGATCGGCGCCGATTTCGCGTGCCAGCAACGCCGCACTGCGGTCCTTGTCGACCACCGCCTCGACGCCGCGATAGCCGCCGCCCTCCGCGGCCACGACGGGAATGCCGCCGCCGCCCGCGCAAATCACAATCGTGTGGTCGGCCAGCAGCGCGCGCACCGGCTGGATCTCCAGAACGCGTAACGGTTTGGGGCTGGGCACGACGCGCCGCCACCCGGCGCCGTCGGGCGCGACCGTCCAGCCGGTCTCGCGCGCGGCTGCCGCCGCATCGCTTTCGGTGAGTACCGAGCCGATCGGTTTGTCCGGGTGCCCGAAAGCCGGATCCGCGGCGCTCACTTCCACCATGGTCAACAGTGTCGCGCAAGCGCGCCCGGCGGGTAGACGGTTGCGCAATTCCAGCTCGATCAGATAGCCGATCATGCCCTCGGTTTCGGCATCCAGCACGTCGAGCGGAAAGCGCGCGGCGCGCGGCGCCTGCTCGCTCTGCACCGCCAGCAGGCCCACCTGCGGCCCGTTGCCGTGCACGATCGCGAGCTCGTGGCCCGCGGCGAGCGCCGCGAGCTGCGCCGCCGCGGTTCGGACGTTGCGCTGTTGCTCGCCCGCACTGACCGCTTCACCGCGTTTAAGCAGTGCGTTCCCGCCGAGAGCGACGACGATGCGCATGAGCCCTCCTTTATGCGGTCAACGTGGCGACCAGGATCGCCTTGATGGTATGCAGCCGGTTTTCGGCCTGGTCGAAAACAATGGACGCTTCGGATTCGAACACTTCGTCCGTGACCTCGACACCGTCGGTCAGCCCGTATTGGTCCGCGATCTGTTTGCCGACGTGGGTCCGTGCATCGTGAAATGCCGGCAGGCAGTGCATGAACCTGACTCTCGGGTTGCCGCTCGCGGCCAGCAGCGCCGCATTGACCTGATACGGCAGCAGTTCGTTGATCCGCTCGCCCCATTTCTCGAACGGCTCGCCCATCGACACCCACACGTCGGTATAGATGAAGTCCGCGCCCTGCACCGCCTCGGCGGGTTTGTCGGTCAGCGTCAGACGCGCGCCGGTGGTCGCCGCGATCGCCCGGCACTGCTCGATCAGTTCGTCGTGCGGCCACAGGCGGCGCGGCGCGCACAAACGCACATCCATGCCGAGTTTCGCGCCGACGATCATCAGCGAATTGCCGGTGTTGTTGTGCGCGTCGCCAATATAGCAATAGCTGATCTCATGCAAAGGCTTGTCGCTGTGTTCGTGCATCGTCAGCACGTCGGCGAGCATCTGGGTCGGATGGAACTCGTCGGTCAGACCGTTGTAGACGGGCACGCCCGCATACCTGGCGAGTTCCTCGACGACCGCCTGGCCATAGCCGCGGTATTCGATCGCGTCGTACATGCGGCCGAGCACGCGGGCCGTATCCTTCATCGATTCCTTATGTCCGATCTGCGAGCCGGTCGGATCGATGTAGGTGACATGAGCGCCCTGATCGTGCGCGGCAACTTCGAACGCGCAGCGCGTGCGCGTCGAGGTTTTCTCGAAGATCAGCGCGATATTCTTGCCGTTCAGACGCGGCGTTTCCGTGCCGGCATATTTCGCCCGTTTCAGATCTCTGGACATATCGAGCAGGTAACGAATCTGGCTCGGCGTGTATTCAATCAGCGTGAGGTAGCTGCGATTATGTACGTTGAACATGAGAATTTCCGTTAGTCGGCAATGGCGCGAACGCCTCAGATGTGGATGGGGTCGCGCTGGATCGGGCAGCTCAGGCAGTGGGCGCCGCCGCGGCCTCTTCCAAGCTCGCCGCCCGGGATTTCGATGACTTCGACGCCCGCCTGGCGCATCTTCCGGTTGGTGTAGGTGTTGCGGTCGTACGCGAGCACGACGCGGCGATCGAGCGCCAGCACGTTGTTGCCGTCATCCCATTGCTCGCGTTCGATTTCATAGCTGTCCCCGCCGGTGGTCAACACCCGCAGCGAACCGACGCCCAGCGCCCTCGCCACGACTTCGAGGAATTTTTCGTCATGACGTTCGTAGCGGATCTGGCCGAGTTCATCCGCGGGATAGAGGCTCGTGCAACGGATGCCGTCCGCGACATCCGGATAGATGCTGACGAAGTCGATGTCGATGAACGAAAACACGGTGTCCAGATGCATCGACGCGCGCGCTTTCGGCAGTTGGCACGCAATCACCCGTTTCGCGCCATGGCCGGCAAACAACGCTCGCGCAACCTGCGTGACCGCTTGCGGGCTCGAGCGCTCGCCCATGCCGATCAGCACGACGCCGCCGCCGATCGGCATCACGTCGCCGCCTTCGAGCGTCTGCACGCCATAACTCTGCTCGGCGCCGCCCCACCATGTCTTGACCTTGCCGGCGAAGCGCGGGTGGAACGCGTACACGGCGGCGAGCAGCAACGTCTCCTTGCGGCGTGCCGGCCAGAACATGGGGTGCAGCGTGACGCCGCCATACACCCACGCGCTAGGATCGCGTTGGAACATCAGATTGACGAGCGGCTGGATCACGAAGTCCGAGCGTTCGAGATAACCGCCGAACAGCCCGCGCGCGTCGAACGGCAACTCGGCCTTCGCCACGCCGCCAATCAGCGCGTCGGCCAATTGCCGCGCGGGCATCTCCTCGAGCCACATCCGCAGTTCGCGCAGCATGCCCGTGCCGACCTCCTCCTCGACAATGCGCCGGTCGAGAATCCAGTCGCGCGCCGCCGTGTTCAGACACGTCTCGGCGAGCAGATGATGGAACTCCAGCACTTCGACGCCCCGTTCGCGCAGCGCCGCGGTGAATGCCTTGTGATCTTCGATGGCACGGTCGACCCAGATCACGTCGTCGAACAGCAAGGTTTCGCAGTTCGCGGGCGTCAAACGCCGCTGCGCGAGGCCGGGACTGCAAACCATGACCGTGCGCAGCTTGCCGGCCTCCGAATGAACGCCTGAATTCATCGTTACCTCTTGAAAATCGATTACTCGATCACGACGTACGTATAAAGCCGTGTGGTGCCGTCGCGTTCCGTCTTACGGTAGATGCCCTGAATCTCATTCTCGAAGCCGGGAAACCGGTTGCCGCCTTCCTCGATCATGCGGAAATAGGCGAGCATCGGCGCGGCACGTTCGTCGTATCGCTCTCCCGGCACGATCACGCCGATGCCGGGCGGATAGACGAGCGCGAGCGTCGCTGCGACCCGGCCGCCGATCTGCTCGATCGGCAGCAGCTCGACGTTGTTGCGCACCAGTTCGTGCATGGCTTCCTGCGGCAGCATCGCGGCCGCGGGAAAGTGCGCGGCGCGAAACTGCTCGCGTTGCAAGCGGCTCACGTCATGTTCGCGATAGAAGCGGTGCATCCGCGCGCACAGATCCCGCAACCCCACGCCCGCGTACCGCTCGCGATGCGCCGCGACAAAAGACGGAATCACGTCGTCGAGCGGCGCATTGTCGTCGTGCAGTTGCTTGAAACGCACCAGCGCGGAGAGCAGCGTGCCCGCCTTCGACGCTTCGAGCCCCGGTGTCAACAAAAACAGAATGCTGTTCAAGTCGTTTTTCTCGGGCACGATCCGCGCTTCGCGCAGAAACGCCGCGAGCACCGCGGCCGGGATGCCGTGCTCCGCGTATTCGCCCGTGCTGCGATCGATGCCGGGCGTGAGCAGCGTCAGCTTGTTGGGGTCGGTCATCGCATAGCCCGCGGCAAGCGCGCCGAAACCATGCCATTTCTGCTCGGGCGCCAGTTCCCAGCATTGCGCGCTGGCGGCAAGGCGCTCCGTGGGCAGGTCTTCCCAGCGCTCGGCACGGCCTTCGAACCGGACCACGTCCGGGACGAACGGATCGAAGAACCATTGCCGCGCCGGATCGGTTTCGTTCGCCTCGTAGTCGCGGCGCAGTGCGCGAATCTTCTTGCGCATCTCGATGCCGAGGCGAATGGTGTCGTCCCACAGCACTTCGCCGGAACGGCCCCGCATCATCTGCGCGCCGACGTCGAGCGACGCGAACAGCGGATAGAACGGCGAAGTCGACGCGTGCTGCATGAACATCTCATTGAAACGCCGGTGGCTCACCTGCCTGCGCTGCCCGTCCAGGTGCGCATCCTTGACGTGGATCTGCGAGGCCTGCGAAAACCCCGCGAGCTGCTTGTGCGTCGATTGCGTCGCGATAATGCCGGGCGCGGACGCATCCAGCCCCTCCAGCCCCATCGCAAAGTGGCCTTTGAACAGCGGGTGGAATTTCATGAAGCCGGCCCACGCTTCGTCGAACAGAATGTATTCGCACAGCGGTCCGATCTTGTCGACGAGCATTTGCGCGTCGTAGATCGTGCCGTCGTACGTGCATTGTTCGATGATCGCCACGCGGAACGGCCGTTCGCGCTGCCAGACCCGCGAATCGCCGATCAGCGGATTGCGCCGGAGGCTGTCGCGAATGCGTGCTTCGTCGAGCGCTTCGAAGTCGATCGGCCCGATCATGCCGTGCGCGTTGCGCGTGGTGGGAAGATAGACCGGAATGCCGCCGCCCAGCAGCAGGGCGCCATGATGCGCCGCTTTGTGATTATTGCGGTCGAACAGCACGAGGTCGCCCGGCGCCACCAGCGCGGTCAAGGCGATCTTGTTCGAGGTCGACGTGCCGTTCAGCACGAAATACGTGCGCTCCGCGCCGAAGATTCGCGCGGCGGCCTTTTGCGCCGCCAGCGCCGGCCCTTCATGCACGAGAAGATCGCCCAGCTCGACAACCGAATTGTCCAGGTCGTTGCGGAATACGGCTTCGCCCAGGTGCTTGACGAATGCGCGGCCGATCGGGCTCTTCTGATAAAACACGCCGCCGTTGTGGCCCGGACACGTCCACATCTGGTTGGCCTGTTCCGCATAGTCCACCATTGCGCCGAAGAACGGCGTCTTGAGCGAATCGGCGTAGCTGCGCAAATGGCTCACCAGGTTGCGCGCGATGAATTCCGGCGTGTCTTCCTCGATGAAGATATAGCCCGTCACCTGCCCGAGCACGGACACGGGAATCTCCTCCAGCAAATGACGCTGCACCAGAATGAAGACCGGCACGTCCAGGCCGCGTTCGCGCACGAATCGCACGAACGCCTCGACCTCGCTCTCCGGTTCGGTCAACGACCATTCGACGACGATGCACCCCACCGACGCGTCGCTGCGAATCGCGGAACTGGCCTCGGCGGGCTCGGCGGTGATCGTGGTGCCGTAGCCGAGCCGGCCCAGCTCATCGACAATGCGCCGCAGCCGCGAAGACGGCAAGGTCGGCGGCAAGGGCATCGCACAGCAAAACAGGAAACCAAACATCTGGTCGTATCGCATGATGATTCCGGGTCGAATTCTGCAAATGGAAGGCGATGACGTTCATGCCGAACGGTTCAACTCAGCTTGACCGTACCGCGCGCGAACAGCACCAGCGCAACAATCGCCACCGCCACCAGAATGACCGCGATAGTGGTTTCGCGACGCGTGAACGGCGGCTCGCCGGCGGCATGCTCGCGCCGTGCCCACCAGAACACCGGAAGGCCGATCGCAAAGAGAATGGTCGACATCAGAATGAACTGCGGCCCGGCTGCGTAGAGTAGCCAGATTGCGTATACCGTTCCGAACACCCCTGTCCAGATCGATTCGCGGGCGGTCTCGCCCGCGCTCGACACGTACTTCGACTGCTTCGCGTAACGCCACAAGAACGCGGTGCTGGCGAGATACGGCGGCAGAATCATCACGCCGGTGATCGAAATCAGCCACGTCCATGCGTCATGGGCGAACAGCACCACGAACACGGCGAGCTGCATGGTCGCGCTCGAAATCCAGAGCGACGGCGCGGCGGCGTGATGACGGTTTTCGCGCGCGAGAAACTTCGGGAATACGCCGTCCTTCGCCCCTTCGTACGGCAACTCGGCCACGAGGATCGTCCACGCCAGCCAGCAGCTCAGCAGCGACAACATCAGCGCGACGGCAATGAACACCGCCCCCCAATCGCCGACCGTCGCTTTCAGCACGTAGGCCGCCGAGGGCGATGCGAGTCCAGCCAACTGTGCCTGATGCATGACGCCGAACGGCAACGCGGACAACAGGAAGTACAGCACCGTGCAGACCAGGAGCCCGAGGAAAGTCGCGACGCCGACCTGCGAAGTCTTGCTCGCGCGATCGGATACGACCACAGCCCCCTCGATGCCGATGAATACCCATAGCGTGACGAGCATCGTGCTTTTTATTTGGCCCAGCATGCTGCCCAGATGCTGTTGCTGTCCCCAGAGGTCGTACGAGAACATGCCACCCTTGATCGCCACGGCCATCGCGCCGAGCGCGACTGCAATGGTGCCGATATTCAGTACGCTCGAAATCACGTTCAGGATCGCCGCACGCTTCACGCCGGACAACACCAGAAAGTTCATCGCCCAGATCAGCACCGACGCGCCGATGATGGACTGCCAGTTGTTGCCGCTCTTGAAGACCGGAAAGAAATAGCCCATGGTCTGCATGAACAGGACCGCGAACGCGACATTGCCGAACGCGGCGGACAGCCAGTAACCCCATGCCATTTCGAAACCGGCCAACGACCCGAAGCCCTCCTTTGCATACGAGTAGATGCCGGCTTTCAGGTCCGGCCGTTTGTCGGCCAGCGTGCGAAACGTGTTCGACAGAAAGAACATGCCGACCAGCGTGATGACCCACGCAATGACGACGGCGGCAAGCCCCGCGCCTTGTGCCATGTTCTGCGGCAAATTGAAGGCGCCGCCGCCGATCATCGAGGCGATCACAACCCCCGTGAGGAGCGGCAGCCCCAGCTTGCGGCTACTGGCTTGCGAGACGTCGGAAGGCTTCGCTCGAGCGGCTGTCAGCGCGCTGTCCGGCTGATTCATTGTTTCTCTCCTTGTGCCGTGCGGGTCGGCCACCGGGCGGCATGGTGAATATTCGGTTCGCGTGGAAGTGATGGCCTGTGAAATGCACCCTCGAGCACCCCAGACCGACGTCGAAGCTGAAGATAGGAGAGTTCGCGGCGATCCCGTTGATCTGTATCAACGGGCATTCGAACCCGGCTACGCGGAGTCGGGCCGGCCGGCGCGCCGGCAAACCCACAGCATTGCCGACGCGACGTTCCTTGCGCGCTTCCGATCGGCACGTCATCACGACAACGCCCGACGCACGCTCCGGCATGCGCGTCAAGCGAGGGGCCGCTCGAAACGTATGCCCGCGCGAGTGACGCAGATCAAGGGGAAACCCGGTAATCGTCGGATATAAGTGAATCCGAAGCGGCGACGCATTGAATGCGGCGCCATCCAGTATTCCGTATTCGACGAGGCACTCCATGCGCGCTGCCGCGCTTCCCGTTCGCTTTCATCCAGCCGTCGTGCGGCACATGCGTGCCATCGCGCTGGCGGCGGGCGTCGCGCTGTTGTCGGGATGCCTGTCGCTTGCGCCACCGGACGAGCGTCCCGCCGCACCGATTCCCGCATCCTTTCCGGATCCGTCGGCCGCCGCGACAACCGCGGCGCCAGTGCCCGAGTGGCAGGCTTACTTCGTCGACGCGCGCCTTCGCGCGCTGATCGGGCAGGCGCTCGCCAACAATCGGGATCTGCGCGCGGCGATTGCGCGCGTCGAGCAGGCGCGTGCGGTTTACGGGATCCGCCGTGCCGATCAATGGCCGACTATCGGTGCGGGCGCGGCCTATGCGCGGTTTCGCGCACCGGGCGGCTTTCTCTCGCCGGCGCCCGTCATTGGCCAGATCTACGAAGTCCAGCTGGCCGAAACGCAGTGGGAGCTCGATTTCTGGGGCCGCGTGCGCAGCATGAAGGAAGCGGCGCTCCAACGCTATCTCGCGAGCGACGCGGCCCGCCAGGCAGTGACGCTGAGCGTCGTCACCGGGGTAGCGGACGCCTATCTGACTCTGTGCGAGTTCGACGAGCGCATCGCGCTGACCCGCGCGACGATCGACACGCGGCGCGAATCGCTGCGGATTTTCCGGCTTCGTCATGCGTCCGGCGCGATCTCGCGACTCGACCTGACGCAATCGGAAATCCTGCTGCAGCAGGCGGAATCCCTCGGCACCCAGTTTCAGCAGGCACGCGCGTCGGCTGCCGATGCACTGGCGTTACTGGTCGGCGCGCCACCGGATCTGCCCGACACGCCGCTTGCGCTCGACGACGACGCCGTGATGCCGTCGCTCGCTCCTGGCCTGCCTTCCTCGCTGCTCGCCCGTCGTCCGGACGTGATTGCCGCGGAGCACGAACTGCAGGCAACGCGCGCGAACATCGGCGCGGCGCGGGCCGCATTCTTTCCCCGCATCGCATTGACGAGCTCGATCGGCTCGGGCAGCAGCGCATTGCGCGATCTGCTGTCGTCGAGCACCGGCGCCTGGTCGCTCATCCCCAACGTGACGCTGCCGCTTGTCGACGGCGGCCGAAATCGCTCGAATCTCGCGCTCGCGCACGCGCAGCGCGACGAGGCGCTGGCGAAGTACGAAAAGACGCTGCAGGGCGCATTCCGCGACGTGTCGGACGCGCTGGCGTCCCGCTACTGGCTGGCTGACCAGGTACGCATCGAGCGCGCCACGCTGGCCTCGCAGGCCGAGCGGGCACGCCTCGCGAAGCTGCGTTACGACAGCGGCGCCACCCGCTTCCTCGAAGTGCTCGATGCGCAACGGGATCTGATGAACGCTGAGCAGCAATGGGTCATGACGCGTCGTGCGCTGTTGTCGAGCCGCGTCGCGTTGTACGGCGCGCTTGGCGGCGGGACGACAGATACCGGCACGACTGCCGCGGCATCCGCCACCCTTTCGACCCATTCGGAACACACACCATGAAAACCATCCCGCGCCCTCTTCTGATCGGTGTCGGCGCAGCCGTGCTCGCGATCGGTTTCGCGTACTACGGATGGACGCGCTGGCGCGACGGCCAGACGGATGCGGGGCTCGTCAGCGGCAACGGGCGCATCGAGGCGACCGAAATCGATGTCGCCACCAAGCTGCCGGGGCGCGTCACCGCGATGCTCGTCGACGAAGGCGACTTCGTGAGCGCCGGCCAGCCGCTCGCGCGCATGGACGTCGTCGTCCTGCAGGCGCAGCTCGACGAAGCGCGGGCGAGAGAGCAACAGGCGGTGAACAACGCGGCGAGCATCGACGCGCAGGTTGCGCAGCGCCGCAGCGACAAGACCGCGGCGGCGGCTGTCGTCGTCCAGCGGGTAAGCGAGCTGGACGCGGCCACGCGGCGGCTCGCGCGGTCCGAGACGCTGTCGCGAGACGGTGCATCGTCGATGCAGGAACTGGACGACGATCGCGCACGTGCCGGCAGCCTGCGCGCAACCGTGAATGCCGCGCGCGCGCAGGTGGAAGCAGCCCAGGCCGCCGTCGACGCGACGCGGGCCCAGCTCGTCGCGGCGCGCTCGGCCGTGACGGCCGCGCAGGCGACCGTGGCGCGCGTGCGGGCCGACATCTCGGATAGCGAATTGACGTCGCCGCGCGACGGGCGCGTCCAGTACCGGATTGCCGAGTCGGGCGAAGTGCTGCCGGCGGGCGGCAAGGTGCTCAATGTCGTCGACCTGTCCGACGTCTACATGACGTTCTTTTTGCCGGAAGCGGTCGTCGGCCGGGTTCCGCTCGGCGCCGACGTGCGGATCGTGCTCGATGCCGCGCCGGAATACGTGATTCCGGCACGCGTGTCGTATGTGTCGAGCACTGCGCAATTCACGCCGAAGACGGTGGAGACGGCCACCGAGCGGCAGAAGCTGATGTTTCGCGTCAAGGCACGCATCGACCGCGATCTGTTGCAGCGCCACTTGAAACTCGTCAAGACCGGCTTGCCGGGCGTCGCGTGGCTGAAGACCGACCCGCATGCCGGCTGGCCGGATCGTCTCGCGATCCGGGTGCCGCAATGAATTCGACGACGGCTGCCGATACGGATGCCGGCTCGATCGACGTTCCGCCGATGCCGGTCGATCCGGACATGGTCGCCCGGCTGTCCGGCGTCACGCTGCGCTACGGCGACAAATACGCGCTCGCCGACGTGACGCTCGATATCCCGGCCGGCCGCATGATCGGGCTGATCGGGCCGGACGGCGTCGGCAAGTCGAGCCTGCTCGCGCTCGTGTCCGGCGCGCGGGCGATCCAGCAGGGCCAGGTGTGGACGCTCGGCTGCGACCTGTCGTTGCGCGGCGATCGCGCGCGCGTCTGCCGGCGCATCGCGTACATGCCGCAAGGCCTTGGCCGGAACCTGTACGCGACACTGTCGGTCGAGGAAAACCTGCAGTTCTTCGCAAGACTGTTCGGCCACGATGCGGCGGAACGGCGCCGCCGGATCGACGCACTCACGCACAGCACCGGTCTTCATCCGTTCCTGACTCGCCCCGCCGGCAAGCTGTCCGGCGGCATGAAGCAGAAGCTCGGCCTGTGCTGCGCGTTGATCCACGATCCCGACCTGCTGATCCTGGACGAGCCCACGACCGGCGTCGATCCGTTGTCGCGCGCGCAGTTCTGGGAACTGATCGGGCGCATTCGCGCCGCGCGCCCGGCAATGAGCGTGCTCGTTGCCACCGCGTACATGGACGAGGCCCGCCGTTTCGACTGGCTGATCGCGATGGACGCCGGCCGGGTGCTGGCAACGGGCCGCACCGGCGACCTGCTCGAGCGCACCGGATGCGACACGCTGGAAGCCGCGTTCATCGCATTGCTGCCGGAAGCTCGGCGGCACGGACACCGGCCGATCCGGATCGCGCCGTTCCAGCCCGATGCGGCCGCCTGCTACGCCATCGAAGCCGACGCGCTGACGATGCGGTTCGGCGATTTCGTCGCGGTCGATCACGTGAGCCTGCAGATCCGCCGCGGGGAAATCTTCGGCTTTCTCGGCTCCAACGGCTGCGGCAAGTCGACGACCATGAAGATGCTCACGGGTCTGCTGCCCGCGTCGGAAGGCACCGCGACGCTGTTCGGCCGGCCGGTCGCCGCGGACGACATCGACACGCGCCGTCGCGTGGGCTACATGTCGCAAGGGTTTTCGCTCTACGGAGAGCTGACCGTCCGGCAGAACCTCGTGCTGCACGCGCGCCTGTTCGGCGTAGCGGAAGCCGACGTACCCGCACGGGTGACCGAAATGGTCGAGCGCTTCGGGCTCGCCGATGCACTCGACTCGCTGCCGGAGCGCCTGCCGCTCGGCATGCGGCAGCGGCTGTCGCTCGGCGTGGCGATGGTGCACAAGCCTGAACTGCTCATTCTCGACGAGCCGACGTCGGGCGTGGATCCCGTTGCACGGGACGAGTTCTGGCGACTGATGATTGAGCTCGCGCGCAACGATCGCGTCACGATTTTCATTTCGACGCATTTCATGAACGAGGCCGCCCGTTGCGATCGCATCTCGCTGATGCACGCGGGCCGTGTGCTCGCGAGCGCCGCGCCCGAGGAACTGGTTCGAGCGCGCGGCGCCGCCACGCTCGAGGAAGCGTTCATCGGGTATCTGACCGACGCGCAACGCGCGGACGGCGCAACGACGGACACGTCCGCCGACGCCGGCTGGTTTGCCGCGCCGCCCGATGCCGGCTCCGGCCGCGGGGCCGAGTGGTTCAGCCCGGCGCGCGCGGGCAGCTATTTGTGGCGCGAAGTGCTGGAACTGCGGCGCGACCCATTGCGCGCGACGCTGGCGCTGTTCGGTTCGCTCGTGCTGATGTGCGTGATCAGCATCGGCATCAGTCTCGACGTGGACAACCTGACATTCTCCGTGCTCGATCAAGATCAGTCGATGTTGAGCCAGGACTACGCGCAGAACCTCGCCGGTTCCCGCTACTTCGTGCCGCGCGCACCGCTCGCGGATGACCGCGACATCGATCACCGCATGCGCAACGGCCAGCTTTCGCTCGCGATCGAAATCCCGCCCGGTTTCGCGCGCGACGTCGCGCGCGGCCGGCACGTGGAGATCGGCGCATGGGTCGACGGCGCGATGCCGATGCGCGCGGAGACGATCCGCGGCTATGTCGCAGGCATGCACGAGAACTGGCTGCGCGATCAGGCGAAGCGCCGGCTCGGCGTGTCGCTCGTCCCGGCGGTCGGTGTTGCGGTTCGTTATCGCTACAACCCTGACGTCAAGAGCCTGCCCGCCATGATTCCCGCGATCATGCCGATGTTGCTGCTGATGCTGCCCGCGATGTTGACGGCGCTCGCCGTCGTGCGGGAACGGGAGCTGGGGTCGATCATCAACTTGTACGTGACACCCGTCACCCGGATCGAATTTCTGCTCGGCAAGCAGGCACCCTATGTCATGCTGGCCATGCTGAACTTCCTGTTGATGGTCGTGCTGGCCGACGTCGTGTTCGGCGTGCGGATCAAGGGGAGCTTCGCGACGCTGGCGGCCGCGGTGCTGATATTCAATGTCGTGGCCACCGGTATCGGGCTGTTCGCATCGACATTTACCCGTAGCCAGATCGCCGCGATCTTCATGACGATCGTCGGCACCCTGATCCCTGTCGTGCAGTTCTCGGGCCTGCTCACGCCACTGTCGTCGCTCGAAGGCAGCGGCAAGTGGATCGGTACGGTCTACCCTGCCACCTACATGCTCGCGATCAGCCGCGGCGTCTACAACAAGGCGCTCGGGCTGTCCGATCTGTCGTCGCAGTTCTGGCCGCTGCTCGCGGCGGTGCCGGTCATCCTGATCATGACCTGCGTCCTGCTCCGCAAACAGGAACGCTGATCATGTCGCGCCTGCTTGCCATTTTCCGGCTCGGCGTCAAGGAGCTCTGGAGCCTCGCCCGCGACCCGACGCTGCTCGCGCTCATTGTCTACACGTTCAGCGCGTCAATCTACGTCGCGGCCACCGCTCGCCCGGAAACGCTGCACAAGGTACCGATCGCGATCGTCGACGAAGATGCGTCGCCGCTGTCGGCGCGGATCGCGGCGGCCTTCTTTCCGCCGCAATTTGCGCCGCCCCCGATCGTCGATGCCGGCGTCGCGGATCGCGGCCTGGACAACGGCGACTACACGTTCTCGCTCGACATTCCGCCGGACTTCCAGCGCGACGTGCTCGCCGGCCGTCACGCGACGATTCAGCTCAACGTCGACGCGACCCGCATGACGCAAGCGTTCACCGGCAGCACGTACGTCCAGCAGATCGTGTCGGGCGAGATCGACGCATTCGTGCGGCGCAATCGCGGCACGGCCTTGCCGCCCGTCGATCTCGCGATGCGGATGCGCTTCAACCCGAATCTCGACGAAGTCCGCTTCGGCGCATTGATGGAGCTGATCAACAACGTGACGATGCTGTCGCTGATCCTCACCGGGGCCGCGCTGATTCGCGAGCGCGAGCACGGCACGATCGAGCATCTGCTCGTCATGCCGGTGAGCGCGGCGGAGATCATGCTCGCGAAGGTGTGGTCGATGGGGCTCGTCGTCGCGGCCGCTGCCGTCGTGTCGCTGAAGTTCGTCGTGGGCGGTGCGCTCCACGTACCGATTCCCGGCTCCGTGCCGCTGTTCGTGGCCGGCATGGCGTTGCACCTGTTCGCGACGACGTCGATGGGAATCTTTCTTGCGACGCTCGTGCGCAGCATGCCGCAGTTCGGCATGTTGCTCGTGCTCGTGCTGCTGCCGCTGCAACTGCTGTCGGGCGGGCTGACGCCGCGCGAGAGCATGCCGCTCGCCGTGCAGGACATCATGCTGATTGCGCCGACCACCCATTTCGTCGAGCTCGCGCAACGGATCCTGTACCGGGGCGCTGGCGTGGACGCGGTCTGGATGCAGTTCGCGGCGCTGTTCGCGATTGGCTGCGTGCTATTCCTGCTGTCACTGAAGCGATTCCGCAAGACGATTGGTCAGATGACGTAATTGCCCCGTCCGGTCACGCGAGGCCGCGGCTTGTGCGTGGATACAGATAGGGCTCGTCGCGACGCAGGGCAAGCGGATCCGGATCGTCGATTCGGAAGGCCGGCGGCAAATCTGATCGCGCCGCGTGGCTCCGTCGAGTAGATTGCGCGAGTTCGCCGTCGACGACGTGCAGATCGGTTCGGCAGACGCCGCACGCATGGACGTCGATCGGGAGTTGACCGGCAGCAGGCGACAAGTCGGGCATGCGCGCTTCGCGCAAACGCGGTGTCGTGCCGTCGAACATCATCGCAAGCATGCTCGCGTCCCCACCGCGCGATCGTGTACTCGTCTCGCATCGCGTCCGCACCGCCCGGTGACGAGCGCTTGATGTGGGTCAACGGCCGCCGAGCGGTTGCTGACACGATGAAGTGGCGTTTCGCCGCCAGCGCGGTGACCTGGAGATGATCGAATGATATCCGTTCCGCCGCTTGTCGCCGGCGCCCCTCCCGACCATCACCTGATGGTCGCTGCCGGCCTACGCGGTGCTGGCTCCGTCCAGCCACAACCCGAACCAGCCGATCGAGACGGCCGGACTGCGCGCCCATTTGTGCCACACGTTCGGGTTGCGCGGCGAACCGCAGTTTCCGTTGCATGTCGGGCGCGAACCGCATGGGTCGCATTCACCGCGTCGCCCGCTCGACGAAGTGGTCTCCGTCTCCTGATCCCGACGAGGAAACCGACATGAGCATCATGCGTTGCGCCGCCTTCTGCGCGATGGCGGCGGCGGCCGGCATGGCGGCCGCGCAGACGGCCTTGCCCGAGCCGACCGAACTCGTCGACGCGCAGCACTGCATGTTCTGCCATACGCCCGACGTGACGTTCCTCGGGCCGTCATTCCACGAGATCGCGGACCGCTACCGCGGCGATCCGAAGGCCGGCGCGCAACTGGAACGCAAGCTGCGCGTCGGCGGTCCTGCGCACTGGGGCGACACGCCGATGCCATCCGCCATCGAGCGCGGCGGGCCGCTGTCTCCCGACGACGCGCATCGGCTCGTGCAATGGGTGTTGAGCCAGTAACCGGCGCCAGCCCCTTCCGTTCATGTCGACCATCGTCAAACGCGTTCCCGCGAGCGTCGCGAAACGCGGCGCACGCGCACCGTACCCGACGCGTCGGCAAACGCCCGAACCGCCCCGCTGTCGCTACCGCACCAACCCGGACAACGGGTCCGATGCAGTTGCACTCGACACGCAGCGACGCGTCGCGCTCGCTCGCGATGCCGGCATGCTTGTGATACTCGACGGACAGATCGGGCGCGAGCGGTACGAAAGCGTGACGGGATCGATCGCCACACTCGCCCGCTTCGCCAAGGCGCTGCCGCTTGCGGTGCTCGAGGCCGCATGACGTTGCGCGTAGCCGCGTCGCCCGCCGGTTCAGACCGTGAAGGTGTTCGATTTCTTCATCTCGATCCACGTCATCCCGGCTCGCAGCGCATCGATCGCGGCTTCGCGCTCGGTTGCATGGATCCTGCTATGTGCGAACGTCCGCTCGCATACGCCATCCGGCGATTTGAGCGTGACGTGGATCCGACAGCGGAAGCCGCCCGTTTCGGCCGCGACCGTCTCGATCGCGACCGACCAGTCCGCATCGTGAAGCTCACCCGACAGTGTCATCTGACTTCCCATGGATCTGGGCGGACCGCACATCCGCCGGCCGCCCGCCTGATTTACTCGACCACCAGGTCGTCGACGACCGCGCGCACGCCTCGCGCCGACCACGCGGCACCGCGCACGGCCTTGCGCTCGGAAAACGAGCCAACCTTGCCGGACAACCGCACGGTGCCGTCGTGCACGTCGATCGCAATGTGCTTCGCTTCGCGCTCCGCGTGACGCATGATCGCGCGCTTGATGTTGCTGCCGATGTCGTCGGCGCCGATCGTCCCCTGTACCGCGATGTGGTCGGTCACGCCGGTGACGCTGCGCATCTGCGAGATCGAGCGCACGGCCAGGTGGCTCTGATACGCCCAGTCGACCTTGCCGGACAGCGTGATCCAGCCGCGTTCGACCTGCACCTTGAGCGCATCGTCATGCAGACCGACCGTCCAGTGCAGCACCGAGCGCACCGCTTTCGCGATGTCCTCGTCGGTACGCACGTCGTCATCCGGCAGATGCACGGTCATGTCGACGACCAGCGCCTTGACACCGGCCACGCGGTTCGCCGCCCGCTCGATCGCCAGCTTCTCCGCATAGCTCGGCGGGTGCCCCGAAAGCGTCACGATGGCGTCGGTCACCTCGACACCGATGCGTGTCGAATCGATCGACGGGTCGGAATCCAGTTCATCCTGAATGTCCTGCTTCAACTGTTTGTCGGTTTTCATCGTCTGCTCTCCTGTGAGCCGCGGCGCGCCTGTTCGCCGCACACAGCCAGAGTTGCACACGCGCGGCCCCCGCTCGCTGATGCAGGTCAACGGATGCATCGCGCCGCACGGCGTGGCCGGTCGATGCGTCGCTTGACGGAGGTCAACCCGATGCGGGCCGGCCGCCTTATCGTCAGATTGCCGATGCGCGCAATCTGACCGGCTATCAGGCCTTCGTCGGCCGCGCGCGATGCGTGTCGGCATCGTCCGCTGCCGGTCACCCGATCAGCCGATCGTGAGCTTCTTCTGGCCTGGTGAGCGTCAAGGGCGGACGCCGATTACGTGCAGAACCGGAAATAGCCGCTGTGAAGCAGGATCGGCCGCCCGCCGACTTCCTCGAGCAGGCAGCGCGCCGCGCGTTCGATGGCGGGACGATGACGCGCAAAGGCGTCGACGAGATCCTGCTCGCGAGGTGACGCCGCACGGAAGTGATCTTCCAGCGCGGCCGCGGTGATCGCACAGTGCACGCGGCGGCCTTCGACGAGTGCCGGAAAGCTCAGCGCGGGGTCGATGCCGCAATACATCGGGTGTTCGGAAGGAAACGAGATCTGCATGATGATCGCCTGGGCAGGTGGCATGGCAGCGACGCTAGGCCGCCGCGACGGCGGCGTGCGCGGCATCGTCGCCGCGCACGAGTAAGACCGGGCAACTCGACGTGCGGATGAAGCGTTCGGCGACACTGCCGAGCACCAGCCGCCGGACACCGCGTCGACCGTGCGTGCCGACCACGGCCATATCGATCGAATGGTCGACGACGTATTGCTGAAGTCGCTCCGCGACGTCCTGACCGAAATCGGTCTCGATGATTTCCGTCTCGCCGTTGACTGACGCGCGCGAGATCGTCCGGTCGGCATCCCGCAGGATTGCCGCGCCATGCCGCCGGATCTCGTCGAGCAAGGCTTCAGGCTCCATGCGGCCGCGGTAAACGAACAGGGTCGATTTGTCGACGACGAAAACGGCGAACAACCGGGCACCGCATAGCCTGGCCATCCTGAGACCTTCGTCGAGCGCCTGTTTCGCGGAAGGACTGCCGTCCGTCGCGACCATGATATTCGTGTACATGCGAGCCTCGCGCAAAGAACGGACGCGCTTGCGGCGTCCGGATTCGTTTCCATCATCGGCACTCGACGCAAGCCCGCGTTGACCGAGGTCAACGGTTTGGAATCGCATCGAAATCGGCCCGCGACCCCACGGGCGGCCATCGCCGCATGCCGCCCGCCAGCCGCCGTTGCGCCGGATCCGGGCAACCGCGACGTGAGAGACCGTATTGTCGAGGGGCGGCGGCGTTCGCCGCTAACCGGGCAGGTTCTCGTACGATTGAAAACCGTTCCCTATCTCGAGGACTTTCCTGGCGCACGCATCGTATTGCCACCCCGGGCCGCCATTGCTGTCGTACATACCCTTGCACATCGCCTTGAGCCGGATCACCGTGCCGCCGTCGCCCGATGCCGTGCGCGACGCCCAGAGATAGACTTCTCCAGCCATATACGGTTGCGCCGTTTCGATTCGGTCGGCACTCGCTCGCGTGATTCGGGTTGACGAATGGGCTTCGACGTAGCGGCGCGTGCGAATCCAGGCGCGATCGCATTCCGAAGGCGTCGAGCATTGCATCGATGCTGCCTGACGCATTGCAAGCAGTTGCATTTCCGTCGTCCTGAATGTTCCGGCCCGGTCTGCCCCCGCACATGCGCCCAGCGCAAGCACCACACCGACCATCAATGCTCGTCGTTTCATCATGAATGCCTCGTCGGCCCGTGAGTTCCGCCCGCAATCGAGCGACATGACCGCGCGCGGCGGCCGCCAGTCCCGCCATGTCGTCGCGCGCGGTCACGCGTTCACGGGTGCTGGAACCGACTGTATGGCCGCTCTCCCGAGCGCGGTTGACTTGCATCAAGCGTCCTCTTGCGCGGCGGAGCTTGACTCGTATCAAGTCGGCACGCGCGCTGCTCGGCTGCAATGGAGTCCGTCGAGTGGTGGCGCGTGGCTTGCCGCACCGATCCAACAAAATCGAGCAGACGAGAACGTGCCGTTCTCGTTCGAATCCAACCTGCGCGGTGCGGCAACGACGACGCGCGCCCCGCCACACCGATCCGTCCATCATGTCCCGAACGCCTCACGTACCGTTCGCGCTGGGCCGCGGAAATGCCCGAAGGAAGGCGATGCAATTCGATCGCGCGTTGAGTCGGCCCGCCACGTATCCGCACCCTGCGGGCCGCATCGAGCGGATCGAAACCCATCTGTCCGTCGTCTATCTGGCGGGGCGCTACGCGTACAAGCGCATCAAGCCGGTGCGTTTCGCCTTCGTCGATCTCGTGCGCCCCGCGCGGCGGCGCCGCTGCGCGCTCGCGGAATGCACGCTCAATCGACCGTTCGCCGGCCCGCTGTACCTGGGCGTCTGGCCCCTCGTCGAACGCGGCCGACGATGCGCGTTCGATGCGCCGGCGCAGACCGGCGGGGGCCGGCAGCGGCAGCAGACGGCATCACCGGGCGAGTACGTGGTGCGCATGCGCCGGTTCGACGCGCGCGCGATGTTGTCGGTCCGCAGCGCGTCGCTCGATGAAGGGCTGGCGGATGCGGACGCCCTCGCCGACATGCTGGCTCGCCATCATCTGCATGCGCCGCGCCGTGCCCCGCGCGGCCATCCCGGCAGTGCGGAGTGCGTCGCGGCCCAGTGCCGGCCTTTGCTCGACACGCTCGACGTCGCCGTGACGGACGAAGCCGCGCTGCGCGCCTGGTACGAAGCCGAGTTGACCCGCATCGCACCGCGGCTTGCCGATCGGCATGCGCACGGATTCGTGCGCGCGTGCCACGGCGATCTGCATCTCGACAATATCGTCCGCTGGCGCAACCGGATCCTGATGTTCGACTGCATCGAATTCGACGACACGCTGCGCTGGATCGACGTGGCGAGCGATCTCGCGTTCGCGTTGATGGATTTCTCCGCACACGGGCGCGAGGATTGCGCTCACCGCCTCCTTTGCGGATGGCTGGCACGCACGGGCGACCATGCGGCACTGGGCGTGCTGCCGTGCTACTTCGTCTATCGGGCACTGGTGCGCGCGCTGACCGCGCGACTACGCGGTGACGAAGCGGCGCGCGTCCGCTATCTGCGCATTGCGTCGGCCATGGCCAATGCACGACGCGATGCGCAACCGATGCTCCTCCTGTGTCACGGGGTGTCCGGCTCCGGCAAATCGCTGGCCAGCCGCGCGCTGGCCGAGCGGCTCGGGGCGATCCGGCTGTCCAGCGACGTCGAGCGCAAGCGGGATGCCGGTGTTCCCGAGGACAACCGTCTGCCGCGCGGCGCCTATTCGGACACGGCGATCCACCGGATCTACGAAAGGCTGCTTTCAGAGGCAGGCGTCGTGCTCGACAGCGGCTACACGGCGATCGTCGACGCGACGTTCCTGCGCGAACGCAACCGCGCGGCGTTCATCTCGCTCGCCGCACGGCTCGGCGTGCGCGTCGCGATTCTCGATTTCACCGCGAGCCAGGCAACGCTCGCCGCGCGTGTCGCGGCGCGGGCGGCATGCGGACGCGATGCCTCCGATGCCGACGCCGCCGTGCTGGCACGACAAATCGAGCGTGCGGACCCGCTGACCGAAGCGGAAGCTGCGATCGCGATTCGTTTCGACACCGATTGCGATGTCGCGGCGTATGGGAGCCACGCATTCTGGGCGCCATTGCGCGCCGCGCTACGTACGTAAGCTCGCGGTGCGAGACCTCGACGGAACAAGTCGGCCCGGCGCCGGCGGCCAAAGCAGTCAGTGTGTGCAATCTGCGAAACCTGCTCGCGATTCCAACCGTCGATGCCCCGGCACTCCTCATGCCAGCGCACCGCCACGCAAACGCGCCGCCATCATGTATAGGGATGAGCGGGCGCTTGTATCGCACTGTATCCATCGCTGCTTCCGAGAAGCGGGCATACACGAAGCCCCTGTCGCGGAAACATGGCCGATACGTTGATGGGTTGTACTGTCGACACGCCGAAGACGCCACGCGGCGCCGCTTTTGAATCCCATCGGATCGACCATGAAAATATTCGTCACCTTCGACAGCGCCGGTATGAAGCTCGCCGGCCACCTCTACCTTCAGCCCGCCGAAGCCGGAATCCTGCGTCCCGCTATCGTCGTGGGCCACCCCGGGGCCGGCGTCAAGGAGCAGGCAGCCGGCTTGTACGCGCAGCATCTGGCGCGGCAAGGGTTCATCGCGCTTGCTTTCGATGCGGCCCATCAGGGCGAAAGCGATGGCGAGCCGCGCGGACTCGAGGATCCAGCCCAGCGCATCGAGGACTTCAAGGCCGCGGTCTCGTTCCTCACGACACGCGAGAACGTCGATCCGGACCGCATCGGTGCGCTGGGCATCTGCGCCTCCGGCGGCTACCTCATTCCGGCCGCCGCCACCGACCCACGCATCAAAGCAGTGGCGACGGTCAGCGCCGCGGACATCAGCCTGCAATTTCGCTTCGGTGCGGACCGCCGGCAGAATCCCGCGATATTCCAAAGCATGCTCGATGCCGCCGCCGCGGCTCGCACAGCCGAGGCAAACGGCGAAGGCGTCGGCGTGTTTCAGATTTTCCCGACCGAAGCGCAGGCACGCGTGAGCGACCGGCACGTGTTCGAAGGCTGGGAATACTACTGCTCCGCGCGCGCGCATCACCCGCGCTCGGCCACGTTCTTCACCTGGAACAGCGTGGATCGCATTGCGCACTTCGACGCCTTCCGGCTCATTGATGCAATCGCGCCACGCCCGCTGCTGATGATTGTCGGCACTGAGGCCGCCACGTCGTGGATGTCGTCGGACGCCTTCGCGAACGCACAGGAACCCAAGGAGCTGTTTTGGGTGGAAGGTGCTACCCACGTCGCGCTGTACGACACAGTGCCGTATGTCGATGCCGCCGTAACGAAGCTCAACGACTTCTTCAGCGAGAAACTTGGTGGGCCTGCCGCGGCATAGTTGATTTGATGATCAGTGCACCTACCGTTCCGGCCAGGGACATCGGATCCCGCCTCGGCTAAACCTGTCCGTCACCGGCGGCGCAACGCGGACTTCAAACAACACTTGGCCGGCGCCCGTCGAAATTTTTCCGCAAAGGGGGTGAAACATGTGGAGGTATTGCCGTATTGGGTTACTAGCGCCCGACGCGTAGCGTCAGCGGGTGGGCCCGGATGGGTGCGCCTCCCTGGACTGGTCTGCCAGCCTATCCAACCTCTTGGCTCGCCATGCCTTCCAGCCATTGCTCGAACGCGGACACCGCGGCATCGTCGGCGCGATCGGCATTCGTCACCAGCGTGTAGTCGTCCGCGCGCCATACGGGCGACGCGATGGGACACACGAGGCGGCCCTCGGCGAGATCGCGCCCGATCAGCGGCAGCGACGCCAGCGCCACGCCCAGCCCCTCGATGGCCGCGCCAAGCTGAAGATTCACGTGATCGAATTCGACATGGCGCGCCGCCCGCAGATCGGCGGCGCCCGCTTCCCGCAACCAGTGCGACCAGGCGGAGCGCGTCGTGGCCGAATGCAGCAGCGTGTGATGGCGCAGGTCGGCCACGCTCTGTATCGGATGCTGGCGCAGCAACGCGGGGTTGCAGGCCGGAACGCGCAGGTCGGGCATCAACGGGCGCGATACGACGCCCGCACCCTGCTCCGGACCGGAGCGAACACCGATATCGAAAGCATCGGCGACATAGCGCAGCTTGCGCGATGTCGTCGACACCCTGACGTCGATATCGGGATACCGCGAATGGAAATCGGCAAGCCGTGGCAGCAGCCAGCAAAACGCGAAGCTCATCGGCACATTCACCCGCACGACGCCCGATATCCGGTGCGTGAAGGTGTTGTGGCGCAGCCGCACCACCGCGGTACCGAGGCGTTCGAACGCGTGGCTGACGTCGTTCAGCAATACGGCCCCTTCGTCGGTCAGCACGACGCCGCGCGGACGACGGTCGAACAACGGCAGGCCGAACCAGTCCTCCAGCAGCCGGATCTGTTTACCTACGGCCCAATGGGTGACATGCAGTTCCGCCGCCGCGCCCGCGAAGCTGCCGTGCCGCGCGACCGCATCGAAAGCGCGCAGCGCATTGAGCGGGGGCAACTCGTCCCGATGCTTCGCAGCACCGTGGCTTTCACCCATGACGTGACTTTTTCTCTCCATTGACGCGATTTTAGCTCAATTGAAATGGCTGATGCGTCCGCCATAGAATTGACGCATCGAGCCGAAAACCAGACCACGAGCGGCGTCCATCAGCCGCTGGTATAGAGAGAACGTCATGCGCTTGCCGGTTTTTTCCCCTCCCGCGATGCGGGACGCTGTGCCATCACGGCCGCGCGTGCTGTGGCTATCCTGCATTGCACACGCAATCCACGATGGCTATACCGACATGATCTACGCGCTGCTGCCCGTATGGCAGTCGGAGTTCGGACTCGACTTCGCGGCGCTGGCTATCCTGCGCGGCCTCTATGCCGGCACGATGGCGGTGCTGCAGTTGCCGGCAGGGCGTCTCGCGCAACGCCTGGGCAGTCGCGCCGTCCTTGCGATAGGCACGCTGCTCGCCGCGCTGGGCTATGCAATCGCCGGCACGTCGGGTGGCCTGCTCGGTCTGTGCGTGGCGCTGGCGATCTCGGGCGGTGGATCCAGCACGCAACATCCGATCGCATCGGGCGCCATCTCCCGCACCTATGGGCGTGATGCGAGAGGCCCACTGAGCCTCTACAACTTTTCCGGCGATCTGGGGAAATCCGCGCTGCCGGCAGCCATTTCGCTGCTCGTGATCATGATGCCGTGGCGTCACGCGCTATGGGTCGTCGCCGGATTGGGTTGCGTGGTTGCCGCGGCCATCGCATTCTGGTTTCCCGCCGTGCCACGTGGCGCCGGAAAAACGGCGGCAAAAGAGCAAGCGTCCGGTCATCGCAGGGGCACCGGGGAGCGCGGATTCACCACGCTGTTTTCCATTGGCGTACTCGATACGGCCGTACGCATGGGACTGCTTACCTTTCTGCCTTTCCTGCTCAACGCAAAAGGCATATCGCCACAACTGTTGGGAACGGCCCTTGCGCTGGTTTTTATTGGCGGGGCGGCCGGCAAATTCTTCTGTGGCAGGCTTGGCGCGCGTATGGGTGTGGTGAGTACGGTGCTGCTCACGGAAGGCGGTACGGCCGCGTGCATCATCGGCGTGATGTATCTCCCGTTGGCGCTTACCATGGTGCTGCTACCGATTCTGGGCATGATGCTCAACGGCACGTCGTCCGTGCTGTACGGAACCGTTCCGGAGATGTCCCCGCCCGAGCGCACGGAGCGCGCATTCGCGATTTTCTACACGGGAACGATCGCATCGGGCGCGATATCGCCTGTCCTCTACGGTTTCCTTGGCGACAGGATCGGTGTGCAGGCCGCCACATATGCCACCGCGTTCACCGCCCTGGCAATTTTTCCGCTCGCGCTCGCACTGCGCCCGCATCTCGAAGATCACTCGACAGGATGAACACCATGACGAAGTCTGACTACCCGACCATCGCCCTTGTCGGTCCGGGCGCAATCGGAACGACCGTCGCCGCGGCCCTTCATGAGGCTGGCCGCACGCCGGTGATCTGCGGCCGCTCGGCGCACGAGCGGCTGACGTTGCGCTTCGATGGCGGCGAGATCGTCGTGCCCGGGCCCGTGCTGACCGATCCGCAAGCGGTCGACGAACGGTTCGATCTCGTGTTCGTTGCGGTCAAGTCGACGCAAGTGGCAAGCGTGGCACCCTGGATCCCGGCGCTATGCGATGCGAGGACGGTTGTCTGCGTGCTGCAAAATGGCGTCGAGCAAACAGCCGCATTCGCGCCATATGCAGCCGGCGCGGCGATCGTGCCATCGGTCGTCTGGTTTCCGGCGCAACGGGAATCGGATGCGTCGGTGTGGCTGCGCGGCAAACCTCGGCTCACGGTGCCCGATACGCCGGCGAGCAACGTGGTGGTCTCCGCGTTACACGGCACGCGATGCCCGGTCGAGGTGGCGGACGATTTCGTCTCGCTCGCGTGGCGAAAGCTTTTGCAGAACGCGGTGGCGGGACTCATGGTGCTGACTGGCCGCCGCGCCGGCATGTTCTCGCGAAGCGACATCACCGAACTGTCGCTCGCCTACCTGCGGGAATGTCTCGAAGTCGCCCGTGCGGAGGGCGCGAAGCTGGGCGATGAAGTGCCGCAGGAGATCCTCGACGGGTTCCATCGCTTCCCGCCCGATTTGGGGACGTCTATTCTTGCCGACCGGCAGGGTAACCGGCCCCTGGAATGGGACTGCCGGAACGGCGTTGTGCAGCGATGCGGACGATCTCGCGGAATTCCGACGCCGATCAGCGATCTGGTCGTGCCGCTTCTCGCGGCCGCCAGCGATGGTCCCGGCTAGTCGCAAAGAATCCGGTATCCAACCCGACTTGCGTGAGCCGTCATCGGAAACGACTCCGGTGAGTCTGGTTGTCACTTCAACTGATCCGGTTTGGCTTGCGCCAATGCGGCCATCTCGACCACCTGTCGCATGACTTGGAAGCCGGCAATGACGGCTAGAAACATCGCGGCCCGCTGCGAGGTTTCTTCGCCGGGCAGCAGCTCGGATAACGGTCGGGCAAAGTGCGTTTCAAACTTCCTGCGCAGAATGGCTGTGGCTTGCCCATTGTTGGCCGATCGCAGCATGATGAGAAACCCGTCCATCGACGTGATGTCCGGTGCCGTCTTCGCCACAAGCGCGACGCGTGCCGCTCAGGCTGGCAGCACGAGCAGCGTGTTGCCGGCCTGCTCGTTCCAGTTGTCGAGCGCTTGCAGATAATCGCCCGCCGGATTCATCTTGAACGCGAGCTTCGCGGACGCCACCGTCACCACGCCCGCCTCCGACAGATTGAAGCCCCACTCGACGCCGCCCAGATAGGCGCTGTGCTGCACATCCACCGCGATCGTCACGAGCCGCACCTGCACCAGTTCGCCGACCCGCGCCGCCATGTGCCGGGGCGTATCGATGATCCACGCGCGCTGGTAGCCCTTGCCGCGCCGGGAGCCCGCGCCCGACAACGTCTGGACGCCGCTCTGCTTGATCCAGTCACGCAACTGCGGCGTGATGTGCGGCGTCAGATCGCTTGGCCGGGGCACGCCCAGATCATTGGTGCCGTACCAGGGCGACACGCTGTTGGAATCGAGTGACCAGCCGTTCGCCGCGCGCTCCCGTTCGCGATCGTTGATCCACTGTCCCTGCGGCCGGATCAGCTGGACCAGCCGCACGTTGTCGCTGTCCCGGTCGGCGCGGAACCAGAGTGCCGTATCGACGCCCACATTGATGCGCCCGCCCACGGGTTCGTCCGGGCTCGAGTTGTAAGGGGCATACACGGCGAACTCGAATTCGCCGCCCGAGGTGGAAATTGTCGTCATCGATTTCTCCTGGATGAATTGAGCCTGCCCTGAGTTGGACGTAAGCGCGCCGCGCGCGTGAATGGCGTGGTTGGATAAATTTGGTGGGACACGGGGACGTTTGCGCGCAACCGACGCTCTGGCGGCGCTGTCAACAATTCGGGTTCTGGTGAGTCGTCGGGCTGCGCTTCACGGTTGCCGCCCTTCCCTTGCGTTCGTGGTCCTGCGACGAAACGGGCGAGGACCGGCGACACGTCAAGAAAGCAGCGCGGTGCGGGATGGAGCCGGAGGGATCGCGCATGCGCTGCGCGACATCCTGCCCGTGCCGCCGCTTTCCGACGATATCGACGCGGACGAAATCGTGATTCGCGCGCCCACGCCCACGCCGTGACAACAACAAGCCGGCGGAACGGCGAACCGTTCCGCCGGACGACTACTCACCGGCCGTACTCGGCAAGATGCCCGTCACCGATCGTATTCGAGCGATTCGGAGAAGAGCATGTCGCCCGTATCCGACCAGCTCAGGTTCACGAACGAGAAGTCGGTGCTCCCCGTCCAGCCGGCCACCGACGGAAACGCCGCGCCCTGATCACCCGGCACGTCGAGCTTGATCGCGGCGCCCGGCTGCACCGGCAACGCGCGCGCGGAGCCGTTGACGAACATCGGCGACGTCTGTCCTGCCGCGGTTGCGCGAATCTGCACGTTGCCTCGCTTGACGAACGGCAGCCCCGCTTTCGACGTCCAGCTCAACGGGAACGTCGCGCCGCCCGCAAAGGTGCCGGCGCTGCCCGGCGTCAGCGCGTCGCGGGTCGACTGCGCCACGTCGTGCCATGCGTACTGGCGCAACGCATCGGGCAACGGCGACGGCGTGCGCAGCCGGACCGTATAGTGCAATTTCGGCGTCGCGGTGTCGCCGTTCTGGTAAACGTCGATCGTGTACGCGCTGAATGGTTTGATGTCGGCGAGCTCGGCGGCGCTCAGTTGCGGCTTCGCCCATGCGGTATTGTTGCGCGGCGCATCGCCCGGCCACGAAAGCAGACCCTGGTTGGCCGGGTCCTGTGCGACGCCCGCCAGGCGGTAATTATTGCGGCACTGGGGCGACTTCAACAGCGCGGCAAGCTGAGCCGGTGTCTGCCCGCTTGCAATCTGCGCGCGGATGTTCAGCGTATCGCAGGTGCCGCTCGACGGCTGCAGGAACACGCCATGGCGCAACCCGGGGCCGTTGACGATCGCGAAGTCCACCGGTGCGCCCGCCGCATCGACGGTTCCTACCTGCAGGTTCAGCGAATCGATGAACGCGTTGGTGCCGGTCATCGGGTTGGCCGGATTCAGCCAGTCCCACTTCTGCGCGTTCGCGTTCACCTTGCTTAGCACCGCGCGCTGATTGCCGACGACGCGCCAGCCCGTATCGCCGCTCGCGAGACTGGCCGCCCGGACGGCGAGCTGCACATGCTGCTGCATGCCGTCGCGAATGCCGTCGGTGCGCGTCCACGCGAGCTTCACCCACATCGTATCGCCGGCGACGACGCGGATCACTTCCGGCAGGCTGAAGCTTGCGTTGTTCATCGCATCGTCGGCGACGAGGCCCGGCGTGCCGCCGCCGGCCGGAGCGCCGAACTCCTGGTCGACCGACATTCCGTTGTTGAGATAGGCAGTGGGCACACCGGTGTTCAACGCGCCCGACGCGACGTCATCGACGAAGATCAGCCCGCACGCCGGCACCTTGCCGTCCGCGCGCGCAGCGCCGGTCGAGCCGGCGAAGCACTGGTTGAGCGCGCTCTGCAATCCAGCCAGATCGCTGGCGCTCGGCAGATTCGACACCGCCACGCCACCGATCGTCGCGGCGGCCGGCAGGCTCGCCTTGTCGCTGGCCTGCGGCGCGACGCCGGGAGCGAGCTCGAGCTGCACGGGCGTATCGCTGGACGCGCCCGCGACCGAACTGATCTGCACGCCGCCGTTCGGCAATACGTTGATCTTCACCTGGTCGAGCAGTCGGTCGAGTCCCGGTGCACCCGCGGTCAACGGCCCGGAAATCAGGTCGACGCCCGTGTTGCCGGTCGCGGCCAGCACGTCGGCCAGCACCGCCGAATAGGCCTGCACCGTGCCGGCGACGGCCTGAGCGGTGACCTTGCTTTGCAGCAGCCCGCTGTCCCCCAGCAACTTCGTCGGGTTGTCGCCGACGATCGTCGCGGCGATCGCGTTCGTGATCGGCGTGATGTTGATCGTCTGCGTGCCGCCGGTCGCACTGAGCGCGATCAGGGTCGCTTGCGAATCGGCGACGTTGCCGTACGCGGACAACGCGAAGGGCGCGGTCAAGCCGGTCACGGTGCAGTGAAACGCGCCGGTCGCGGCATCGGCCGGACAGTCCACCGATTTGCCGGTCGCGTCGATCAGTTTCACGGTCGCGCCCTGCATCGCCGCGCCGGCCGCCGCGACACCGCTGACCGTCTGTGCGGCAGGCTCGGGAGGCGACGAGGACGAACTGCCTCCGCCTCCGCAAGCTGACAGCACAAGCGCTGCAATACCGGACACGACAGGTTTGAGTTTCATTGCTTTTCCCCGAGAGTCTTCTGGTTGTCAGGTGCGCTACGCACCGCGCATGCACGCTGGTCGACGGGGATTCTCGCAAAGGCGTTTTTTGTGTTCATCATTCAGGTGAATGAAAATCGCGAAACAATGCGACCCTGAATGCAATTCAGCTGTGTTAGCCTGAAAAAAATTCGGTATTCGAACGGATATCGTCATACAAAAGCACCCTATACGAAGACCAAGATCGCGATCCGCCGGGGGTACGCATGCAACGGGACCAACTTATCGGCGACCTCTATGAGGCCGCGCTGCATCCAGACGGTTTTCTCGAGATATTCCATCAGGTATCCGAATCACTCGGCGCAAACGTTTTTCACATGTTCGGCTGGGATACCGCCCGCAACGCGCCGAAGTTCTCGATCTATTCGCCGCGCGCCGAGCTGGACGGCATCGTCGCACTCTACGACCAGTACTATGGCGCGCTCGACCCGCGCCGCGGTTTTGTCGAAAATGCGCGGCTCGGCGAATTCGTGTGCTGCCAGGATCATCTGAGCGAGCGCGATGTCGAACGCAGCGAGTTCTTTCAGGACTACCAGATTCCGTCGGGCATTCGCTATCTGATGGGGGTGCGCCTCGCGCGTCCGGGCAGCGACGACATTCTGCTCGGCTTGCTGCGCGCCCACGGCCGATCGCCCTATTCGTCCGAGGAGCGCGCGACGCTGGCGGGCATGGCGGGACATCTGCAACGCTCGATCAACCTGTGGCAGGACGCGCGCATACTGCATCGCGACGCCATGCTCGGTGGCGAACTGATGGAGGAACTGGGCTTGTCCGTCTTCGCGCTCGACAGGCATTCGCACGTGGTATTCGTCAATCGCGCGGCCGAATCGATGCTGCGCGCGACGACCTGCCTCAAGCTCGAGCACGGGTGCCTGAGCGCCGCGGGAGCGCCGCAGAACGATGCGCTGAAGGCAGCGCTGGGCCGCGTCGCGAAGACGCGCAAGAGCGAGAGCCTTGCGCTGTCCAGCACCCTGAGCGATGCGCATGAAATCTTTCTCGGCATCGCGCCATTGTCGGGGCAGGCGCTACAGGCGACCTTCGGCGACGCGACGATGCTGATCACGGTCAGGCAACGCAGCGCGGCGCCGCTCGTCGTCGCGCAACAGTTGCGACAGGCGTTCGGCTTGTCGAGCGCCGAAGCGGCCGTTGCGGAAGCGCTGCTCTGCGGCAAGACGCCGGACGAATGCGCGGCGAACACCGGCGTGGCGCTCACGACCATTCGCACCCAGTTGCGCGCGATCTACGAGAAGACCCATTCGCGCAACCAGGCCGAGGCCGTTGGACGCATGCTCTGGGTGCTCCCGCAGCGCAAGCGCGAAGGCTGACCCGCCGATGCTGAGGGCCGGCCTTCGCCGCACTGTACTCACCCGACGATGACCTGCTGCCCCGGCGCGATCTCGCCCGGATTGCCCGCCAGGTTCCGGTTGAGCTGCAGGATCTCGTTGAGCGCGACGTTGATCCGCTGACCGTCGGACATCCGCTGCTGTTCGTCGGCCGGCACATGGGCGGCGGCAAGCAGCGATCCTTCGTGACGTTCGGCGATCGTCCACAACGAATCGCCGGCCACCACGCTCACCGTCAGCGGTGTTGGCGTCGGGCTCGGCGAGTTCGTCGGGGCCTGCGCCGGCTGCGATGGCGCAGTCGACGGCTGCGCGCCGGCCGTTGAAGTCGCCGAGGCCGAGACCGACGGCGTCGCGGACGCAGTCGGCTGCGCCGGCGCGGTCGTCGCGCCGGGCGACGGCGCGAACGATGCGCCCGGCGCCGGCGTTCCCGCATTCGAGCCCGACGGTTGCGGCGCCGAACCCGGCGGCTTGTGCTGGTTGTGCTGGTCGTCCGGCGCGGTCGCCGACGTGTACAGGCTGATCCCCTGCATGATCCCGAAGATCGCGACCGGCGCCAGCGCGATGCCGGTCGGCAAGCGCTCCATCCACGGCGTTGCATTCGGGAAATGCGAATGCAGCCGCCCGGCACCGAGCAGCGCGCCGGACGTCGCGATCAGCGAGCCGGTCATCGGATCCCCGGTCAGCGCGGTATGGGCCCCGGTTGCGATACCGACCGCCGACGTCAGGTAGTCGCCGGTCGCGCTCGCGATCCGTGCCAGTTGACTGCGGTTCTCGGCGTTCACGCCGCGCAGGCTGCCCTTGTAAACGATGCCGGTGTAGACGGCGCTGAACGCGCCGCCGATCGCCTGTCCGCCGGCCAGCAGGTCGCCGTGCGCGATCGCCCGGCTCGCATTCATCGTGATCGAGCCGCCGTAGCCGCCCAGCGCCAGCACGCGGCCGATCCGCCCAATCGAATGCCGCGGGCTGCCGTGGTGCAGCAGTTTCAGCGACGTCCCGCCGACCACGCCCTGCATCTGCGCGAGCATGTCGGCGGCGATCGCCTTCGTATGCGCGACGGTGTCGTCGAACGACAGCATCCCGTCGTTGTTCAGCGCGCGAAGCTGCGCGGCCATCGCCTTGCCTTCGTGCGCGATCTGCTCCAACTGCGTGCCGCGCGCGGTCACGTCGAAGCCGTTCGCCTTCAGTTGCGCCTGCAGCCCGCGCACGAGCCGGTCGACGACGCGGTCGAACACGCGCGGATCACCATTCTTCAGGCTGGCCACCGCGCCGTGATGCAGCGCCTGGAACACCCGGCCGACCCGCAGCCCCGCATACAGCGAATTCGTCGCGGTACGCACCGATTCGCGGCCGACCGCGACGAGCACGCCCGCGCCGGCGCCGCCGGTCAACGTGGCCGCGGTGATGTCGCCGGCGATCCGCCGCTTCGAAGGCGGCGGCGTGTTCTCGCCGATCGGTTCGTCGTGCACCCGCAGCGCATGCAGTTCCGCCTGCGCGCGTTTCTCATCGGGAATGTCGATCTTCGCGAGCTGGGCCGCTTCGCGGCGGCTCGCACCGATCGGCTTGGTGCCGTCGTTGATCAGCACCGGATCATGCACGACCGCGTTCCAATGTTCGCGCGGGTCGGCGGCGGACGGCCGCTTGCCGGTCGTCACGCGGTCGGGCACGTTGCCGCCGTAGTCGGCCAGCCAGCGCCCGCCGAACGTGCGGGCGCCCTTGTCCGTCCTGGTGCGCGGCGCGTTGCCGTCGGCATCCCACAGCGTCGTCGCATGCTCGATCGTCGCCTTGCGCGCCTGGTTCAGCCACACGGTCGTGTTGCCTTCATAGAGCTTCTGGCGCAGCGCGGCCACCTCGGCGGGCGTCATCCCGTCCGCGATGCCGATCCGCTCGACCTCCGCGAACAGCAGCTGATGCTGGTTCGCGAGCGTCTGCCGGTCGACGCGCTCGAACACGCGCGTCAGCGCGTCGGCGCCATGCAGGCGATCGATGATGTCGGGCCGGTTGCGGTTTTCGACGATCAGCTTCGCGAGCGCGCCGGTGAGATCCTGGTTGCCGACGAAGTCGGCGCCGTGCGTGCCGTACGACAGCCCCATGTGCACCCATTCGAGCCCCTGGCGCTCGAGCACCGCGCGCAGCAGCTTCTCGTGGCCGCCGCCCGGCACCGATTCGGGCACCGCGTCCCAGCCGTGGAACGTGAGCATCACGTTCGGCGCCGTGGTATCGGGATGCGCGTTCGACCAGCTTTCGAGCGCGCTCATGACCCGCACGTAGTCGTGATACGTGTCGTTGGTGCCCGACTGGAACCGGTAGTCGGCGCCGGACACGAGCGCGCGCGACGGCGCGGTCTCGAGCCGGATCGCGAAGCCGGTCCGCGCGGCCTCGTCGAGCCAGCGATGCAGATGCGCGAGATCGTCGAGCGCGAGCGCCGTGCCGTCCGAGTCGGGCGCGGGATGGATCATCCCGTTCTCGCCGTCGAACACCGCGTTCTTCTGGTCGCCGAGCGCACGCACCGCGCGCAGGAAGTCGGGATCGTGCGCCTTGCCGAGCACCGCGGCGAGCGAATGCGGATCGATCACGAGCGTGACGACCGGCATCACGCCGCCGTACCGCTCGACGAGCGCACCCATCAGCGCCGGATCGTCGCTCAGCGAGAACGAGCGCGCCATCGGCACCATGCGGTCCTGCAACGCCTCGTTCGAGCGCGTGAAGATCTGCCGGATCCGCTTGTCGGCGACGGTCGCCGCGCCCAGATTGCGCGTGTGCGCGCGCAGCTTGCCCGGCACCGGCAGGAAGCGCGACGCCGACGTCGACACGTCGCGCGCGACATACAGCTTGTTGAGCAGCGTCCGCCACATGCCCACGTCGACCATCACGGCCTGCGGCTCGCCCTTCAGCACGAGGTTCACGTTGCCCGTCCGCTGCGCCTGCTTGTTGTACGCCTCGATCTGCTCGTGCGTCGCGAAATACTGCTCGGGCTTCGCCGCGCCGTTGCGCAGGCCGAACTGAACCACGGTGGCCGCCGACAAGCCCGGTTGATACGGTTCGATCGACAGCGGCGCGGGCGCGGCGCCGTTGCGTCGCAAGCGCCGCAGGTCACCGAGCACCTCGTTGTAGCCATGCCGCGTGCGGGCCGCGAGCGCGCGGAACGGCGCGGAATTCAGGCTGCGTGCTTCGGCATCCTTCCATTGATCGTGCAGCGCCTTCGCGCGCGCTTCGAGCGCGGCGACGCGGGTCGGCCGCGCGCTGTTCAGGAAATCGCGCGGCGACAGTTGCGTGAGCAGGAAATGCACGTCCGTCCCGAAGCGATCGTTGCCGATCGGCATTTCGTCGAGCGGCACGCCCGGATGGTGCAGGTTGTTGGCCTGCGGGATCTTGTCGAACCAGCGCATCTCGCCGTTGCGCTCGGCGATCAGGCCGAGCGGGTCGCCGAGCGCCTCGGCCACCGCTCCGTCGGTCCTGAACACGTAGATCACGTGGCGGCCGCCGTCGAGCGCGCCGTTGCGGATCGCGCTCAGCAGGTGCGACACGCTGTTGCCGCTGAAGTCGACCGCGTTGAGCGCGGACTTGTCCGACGGCAACAGATGCGGATCGACCGGCGGCGGCGGCCCGGCGTTCGCGTCGTCACCCTCTTCCGCCCGCGCGAGCGGCCGGCGCACCGGCACGATCGACTGGAACAGGTCGCCGGCCGAGCGGAACGGCTTCTTCTCGACGGCCGGCGTCTCCTTCGCCGGCCGGAAGCCGCCGATCCGCTCGACGGTCGCGGGCGTCACGTCGCTGACGACGAAGCGGATGCCGCGGCGCGGCGACCGGCCGACCGGAATGCCGCCCCGGCGGCGACGGCGGAACACCGTGCGCAGATCCTGCTCGGGAATCTCGGTATCGCCGAGCGACGCCTTCTCGAAGTACTTCCACTCGTGGTTCGTGTTGCGTTCCGCATGGCCGAGCACCTTGCCCGTCTCGTCGTCGACCACGTGGATCCAGCGTTGCTCGCCGGACACCGCGCGCACCGCCTGGCGCGGCCGCTTGAAAACGGGCGCGTCCTGCAGCTTCGACACATCGGCGGCGAGCGTCTGCTCGACCGGGTGGCCCGACGTCGTCACCGGCCACGACGTCTTGCCGTCCGGCGTCTCGATCTTCGACGGGCCGCCGAACCGCACGAGTTCGTCGTGCGCGACCGGCGATACGAAGAAATCGTACTTGCCGCGTGCACGTCGGCCGCCGCTGCCGGCGTACTCCAGCGCCTTGGTCAGCGCGTGCGGCACGCGCTTGCCGTCCAGCATCCGCACCGGGCCGAGCGCGCCGTTCGCGTCGGTCTCGAGCACGGCGACGAATGTCGGTGCCGGATGTTCGTCGCTCCCGGCGGGCGGCTCGGCATGAGACGTGATCAGCACATGCGCGTTGGGGCCGAGCTGGCGCGCGAGCCCGTCCAGCGTCGGCGCATGCCGGCCGTCGATTCGCGTGAGCGTGCGGCGGCCGAGCGTATCGAGCCATGACGCGGCACGCGCCTGTTGCGCGTCGGCCACGGCGGTACTTTCTGGCGTGGCAGGCCCGGCCGAACGACCGGGCACGGCGGCAGGCGTCGTCGAGCCCGACGGGTCGCCCGACGCGCTCGCGAGACGGCCGGCCGGCCCGGCCGGTCCGATCATCGGCCACGTCGGGCTGCCGTCGACCGCGCCCACCGCACGCGTTCCGCCGGCATGCACGGCCGTATACCCTTCCGGCAAGCCCGAACGATCGACGCCGGCGAGCCGGTACGACACGTCGCCGGTCGCCGGATCGCGGGTTCGCACGACATACATGTCGACGCCGGCCGGCTTGTACAGCTCGCCGCCGTCGGGCGTGGTGATGCGCAGCGCGCTCGCCGGATCGTGGCCGAGCGTCGACAGCAGCACGACGTCGCTCGGTGCGGCCGCGTCGACGGCAGCCAGGTGCGCGGTGGCGCTCGCCGCGACGCGCTCCTGCGGCGTCAGCTCGCCCTGTGCGAACGCGGTGGCGTCCGGCAACGCTTCGGTCGGCACGTATGCGTGATTGCGCGGCCCGGTTTGCGCGGCATCGAGTGCGTGCGCGAGTTCGTCGTGCGCGACCGTCCGCGCGCCTTCCGGCAACGCGAGCGGGGCATCGGCACCCGCGCGTCCCGGCGCGTGCGTGGCGGCCGCCGCCGGTGTGTCGGGCACCTTCCCGCTGAACCGGAACCAGCCCGCCTCGGGATCGAGCGCGCCGAAATCGGTACCGCTGCCGAGTTCGACGCTGCCGTCGCGCGTCACGAATTCGACGCGCAGGTCGGTCAGCCCGGCCGCGTCGAACGCCTGCATCACGTCGTCGATCACGCGGGTCGGTTCGGCGCCGTCGAGGAAATAGCTCGGCCAGTGCTGGCTCACGGTGCCGCCGGGTTGCGTGACGCGCGCGGCGTCGTCGATCACGCCCGGCCGGTCGGTCAGCGCGGTGCGGAACGGATGGTCGAGCGTGACCGATTCGAACGTGTCGTCCGGAATCGCGGTGAAGTCGTAGTCGGGATCGGCAAACGTCGGATCGGCCACGCGCGGCACCGTGGGACGCGGCGGCGGATCCGCGATCGGACGCGACGCGGTGCGGGTGGTCGTCGGCGCCGGTTCCGCGTGCGGCCCTGCCGGGAGCGCCGGGCGGCCCGCGCGCGCCGGGTCGCCGCGGAAGCTTTGCATCGGCAGACGATCCTTGTCGACCTGCCCCGTCAGTCGCGTTCCGCGCACGGTGGCCGAACCGTCGGGTTCCACGAGCAGGATGTCCGGCGGCGCCCAGACCGATATCGGCCGTCCGGTGATCTCGGACAGACGCTGGGCGAGCGCCGCCGCGAACGTCGTGCTCGCGGCCCGCACCCGGCCCGGCGCCACGCGCAGCGGATCGTGCTTGTTCGACCCGCCGAAGCACGAATACAGCGTGACGTCCTGCCCCGGCTCGAGATGCGGCGCGACGCGCTCGGCCACCTCGTCCGGCGTGAGCGGCCGGCCTTCCGGGCCGAGCATCGCGTCGGCCGACATCCCGTGTCCGAACACCACATGATGACCGGGCGGCGACATCAGCCCGCGCGTGCCGATCGGATGCAGCGGATCGTCGGGCGGCATCAGCAGCGTGTCGGCCGGACGCAGGAATTCGGGATGCTGCGTCGCGTCGACGCCGGTCACGTCGTCGAACCCGGGCTGCAGCACCGAGTCGCCGTGGATCGTCGTCGTGACCACGCCACCGTTGGCGATCTTGCGGTCCGTATAGACGCGGCTGGTCTTTGGATAGATTTTCTGCGTTTTCCCCGACAGGGCGTCGTCGGCCTCGGCTTCGGCGACCTGCTCGACGCGTGCGGCCCACTCGTCCGCCGTGAAGATCTGCCCCGGCCCGACCTCCACGAGCGGGGCCGGCTCGTACACGGGCGGTTCGCCCGCGTCCGGCTCGGGCGCGAGCCGCGGATGCGCGGGCTCGCCGGGCGTCACGCCGTGCCGGCCGGCATCGCCCGGCGCAGCGCCGGCGCCGCGCCGCCCGCTGTCCGCGTCCGGATCGATCTGCGCTTCGATCGGACGCACCGGTTCGACCGGCGCATCGTCATGCGCGAGCGGGCGCAGCGGCGGTCCGCCGCGCTGCGCGAACACCATCGGCGGGTCGCTGGCATCGGGCGCCTCGGGCACATGTAGATAGAGCCGCGTCGCGACGTCGGGATCGTGCGCCGGCACGCCGATATCGTCGTCGAGCGGATAGATTTCCAGCGCACCGGTGCCGCGCACCGAGTTGGACGACATCGACGCGATCACCGGCACCTGCAGCTCATACGCGAGCTCCTGCGCAAACGAATAACCGCCGGAGGCGAGATAGCAGCCCGTCAGCAGTACGCCGTTGCCTTCCGTATAGGCGGGATCCTCCAGCAGCCTGCGCGCGAACTCCTTCGGCGCGATCGTCTTGCCATTCATGATGGCGATCGAGCTGTCCCAGCTGACGTCGCTCGGCTTCGTGCCATGCGATTCGACGATATCGAAACCCGACACCTTCAGGAACTGCCGCGCGGTCGCGTGGCCGAGCAGGTTCACGACACTCGACCCCGGCACGGGCCGCAGTTCCAGCGGATTGACGCGAACCGGCTGCGCGCGGCCCGGCGAGAACTTGCCGTTCACGTCGGGTTCGATCTGGAAGCGCGCGAGCCGGCGGTTCGGATTGGGCAGCGCGCGCCACCAACCGGCCGCATCGTCGTCGCCCAGCCGGCCGAATACCGGCGCCTGGATCAAGTCCGCGAACTCCTGCAGCAACTCGGGATTGGCGCCGCTGCGCGGCCCATCCAGCGCGATCGGCGTGCCCGGCGTGTAGCCCTTCCACGCCAGATCCTCCAGCGCGTGCGTCATCTCGAGCGCGCTGGCGGCGCGGCCGCTGCGCGGATTGATGATCGACCCGCGTTTGGTCAACATGCGCCACACGTACACGCCGAGCGGCACCCGCACGTCGCCCGCCGTCGCGCTGCCGCCCCACTGATTCGACACCGGGCGCGGCGCGACGCCGCTCCAGTTGACCGGATGCGCGCCCTGGTCGATGACCGCCAGCGCCGGCGAGAACCGGTAGGTACGCGGTCCGCTGCTGACCGAATGGTCCGGCACGCCGTCCCGATCGGGCGCACCGGGCTCGATCAGGATGCCGCTCGTATAACCGGAATCGGGACTGCCGTCGCTGCGATAGCGCGGCGAACGCCATGCGACGAAGCCGCTTGCGCCGTACACGTCGACGCCCAGCACGTTTGCGAGCAATTGCGCGAGCGGACTCACGCGCGAGCCGGCGCCGCACGCATAGAGGATCACCGGCGATTTGCCGTCCCAGCCGCTCTGACGCACCATCTCGGCCATGTCTTCCGCGCTCATCGCCTTGCCGGTCGCGCTCGCGAATGCATCGGCCCACGCGTGCGCGTACACGGCGAAGTAACCGGGCGGCACCGGCATCAACGGCCGCTCGCCCGGCGGCAGCCGGTTCTCCGGCTGGCCCGCGTGGTTCGAATAGATCGCGAGGTCGGCCTCGCGGCGCGGATAGGCGGCCCACTGCGTTTCGCTCATGCCGAACGGCGCGTTGATCACGTCGACGCGCCGGCCGTCCTCGCTGCGAATCAGCGGCTTCTGCGGATCGAAGCCGCGCGGGTACACCACGCGCAGCGTGCGGTCGTACGCATCGTTCATCGACAGCATGAACGCATCGCCGGCGTCGGTCAGCCCGACATGGCCGACGACCGCTTCGGGCGGCACCGTGCCGTCCGCGGCGAGCGCTCGCTGATCGACCAGCGCGATCCGGTAGCGGCCCCCCGCGACGCCGTCGGCGCCGACCATCAGCGCGTCGTGGTACGTCGTGTAGCGTGTCACGCCGATCGTGCCGTCCTCATCCGGCGCGGCGGCCACGCGCGCCGGCGCATCGTCGGCCGCCTGCGCGCGCCGCTCGTCCGCCTTCGCCGCGTTCATGTCGTCGAGCAGGTTGCCCTTTTCGGTCGCGGGCAGCCCGTCCTCCTCGGGGTTGCGCACGTTGCCTTCGGCGTCCTCCAGCGCATACACGTAGTACTCGACGTCCTCGAGCCGATTGCCGCTCTGGAGGATCCGCCCGACTACTTCGCTCAGCATCGCGCGATCGGCCGCGATGCGCGCGGGAATCTCCCACGACGCGGGGTGCGCGCCGTTGGCCGGCACGCCGGCTTTGGCCGGCGGCGACGCACCCTCGCCCGCCAGTGCGTCGGCGACGGCCGGCGTCGCCGCGCCGTCGATCGGTTCACCGTCGGGCGCGAGCCGCAACGCGATCGCGTCGTCGTCCGGCGTGCCCTGCATTCGGCGCGCGCGCAGCCAATCGGAGAAGCGCGCCCGCAGCCCCTTGTCGGCCGGCGCGACCGTGCCGCCGTCGTCAGCCGGCTCGCCGAAACTGTGCGCCTGGTCCTCCGCGTGCTGCCACGGGTTGCCGATCTCGCCGACCGCGAGACGCTGGTTCGCCAGCCCGTTGGCGAACATCGCGTTCGCGACGTCGAACGCGACCGGCCGCGGGATCGTCGGCGGCGCGGGCGTCTTCGTGATCGCGCGGATCGGCCGCTCCATCAGCGTGTGCGAGCCGAGCCCCATCTGCGCGACGCCGATGCCGAGGTTCAGCAACTGCTGCGCGCGGTCGGATTCGGACAATGCGTCCCAGTTCTTCACCAGCGACGCACCCTGGTCGAGCATCTGGTAGCCGCCGACCACGCCGCCCGACACATTGAGCACGCCGGACGTGCGGCCCGTCGTCTGCGCGAGCGACTGGAACGCGTCGGCTTCCTGCGTGAAACGGCCGAGACCGGCCATGTCGGCGGCGACGCCGTCGCCGCGCGAAGCTACCGTGAGCAGGTCCGACACCTGCCCCGTCGTACGCAGCAGCGACGAGGCCTCCGCGAGCGACTTCGCCGCCACGCCGAGACCGCCGCCCGCGATGCCCGCGCCGCTGCCGATCAGGCTGATCCAGTCGCCGCGCGCCTGTGCGTTGCCGAAGCCGGTCGACTGGCCGTGATCGCTCAGGTTCTTCAGGTCGGCGATTGCAGCCGGCACGCCGACGGCCATGCCCGCGCCGACCGCCGTCCACGCGGCGCCGAGCAGCAGGCCGCCGACCGGCGCGCCGATGCCGCTCGCGACCAGCACGGCGCCACCAGCCGCCGCGAGAATGCCGGTGCCCATCTCGACGTAGTGTTCGACGTGCTGATACCACTCCGTCTTGTGCGCGTCGATCGATTCGTACTGCGAGAAATCGCCGGTCGCCGAATCGGTCGTCAGGCTCTTCGGCACGTACAGCTTGCCGTCGTCGGACAGCGCGTTGTTGTGCTGGTAGTCGTCGACGGTGTCGTACTTCCAGCCGCGATCGTCGATCAGCTTGTACTGGTCCGGATGGCCCTCGACCTGCACCTTGAACAGTGCGCTCGGCGCGGTACCCGTTCCCTTCGACACGTAGTAGATGGGCACCAGCGACACCACGGCATGATCGCCGCCGACCTTGCGGATCTGGTCGACGACGGCCTGGATCATCTGCGTCGCGGCCGAGTTCTGCGCGTACAGCGAGCGGCTGTTGACGGCCGTACCGTTCGGGAGCTGACCGCTGCTCACGATCAGTTGCTCGAGCTGCGCCATCGACGGCACGTCGTTCCGGTCGGTCGGCACGGCGCCGGGGTCGTCCGGCTGAAGCCCGAGCCCCGCGCCGACGAAGTTCGTCATCTGGTCGGAGCCGGTCGTGAACGTGTAGGACTTGTCGCCGAAGTTCTTCTGGAAGTCGTCGAAATACGCCTTCAGCTGCTTGTCAGGATCGGCCTGGAACAGTTTGTAGCTGGCGTTGGCGGTTTCCTTCTGCTGCTTGTTCTGGGCATTCTTGATGCCCTGGTCGTAACGCAGCTGGAAGTCGTTCGCGAAACCCGAGCGGAACCGGTCGTCGTTCTGCATCTTCGACAGCAGCGACTTCGACAACGCCGGATCGACGCCCGACGACAGCGCCTGACGCACGCCGTCGAACCCGTAGCCGGTGTCGCTGCCGCGCAGCGTGTAGATCAGCGTCTTCGCGTTGCCCTTGTCGTCGAGCAGCCAGTTCGCGACGTCGTCCTCGCGCTGCACGGGCACGCCGCTCTCGGTCGGCTGCTGGTCGGCGAGCCCGACCGCGGTGCTGAGCCCCTTGTAGAACTCGATGCCGTCGCCGTAGGGCTGCGGCGTGCCCGTGTTCGACTGCGTCCACTTGTTGCCGAAATCCTTCTCGACGGTATCGAGCACGACGCCCGCGAATTCGGGCGGCGCATTGGCGAGGATGTCCTGCATCCACTTGCCGGCCTTGTCGGCATTCATCCTGCCGTCGGCACGCGCCTGCATGCTCGCCTGATCCGTCGCCTGCGAATCGGGCTTCTGCATCAGCGGATCGATCTGCGAATGGATGAAGCTCGCGTTGAAATGCGGCTGCCCCGCCTGCGTCCAGAGCGCCTGGCGCTCGTCCAGCGAGAACGACGCGTCCATGTTGGTCTTGAGCACCTGGAGCGCCGCGCCGGGATTGCTGTCCGGGCCCTGCATCAGTTGCGAGACCTGTTGCTTCGTGTACTGGAGCCGCACCTCGGGGGCCGCCGCGAGCAACGTCTGGACCTGCTGATAACCGGGATTGTTCTTCTGCACCTGAGCCTGCGCCATCGCATACGCGAACACGCCGCCCGCCTGGTCGATCTTCGCGTTCAGCGCCTTCGCGTCCGCATCGCTCAGCCCGTCCGGGTTGACCTTGATACCCGTCATCTTGACGAACGCTTCCGCGAGCGGATTCTGCTGCGCGAGCGCCTTCTCCTGCGTCGACAGCTTCGGGTCGTTCGGATCGACGCTCACACCGGTGTCCTGCAGCAGCGCAAACGTGACCGGATCGGATTGCGCGAGCTGCTTCATCTGCGGCGACAGCGACGGATCGTCGGGATTGATCGTCGCGATCGTGCGCTTGAGCTGGCTCTGCTCGCCCAGCGCATCGACGAGGCCGGTGTACCACATGCCGTCGTGATTCTGCTTCACCGACGCGACGACCTGCTTCTGCTCGTCGGCCGTCACGTAGGTCAGCGCGGTGTCGTCGCCGCCCGTCACGACCTTGTCGTACTGGCTTTGCGCCTGCGACAGCTCCCGCGTGATGTCGGCCTCGTCGGCGCGGCGCAGCCCGCCCGGCTCCTTCTGCCACGCCGCGTAATCGGCCTTCGCGTTGTTCAGTCGCAGTGTCGCGGCCGACGTGCTGTATTCGTGGCGCAACGCGGTGGTGAGCGCGGTGTACGCGTTGTTGGCATTCGTGTCGGCGGTGCCGGCGGCATCGCGCAGTTGCGCGCCGATGTCGGGATCCGCGCGCCGGACGCCGCCCGGCAACGCGTCGTACCGCTGCACGTCGGCGTTCGCGTCCTGGTCCTTCTGCCACGCCATCGCGAACTGGAACGCCTTCACGTTGGTCGCCCGCTCGGGCGCCGATTCGGCCGACACCGCCTTCTGCGCATCGTCGAGCACCGAGCCGAGCACCGGATCCTTCGGCGACGCATTGCGCAGATCCGAGGCCACGCCGGCGATCGCCTTGTTCGTGTCGCCGCCGCCGTCGGCCGCGACGCGCATCTGGTTCTCGACGGCTGCCTGCACCGCGCCCCATGCGGTTTCGGCCTTCTTCACCTGGTTGTCGAGGTCGGCTTGCGACGCGCCCTGGTCGTGCAGGCGCTTGAGCGTCGCCATCTCGGCCTGGGCGAGTTGGAGCAGCCGCTGCGTCTCGGCCTGCGCGGCCGCGAGGGCCTGCTGTTCCGGCGTCTGGGCCGGCGGGGCGCCGCCGGTCCCGTTCTTCGGCGCCGGATCGTCGTCATTCTGCGGCTGCGGCACGCTGACCGGCCCGCCCCCGCCCACTGCCATCAACACCATGTCCGTTCTCCCGCGGCATGCGTGACGGGCCGGCACAGCGGCAGGCGAGCCACGCGCAATGGTCCATTGTGCCGAACGCTCGCGGGTGAAAAAGTCGCGCATTACGTAGTCGCCGGGCCGGTTGCGGCGGCGCGGGGAGACTCCCGCTACGAACGCGCCGCCGTTCGGCCGCCGCTTGGTCGATGATTGCCGTCAGCGGAAAAATTTGCCGGTTGTGCCGGCGTGCGTCATAAATACATCCTGCGTTCCTCCGGCAACCCATGATCCGCGCGATGCCGCGACGCGATCGTTTGCGTGCGCAACCCGCTTGCGTCGCTGCCGCGCGTGGCCGTCCGGCTGCGGCCGGCGCTTTCCGCGGGCGCGCTCGAAGCGCGGTTCGTGCCGCGTATCGGCGCGGCGGCGCCGAACCGCGCTGCCGCTTGCCCGTCGCCAACACGCACACACATCCGCGCATGTATCCCGTGCGCGGGCCGCACTCCGGCTGCGCTGTGAGGCTGCGATTCCCTGCGATTTCGCAGAGGACCTTTCCTGTGCAGCGCCTTAATAGACAGTCGCACGATCTCCAATAATGGCCGCTCGATCCGTCGGCCAGGCGCCGGCGCGACCCACCGGCGATCGGGCCGGAGACCAACGATAAAAAATCCTATGTATTCCTACAAAATCAGCCAGCCTGCCCGCGCGCGCGCTCCCGCGGCGTATGCCGTCCGGCGCGGCCACCGCACCGTCGCACTCCCCGCGACCGCGATTGCCGCCTGCGTGGCCGCCTTGATTCCGTGCGTCGCGCACGCGCAGAGCAGCGTGACGCTGTACGGCCTGATCGACACGTCGATCACCTATGCCACCCATCAGCGTACGCAAGGCGCCGGTTCGCCGGGCAGCGGCAGCGTCGCGCTGACGAGCGGCGCATTGAACGCATCGCGCTGGGGGCTGCGCGGCCGCGAGGATCTCGGTGGCGGGACGGCGGCGGTCTTCGCGCTCGAAAACGGCTTCTCGGGCACGAACGGCAAGCTGTCGCAGAAAGGCGTCGACATGTTCGGCCGTCAGGCATGGGTCGGCGTGAGCTCGCGCACGGCCGGCACGCTCACGTTCGGCCGCCAGTACGACTCGATCCTCGATTTCGTGACGCCGCTCGGCGCGTCGGGCCCCGGCTGGGGCGGCAACCTCGCGGTGCACCCGTACGACAACGACGACTCCAACCGCAACCTGCGCATCAATCACGCGGTGAAGTACACGAGCGCGACGTATCGCGGGCTGACGTTCGGCGCGCTGTACGGGTTCTCGAACACGGCCGGCGCGTTCTCGAACAACGCGGTATGGAGCGCGGGGCTCGGCTATGCGAACGGACCGCTGAAGCTCGGCGCCGGTTACCTGAAGATCAGCCGCGACCGCAACGCGCCGAACCCGGACGGCGCGCTGAGCACGGTCGACGGCTCCGCGACGATCACCGGCGGCAACCAGCAGATCTGGGCCATGGCCGGCCGCTATGCGTTCGGCCTGCATTCGGTCGGCGCCGCGTGGTCGCACTCGGCCACCGACGGCGTGAGCGGCGTGCTCCAGGGCGGCGGCATCACGCCGTTGAAGGGCGAATCGCTGGTCTTCGACAATTTCACGGTGGACGGCCGCTTCTTCGTCACGCCGGCGTTCAGCCTGTCCGCCGCGTACACCTACACGATGGGCCGATTCGACATGCGCACCGGCCAGACGCGCCCGAAATGGAACCACGTGGTCACGCAGGCCGGCTATGCGTTCTCGCCCCGCACGGACGCGTATCTCGAAGCCGTCTATCAAAGCGTGAGCGGCGGCAACGGCAATCCCGCGTTCAACGCGACCGTCTGGACGATGACGCCGTCCGCCAGCAGCAACCAGCTGGTGGTCGCGCTCGGGTTGCGGCACAAGTTCTGAAGACCCGGCCAGGCTCGATGCGCGCGCACCGAAATCGCGCATCACGCTGGCGGATCCTGCGGCACTCGCGCAAGCAAGAATGCGTCCTGCGTCGTTGTTGCGTGAAATAGACGAAGAAACTGGTCACGCTGTGACATTTTTCCTAATCTAGTTGCAGCGGCGCCGTGAATTCGGCGTTCCGTCCGAAACGATCTTTCATACGACACATCGCCGGCTGACGAAAGCGCATCGCATGGCGCACGGAAGCCGGCACTTTTCGTGCCGTCTCGGCCGGATTCGTGACGTTGCCGGTGGGCACGCACGACGCTTTCCTCGCAGTCAACCGCAGGAGACGCACAATGAACAAAACGAACCGGTTTGCGGTCCTGACAGCTTTCGCCCTGCTGGCGGGTTGTCACCACGCGGCGAAAACGCCCGAGAATGCCGGCATGGCGCCGACACCCTCGAGCGAAGCGGTCGCGACGGTGACGACCGACGATCTGAACAATCCGAACAGCCCGCTCGCCAAGCGCAGCGTCTATTTCGATTTCGACCAGTACTCGGTGAAGCCGGAATTCCAGTCGCTGCTGCAGTCGCACGCCGACTACCTGCGCAACCACCCGTCGCGCCGCGTGCTGATCCAGGGCAACACCGACGAGCGCGGCACGTCCGAATACAACCTCGCGCTCGGCCAGCGCCGGTCGCAAGCTGTGATGAGCGCGCTCGAAACGCTGGGCGTTCAGGCGACGCAACTCGAAGCGGTCAGCCTCGGCAAGGAAAAGCCGGTCGCGCTCGGTCACGATGAAGATTCGTGGGCGCAGAACCGCCGCGCCGATCTCGTCTATCGTTGACCGGATGCCGCCGCGACGGCGGCGTAGCGGCCACGCATCACCCCTGGCCTTTCATGCGGCGAGTCGCCGGGGGCACCTCGCGCCCCGGCTGCGCGTTGCCGTATGACGTCGGTTCGTCCGTTCGTGCGCGCCATCGTCCCGGCCGTCACCAGTCGAACGCACGGCGCCCACTGGCGCGCCGCTTCAACTCGAGTGCGCGCGTTCGAGCCTTCGATGCAGCCAGTGCGACATCACGGCCGATGTCACGATCGAATCGAGTATCGCGATCCCGTTGATCCCGCCGATTTCGCCGTTGTTCAGCAGATAGGACTGCAGCAGCACGTAGCCGACCATCAGACCGGTGCCGACGATCGTGCCCAGCAGCACGAACCAGCGCCGCCGGATGCGCGTGCCGATCGCGCCCATGATGCCGCCCGCGAGCGTCGCCGGCAGGAAATAGCCCAGGAAGAACGACGCGCCCAGGATCAACAGCACCATGCCCGCGCAGAGTGTGAGCGTCTCCCACTTCGGGCCGTTGATCACGGACCATGCAACCAGCATCACGCTTGGCCACACGAGCGCCGCGACCAGCGGCGCGCCGAAGGTAAATGACAGACAGCCGAACACGACCGGATTGGACGGGCTCGACGATTGGCGCGGCGGATGCTCGCGAGTGGCGCTCATGGTTTTTGTCGTGGGAATCGGAATGGCGGCGAGCCGGAGTGTACCAAGCCGCCGTGCCGGGCAGCCGATCCGGCACCGGCAGGCGACGCACACGGATCCGCGCCGATCCGCAAAAAGCATGGAATAAACCGCGCGCCGGAAACGTTTCGTCTTCGCGCGGCGCCGGTTCATGCGAACCGCGCGGCCGCGCGGCCTGCGCGGTGCAAGGAGAGCGAAATGAAATCGGCAAGACTGGCCGCGGCACTGCTCGCGGCGCTGATGCTGGTGCTGTCGGCGGGATGTACGTCGTCGGGCGGCGGCGTATCGCAAGGAGCCGGCATGAGCCGGTATGGCGGCGCGGGCGGCAGCGGAGGCGGCGGAAGTGGTGGTGGCGGAGGGGGCGGCGGCTACTGAAGCGTCGCCGGAAAGATGCGGACGGGGCGTCGTGCGCGAGCGCAACCGGAAACCGGCCGCCTCGCGCACGCGCCCCGCTGCGCCGCACGACTTACTGACGCATGGCCTTCACGTCGGCCGGCGTGACGTTCGCGGGCTGGCCGCCCCACGTCGCACGCAGGTAGTTCGCAAGCTGCGCGAGTTCGTCGTCGCTCAGCGTCTGCGCGAAACCGGGCATCGGCTGCAGGTTTTCGAAGCCGGCGAACTTCTGCTCGTCGATGCCGTCGAGCATCGCGACCAGCAGGTTGCGCGAGTCGCGCTGACGCAGCGTCGAATTGCCGTTCATCGGCACCGCCACGTGCGGCTTGCCTTCGCCGTTCAAGCCGTGGCAACCCGCGCACACCGCGAGATACACCGAGCGGCCGGCCGCGAGCTGCGCGGCGTAGAAATCGTCCGCACTCCAGTTGCCGATCCCGTGATCCTTGTCGGGCGTGATGTTCGAGCCGTAGAACGTGCCGAACGGCGATTCGAGCGGCGCACCGCCGGCGAACGGCGCGCCGTCCTTCGCGGTGTGGCACGCCGCGCAGTCCGCGGCCTTGACGAGATAGCGGCCGCGCGCGACCGGGTCGGCGCCGGGCGCGTCGGAGGCCGCGCTCAAGACCGGCGCGTCATGGCCGCCACAGGCGGCAAGCAGCAGCGCGCAGACGGCCGTGAATGCGGGCAAGCCTGCGGCCCGCACGGCACGCAAGGCACCCGCAAGCGTGGTTTACGACTAGCCGCCAACGGCCGCCGCACGGCACGCGCGGCCGATATTTCATGGTAATGTCGTGCGCATCCGGCTCGCCGGTCATCCCATCACGTGCCGTGCGGGGCTGTCGGCGATGAATCGCATCGTGTCGAGGTCAAAAGAGCCATGGCAGTCAAGGCGCGCCTCCTGAACGCCGTTCTCGCCACTCCTCCCTGCGGCAATCACCGCGTGACGGCCGCACTGCGTCCGTCGATGCTCGTCACGCTGTTCGAGGACCTGCGCCCGATGGCGCTGTCCGGCGTCGCCAGCGCGTTCGTTGCGGCGATCGCGCTGATCCGTCTGCAGCAACTCTGGTGTTTCGCATGGCTCGTCGTCGACGTCGGCCTGCTCGCCGCGCGACTCGCGATCGCACGCGCGTATGCGGTACGCCGTGCCGCCGGCGACGATCGCGCCGAATACTGGGCGCGGCACTATGCCCCCGTGTCGCTCGCCGCGTGCTTGTTGCTCGGGCTCGGCGTGATGGGCTGCGTGGATGCGTCCGATGCCGAGCTCGGCACGCTGTCGGTGATGGTCGCCGGCGGCGTGTTCGGCGGGATCGCGTCGCGCAATTCGGCGCTGCCGCGGCTCGCGATGACGCAGTTCACGCTCGGCGTGCTGCCGATCGGCGTCGGCGCGCTGCTGGCCCGCCGGCCCGACGCGTGGCTGCTGCTGCCGCCGCTCGTGATCTATCTCGCGGCGATGCGCACGGTCGTCCAGCGCCATTACCGCGTGCTGGTCGCGCTGATCGCCGCGCGCCAGCGCAACGCCGAGCTCGTCGCGCGCTTCGATGCCGCACTGACCTACATGCCGCACGGCCTGTGCATGATCGACGGCGAGAGCCGCGTGATCGTTGCGAACCGGCGCACCGCGCAGCTGTTCGGCTCGCCGCGCGAGATCATGCTGGACACCCCGCTGCCCGACGTGATCGTGGCGCTCGGCGCGAACGCGGTGATCGAGCCCGGCCAGGCGGGCCTCGCCGCGCAGTGCGCGGTGTGGCTGGACCGCGACGAACCCGCACCGCTCGACATCGCGCTCGCCGACGGTCGCCAGCTCGAACTGACGCGCCATCGCGTACCGGACGGCAACGCGGTGGTCATCGTCGAGGACGTCACCACGCGCCGCCGCGCCGAGCAGCACATCCGACATCTCGCGCGGCACGACGCGCTGACCGGCTTGCCGAACCGCCACGAACTGCATGCACAACTCAGGCGGATGCTCGCGCACCGGCCGCGCATGCCGAGCCCCGCGCTCGCCGTCATGTATCTCGACCTCGACGGCTTCAAGGCGATCAACGACCGGTTCGGCCACCAGGCCGGCGACGAAGTGCTCACGCAGGTCGCCCAGCGGCTCGGCAAGACGCTGCCGCCCGGCGAGCTGGCGGCTCGCATCGGCGGCGACGAGTTCGTCGTCGCGATCGACGACACGACGATGCAGGCGTGCTCGATCCTCGCCGCGCGCATCATCCGGCAGATTTCGGCGCCGTACACGCTGTCGATCGGCGCGACCGTGAGCCTCGGGATCAGCATCGGCATCGCGCTCGACGATGGACACGGCTCGCCCGACGAACTGATCCGGCAGGCCGACAGCGCGCTGTACGACGCAAAGTCGGGCGGCAAGGGAATCTACCGCTTCTATTCGGCGGGAAGCCGCCGCGTGGCGCCCGCGACCGCGAGCTGAACGCACGCGCCGCGCGTCACCGCCTCTCCGTTCGTTCCCGCGATTCATTTCCGAAACGGGTTGCATGGCCGGCGCAGGTGCGCAGGTGTTTCGCCACGCGCGGCCATGTCACGTGACGTGTTCCGTAACATCGGCCCGCGCCCCGCGCCCCGTTCGCCGCAGAAGCCCGCACGATCGCGGCGGTGCGCGGTATTGCTTCGCTGGCACTCTTATTGCTCCTTGACTGGGAAACACGACGTCGGGGAGCCCAACATGAATACCGTCGAAGTCCTCAGCCGCGCGGAAACGATCGATCAACTGGACGTGATCGACGGCGCCGCGCTGATCCGGCGGCTCGTCGCCGAGCACCGCCCGCCTGCCGCCCGTGAAGCCGCATGCGTCGACAGCCCGCCGCTGACGCTGTACGGGGCATTTCGCCAGGGCATCGCCGATCACGCGGCGCGGCGCGCGAATCCGTATCGTGCCGGCAGCCGTTTCTGGGCGCTGTGGGAAGAAGGCCGTATCGAAGCTGAAACGTCGGGGCGCTGACGCGATCCCGCGCGCCGGCCCTGTCGTGGCAAGGGACTGACGCGCAACCCGGCGTGCGCAGGCCACCGGCTCGCGCGCCGGCATGCGTTTCAGCGCTGCAACATCGCGCGCGGCCGTTCCGGTTGCGCATGTCGCGCCTTCGCGCACCGGCCCGTTGACGGTGTCGGGCATCGCCTGCACCGCGCGCGCCGCGCGACGGTCGTTTCCCGATAAGATGGCAGACTCCCGTTCTTCGAACGATGTCGCCATGACCGCCTCCTCCTCTTCCTCACACCGAAATCCCATCCACTGCGAAATCGATCTCGATGCGCAAGGCAAGCATGCGGGCTACCTGCGCCTGCCGCATTCCGTGCATCGCTCCGCGTACGGCTGGCTGCCGATTCCGATCGCGTCGATCCGCAACGGCGACGGCCCGGTCGCGCTCGTGATGGCCGGCAATCACGGCGACGAATACGAAGGCCAGATCATCGTGTCGCAGCTGATGCGCGAGATCGCCCCGGAGATGGTCAGCGGACAGCTGATCCTGCTGCCGATGGCGAATTTCCCCGCGGCCGACGCGGGCCTGCGCGTGTCGCCGCTCGACGCGGGCAACCTGAACCGCAGCTTCCCCGGCGACCCCACCGGCACGCCGACGCAGATGATCGCCCACTACATCGAGCATGCGCTGCTGTCGCGCGCGCAGTATCTGGTCGATCTGCACTCGGGCGGCAGCTCGTTGCTGTACCAGGGCGGCAACATGCTCGCGATCGACCCGCTCGACGACGACGAGGCAGAGAAGCTCAACGGGCTGCTCGTCGCGTTCGGGTTGCCGAACGCGCTGCTGCACGCGCCGAACCCGGTGCATTCGGCATCGGCCGCGCGCCGGCAGGGCGCGATCTCGATCGTCACCGAACTCGGCGGTGCGGGCATGGCCGATCCGTCGCTGATCCGGCTCGGCCGTCACGGGCTGCTGCACTACCTCGGACATATCGGCCTGCTGCGCGGCGCGCTCGTGCCCGACGCGCCGCCGACCGTCACGCGCTTCCTGCGCGTCGACGGCGATCGCCACTTCGTCTATGCGTACGAACGCGGGCTGTATGAACCGCTCGTCGAACTCGGCAACCAGGTGAAGGCCGGACAGCCGGCCGCGTGGGTGCACTTCCCCGACACGCCGCTGCGCGAGCCGGTGCTGCACCGCTTCAAGGGCGACGGCGAGGTGGTGTGCAAGCGCGTGCCGGCGCAGGTGCAGCGCGGCGATTGCCTGTTTCAGCTGGCGGAGGCGTCGACGCCGCCGCGTGTCATCGGCCGATAGGCCAAATCCGGATTCATCTCTTTCCTGTGCTGTCTGCCGTTAATGGCGGACGGCACGCGTGCGCCATTAACCAACTTGACAAATTAACCCTTTTGGTTATGATCGCAGATGGAAAAGAGAACGCCTCACTGCAAGCTGTCCCGGGTCAAGACACTCGTCGAGACCGGCAACGTTCGGATGACGACGAGTGCGGTATTCGGCGCCCGGCAACTGGGTTTCACGGAAGCGGAGGCAATCGGTATCGTGATGTCGCTGGACACTGCGGATTTCTACAAGAGCATGACGACGTACGCCGACCACACGATCTGGCAGGACGTCTATCTGCGTCGCACCGTGAATGGCGACGTGTATCTGAAACTGACCGTCATCGACGATGTGCTGATCGTGTCTTTCAAGGAGCGATGAAAATGAAGTGTCCTGCCTGCGGCGCCGCGAAGCTGATCCGTGATACACGCGACATTCCGTACACGTACAAGGGTCGCTCGACCGTCGTTCGCGATATAACCGGCGACTTCTGTCCGGCCTGCGGCGAGTCGGTGCTCGATATCGACGAGGCAACCCGGCTCGGCGAAGCGATAGGCGCGTTCAACAAGCAAGTGAATTCGACCATCGTCGACCCGAGGTTCATTGCGAAGGTGCGCAAGAAGCTGATGCTGGATCAACGCGAGGCGGCCGAGATCTTCGGTGGCGGCGTCAATGCCTTCTCGCGCTACGAAACAGGCAAGACGAACCCGCCGCTTGCCCTGGTGAAGCTGCTCAAGATTCTGGATCGTCACCCGGATCTGCTCGCGGAAGTGCGCGCAGCCTAGCGCCTTCCGGCATTGCGCATGCGCGGAACGTGAAATTCGACGCGTGCGCCATCCACCCTCCTCCCCAGCCCACTTCCCCTGCAAGCCTTCTGACCTCCGCCGCGAAATCCTTATCGCAATTGCTTCGTTCGCCTTTGCCGGCCGCGCCGCTAACGTGTTCCAAACGGCGGCGGCACGCCGGATGTCTCGCAGGATACCGAGCGGCCGCCGTCATCACGACAACCGCGTCGCGATAACGGAACCGACCGGACGGGCCGTGTGCCCCGCCCCCGCCAGGAATGTCCGCATCGCGCGCCCTTCGCGATGCCCATGGCCACGAACGACCGCATCATCGACACGACACCGCTCGACGTCCGCGCCCAGCCGCTGATCGACGCGCTGATCGACGAATACGCGACGCGCTACGACGCGTACCGCCCCGACAGCCGCGCGTCCGCCCGCGACGAGCTCGCGCGCTACCCGGCCGAGCAGTTCGCGCCGCCCGAAGGCGCGTTCGTGCTGCTGCTGCGCGACGGCGAAACGATCGGCGGCGGCGCGTTCAAGCGCTACGACGCGCAGACGGCCGAACTCAAGCGCATCTGGACCCGCGCGGACCTGCGCCGCCAGGGGCTCGCGCGCCTGATCGTCGACGCCCTTGAGCGGCGCGCCGCGCAGCAGGGCTATCGACGCATATACCTCACCACCGGCTTTCGCCAGCCCGAAGCGTGGGCGCTGTACGACCGCACCGGCTATACGCGCCTGTTCGATTCGTCGATCGACCCCGAAGCGTATTTCCACCTGCGCTTCGGCAAGGATCTCGCAGACCCGTCGCGCACGTCGACGCTCGCCGATCTGTGGGCGCCGCTCCCCGAACCGGTGCTGCCGCGCTGAACCGCCGCTTCTTCCGACTCCGACTCCGTTTCCCACGACACACAACGACACGACAACGACAGGACGCATCCATGCAACGAGCCGTACCCATCACGCCGCGCGTGCTGCGCACGCTGGCCGCCGCACTCGCCGCCGCACTGATCGGCGCGACCGCGATCGCCGCGGCCGCCGCGACCTTCGACCTGAGCCCCGAGCAGCGCGGCCGTCCGCGCGGCACCGCCGATGCGGCCGTCGAACGCGCGGTGCCCGCGTCGTTCAAGTTCGCCGAAGCCGGCACGCTGACGATCGGCGTCGCGCCGAGCCTGCCGCCGATCAGTTCGTATGCGACCGACGCGCGCACGGTGATCGGCTTCGACGCGGACGTCGGCCAGCTGGTGTCCGACAGCCTCGGCCGCAAGCTGAAGATCGTCCCGCTCGCGTGGGCCGACTGGCCGCTCGCACTCGAATCGGGGAAGGTCGACGCGGTGATCTCGAACGTCACCGTCACCGAGGAGCGCAAGCAGAAGTTCGATTTCTCGACCTACCGCAAGGACCAGGTCGGCTTCTATGTGCGCAACGACAGCAAGATCCAGTCGATCCGCGAGCCGAAGGACGTCGCGGGGCTGCGCATCGTGACCGACGCCGGCACCAACCAGGAAAAGATCCTGCTCGCGTGGGACCGCGAGAACGTCGCGCACGGCCTGAAGCCCGTGCAGGTCCAGTATTACGACGACCAGGCGATGCGGATCGTCGCCGTGCAGTCGGGCCGCGCGGATGCCGTGTTCAGCGTGAACTCGGTGCTCGCATACCAGAGCGCGCAGCAAGGCAAGACGCGGCTCGTCGGCGCGATCAGCGGCGGCTGGCCGCGCACGGCCGACATCGCGATCGCGACGCGCCGCGGCAGCGGGCTCGCCGATCCGCTGACGGTCGCGCTGAACGGGCTGATCAAGAACGGCCGCTACCAGCAGATCCTCGAGCGCTGGAACCTCGCATCGGAAGCGATCGACCAGTCGCGCACGAATCCGCCGGGCCTGCCGAAGAGCTGAGCGCCCCCTTCCACGCGTTGCGCAGGAGCGCCGAACACCATGTCTTATTCGCTTTCATTGCTGGATAAAAGCCCGATCGCCGACGGCACGACCGCCGCCGACGCGCTGCGCTTCACGACGACCCTCGCGCAACGCGCGGAACAGCTCGGCTACGAGCGCTTCTGGGTGGCCGAGCATCACGGCGCGCCGGGCTTCGCGAGTTCCGCGCCCGAGATCGTGGTCGCGCATCTGCTCGCGCACACGTCGCGCATTCGCGTCGGCTCGGGCGGCGTGATGCTGCAGCACTACAGCCCGTTCAAGGTCGCCGAGTCGTTCAGGCTGCTCGCCGCGCTCGGGCCGGGCCGCGTCGATCTCGGCATCGGCAAGGCGCCCGGCGGGCTGCCGCTCACCACGCGCGCGCTGCAGTGGTTTCACGACAAGGCGAACAAGCCCGACTTCGCGGGCCAGCTCGCGGCGCTCGACGCGTTCCTCGGCTGGGGCGTCGCCGAAGACCATCCGCTCGCCGGCGCGGTCGCGCTGCCGGTGCCGCCGCACGCGCCCGAGCGCATCCTGCTCGGCGGCTCGCCCGACAGCGGCGCGCTCGCCGCGCGCCACGGCTGGCGCTTCTGCTACGCGGGGCACTTCAACGGCGACGACGCGAACCTCGAGCGCTCGCTCACCGCGTATCGCGACGCGGGCGGCACGCGCGCGCTCGTCGCGCTGTACGCGGTCGCCGCGCCGACCCGCGACGAGGCCGAGCAGCTGATCGGGCCGCTGAAGATCTTCCGGCTGCAGTTCGCCGGCGGCCAGAGCTTCAACCTGGCGAGCGCGCAGGCCGCAGCGGAATTCGCGCGGCAAAGCGGCGCGTCCGACTACCGGATCGACGAGCTGCGCCCGACCGTGCTGGCCGATACGCCCGAGCGCGTGCACCGCGCGCTCGACGCGCTGAGCCGGCGGCTCGACGTCGACGCGTTCGTGATCGACTCGCCGGTGACCGATTACGCGGCGCGGCTCGCGTCGGCCGAATGGCTCGGCGGCGCGCAGTCGATCACGCCCGTGCGCGCGGCCCTTTCGGCCGACCGTTCCCTTTACCCCGACCAGAACGCGTGACGCCCCCATGACGACCCGACGATCGATTCCCTTCGGCCTGATGCTGCAAGGCGCAGGCAGCCACATGAACGCATGGCGGCACCCGAGCAACCCGCCGGACGCGAGCATCAACCTCGACTTCGCGATCGGCATCGCGCGCAAGGCGGAAGCCGCCGGCATCGCGTTCGCGTTCGTCGCGGACGGCCTCTACATCAACGAGAAGTCGATCCCGCACTTCCTGAACCGCTTCGAGCCGCTGACCGTGCTGTCGGCGCTCGCGGTCGCGACGAGCAAGATCGGGCTCGCGGGCACGATCTCGACGTCGTACAGCGAGCCGTTCACGGTCGCGCGCCAGCTCGCGTCGCTCGATGCGATCAGCGGCGGGCGCGCGGGCTGGAACGTCGTGACGACGCCGCTCGAAGGCACGGCGAAGAATTTCGGCAAGGCGCATCCCGAGCACGCATTGCGCTACGAGATCGCCGACGAATACCTCGAAGTCGTGCAGGGGCTGTGGGACAGCTGGGACGACGACGCGTTCGTGCGCGATCGCGCGACCGGGCGCTTCTTCGATCGCGACAAGCTCCACACACTCGACCATCACGGCCGCTTCTTCCAGGTCGCGGGCCCGCTGAACATCCAGCGCTCGCCGCAGGGGCAGCCGGTGATCTTCCAGGCCGGCTCGTCCGACACGGGCATCGGGCTCGCGGGCAAGTATGCGGATGCCGTGTTCACGCATTCGCCGTCGCTCGACGAAACGGCCGCGTTCACGCAGCGCGTGAAGCAGAGCGCGGTCGAGCACGGGCGGCAGCCCGGCGACGTGAAGATTTTCCCCGGCGTCGGCCCGATCGTCGGCCGCACGGCCGCCGAAGCGGAAGACAAATACCAGGCGATCCGCGACCTGCTGACGATCGAAGAGGCGCTCGCCTATCTCGGCCGCTATTTCGATCACCACGATTTCACGCAGTACGCGCTCGACGCGCCGTTCCCCGAACTCGGCGACATCGGCCGCAACAGCTTTCGCTCGACCACCGACCGCATCAAGGCCGACGCGAAACGCCAGCACCTCACGCTGCGCGAGACGGCGCTCGCCGTCGCGACGCCGCGCCCGAACTTCATCGGCACGGCGGAGCATGTCGCCGACGAGCTGATCCGCTGGCACGACGCCGGCGCCGGCGACGGCTTCATCCTCGGCTTCCCCGTGCAGGCGCAGGGCGTCGACGACTTCGTCGACCTCGTGATTCCGGTACTCGAGGCACGCGGCCGCTACAGCCGCGACCTGCCGGGCAGCACGCTGCGCGACCACCTCGGCCTGCCGCGCAAGGCGAGCCGCCATGCGGCGCCCGGCGCGGTGCAAAAACAGGACGACGCGGCCGAAGCGCACGCGTGACGCCGACGCGCCGCCATGCGCGGCGCTTCCGACCGACCCGATCGAGGACCTTCACCGACATGAGCGACACGACCCATCTCGGCGGCGCACTGCCGCCGCTTCCTTCGTCCCGCGTCCGCGACGCCGGCACGCGCCTGCGCATCGTGCCGGCCCGCCACCGCTCGCGCACGGCCGGCACCGTGCTCGCGCTCGTGCTGATCGCGCTCGCGCTGCATTCGATCCTGGGCAACCCGCAATGGGGCTGGCCGGTATTCGCCGAATGGTTTCTGTCGCCGCCGGTGCTGTCCGGGCTCGCGCGCACGCTGCTGCTGACGCTGCTCGGCGCGGTATTCGGCTTCGCGCTCGGCGCGTTCGTCGCGCTGGCGCGGCTGTCGCGTTCGCGCGTGCTCGCCGCGAGCGCGTGGACCTTCGTGTGGCTGTTCCGGTCGATTCCGCTGATCGTGCTGCTGCTGATCCTCAACAACCTCGGCTACCTGTACGAACACGTGCGGCTCGGCGTGCCGTTCACCGACATCGTGTGGTTCGACACGCCGACCACCGACCTGATCAGCCCGTTCCTCGCGGCCGTGCTCGGCCTCACGCTGAACCATGCGGCGTTTTCCGCCGAGGTGATCCGCGGCGGCATTCTCGCGGTCGACCAGGGGCAGCTCGAGGCCGCCGCGGCGCTCGGCCTGCCGCGCGGCCGCCAGACCACGCGGATCGTGCTGCCGCAGGCGATGCGTGCCATCCTGCCGACCGCGTTCAACGATCTCATCTCGCTCGCGAAAGGCACATCGATGGTGTACGTGCTCGCGATGCCCGAGTTGTTCTATACGGTGCAGGTGATCTATCGCCGCAATCTCGAAGTGATTCCGCTACTGATGGTCGCGACCGTCTGGTACCTGATCATCCTGACCGTGCTGTCGGCGATCCAGGTTCAGGTTGAGCGCCACTACGCGCGCGGCGCGCTGCGCAACCCGCCGCCGTCGGCACTGACGTTCGTGCTGGCGCGCGTCGGTGCGCTGTGGCGGCGTGCCGCGCCACGCCGCGCGACAGCCACCGCAACGGCCCGCGGCGACGCCGCGGCCGCTGCGCTGCCGAGCGCCGGCGGCGAAGTCGCCGTGCACAACGTATCGAAGCAGTTCGGCATGCAGCGCGTGCTCGACAACGTGTCGTTCGTCGCGCCGCGCGGCAGCGTGACGGCGATCATCGGGCCGTCCGGTTCGGGCAAGTCGACGCTGCTGCGCACGATCAACCATCTCGAACGCGTCGACGACGGCTTCATCGACATCGACGGCGAGCTGATCGGCTATCGGCGCGACGGCGACGTGCTGCACGAACTGAAGGAGCGCGACGTGCTGAAGCGGCGCACGGCGGTCGGCATGGTGTTCCAGAACTTCAATCTGTTTCCGCACTTGACCGTGCTCGAGAACCTGGTCGAGGCGCCGGTCGCCGTCGCGGGCGTCACGCGGGAAGCCGCCGAGCGCACCGCGCGCACGCTGCTCGCGCGCGTCGGCCTCGCGGATAAAGCCGATGCCTACCCGCGCCAGCTGTCCGGCGGCCAGCAGCAGCGCGTCGCGATCGTGCGGGCGCTCGCCTTGCGTCCGAAGGTGCTGCTGTTCGACGAGCCGACGTCGGCGCTCGATCCCGAACTGGTCAACGAAGTGCTCGACGTGATCAAGGAACTCGCACGCTCGGGCACCACGCTCGTGATCGTCACGCACGAGATCGGCTTCGCGCGCGAAGTCGCGGACAACGTGCTGTTCATGGAGCGCGGCCGCGTCGTCGAGTCGGGGCCGCCCGCCGTCGTGCTCGACGCGCCAGCCCATCCGCGCACGCGCGCGTTCCTGTCGCGGGTGCTGTGATGCACGCCGCGCCCCACCTGCGAGGCGACCGACGATGATCGACCGACGCCAGTTCATGACCGCCGCGCTCGCGGCCGCATCCGGCCTGCGCTGGCATGCGGCCGATGCAGCCACTGCGACGGCGGACCTCGATCCACGCCAGAGCGGCCGGATCCGTGCGTCGCGCGACGATGCGGCGATTCGCGCGGCCAGCCACTACCGCTGGGTGCGCGACGGGGTGTTCACGGTGGCGATCTCGCCGCACGCGCCGCCGGTGTCGACCTACGCAACCGACGCGCGCACCGTGGTCGGCGCCGATCCCGACTATGCGCAGCTCGTCGCGGACGCGCTGGGCCGCACACTGCGGCTGGTGCCGATCGCGTGGGCCGACTGGCCGCTCGGGCTCACGTCCGGCAAGTACGATGCGGTGATCTCGAACGTCGGCGTGACCGAGCAACGCAAGGAGAAGTACGACTTCACGACCTACCGGCTCGGGCTGCACGGCTTTTACGTGCGCAACGCCGGCCCGATCGCGAGGATCGCCGAACCGAAGGACATCGCGGGCTTGCGCATCATCACGGGGGCGGGGACGAGCCAGGAGCGCATCCTGCTCGAATGGAGCCGGCGCAATGTCGCGCAAGGGGCGAAGGCGACCGAACTGCTCTATTTCGACGACGATGCGGCGGCACGCGTCGCGTTGTTGTCCGGCCGCGCGGATGCCGAGCTGAACCCGAACGCGTCGCTCGCGTACGAGGCCGCGCGCGACGGCAAGATCCGCCGGGTCGGCGTCGTCAACGCGGGCTGGCCGGCGAATGCCGATGTCGCGATCGCGACGCGTCGCGGCAGCGGGCTCGCGCCGGCCCTGACCCTCGCGACGAACACACTGATCGACAACGGCCGCTACGGGCAGGCACTCGCGCGCTGGGGGTTGCAGAGCGAGGCGCTCGCGCGCGCGCAGACGAATCCACCGGGGTTGCCGTCGTTCTGATTCGACGGGCCGATGCATCGACACACCGACGCACCAGTGCATGAATTGAAATCGCCCCGGCGGTCCGCGATCGACATGCCGGGGCGAGCGAAGAATCGGCCGTCGTCGCCTATGCCGTCACCGCCGCATCCTCGCGGTCGAGTGCCGCGATATGCGCATGAATCGCCGGAATCAGATCGCGCCCGTAGGCCAGCGCATCGTCGAGCGGATCGAACCCGCGTATCAGGAACGTCGACACGCCGAGCCGGTAATACGCACCGAGCGCACGCGCGATCTGTTCGGGCGTGCCGACGAGCGCAGTCGAATTCCAGCGTGCGCCGGTCAGGTTCGCGACGCCCATCCACAACCGCTCGTCGAGCACGTCGCCCTGCGCGGCCGCGGCCATCAGCCGCTGCGAACCGGCATTCTGCGGCGCGTGGCCGTCGATCGGCTGGCCGTGCGTGAGCCGTGCCGCGCGCACGCGCGCGCGGATCGCCTCGGCCTTCTCCCACGCGGCGGCCTCGGTGTCCGCGACGATCGGCCGGAACGACACGCTGATGCGCGGCGCGCGCCCGAACGGCGCGGCGGCGGCCCGCACGCGCGCGATCTGCTCGCGCACCGCGGCGAGCGGCTCGCCCCAGGTCATGTAGACGTCCGCGTGCTGCCCGGCCACAGCCAGCGCGACCGGCGACGAGCCGCCGAAATAGATCGGCACATGCGGCCGCTGCGCGCCTTTCACGAGAGGCGACGCCCCGCGCAGCCGGTAGAACGCGCCGTCGTGATCGACCGGCGCGTCGGCGAGCCAGATGCGTTTCAGCACGTCGAGATATTCGCCGGTGCGGCGGTAGCGCGCGTCGTGCGGCACGAAATCGCCGTCGCGCCGCAGGTCGGCATCGTCGCCGCCCGACACGACGTTCAGCGCGAGCCGGCCCCCGCTGAATACATCGAGCGTCGCGATCTGCCGCGCGGCGGCCGACGGCACGATCACACCCGGCCGGTGCGCGAGCAGGATGCGGATCCGTTCGGTCGCGGCGGCCGCGAACGACGCGACGATGAAGCCGTCCGCCGCGTTGCTGAAATGGCCGACCAGGATCTGGTCGAAGCCGGCGGCTTCGTGCGCCTGCGCGAAGCGCCGCACATAGTCGGGCTGGACGGCGGCGCCGCCCGGTACGTCGACCTCCGCGCCGGGCGTCGCGGTGATCATGCCGATGATGTCGACAGGCATGTCGGGCTGTCCTTCTGGTGGGGAATCGGAATGGGCGAGCTCGGCGGCACCGTCACTGCGCGGCGGCGGTCTTTTGCGCGGGCGCCGCGAACGCGCCCGCATACGAGCGGTCGAGCAGTTTCACCGTGTCGTACGCGGCCGGAATCACGCCGGCCTTGTACAGGAAATCGGCGGTGTTCTGCGCGTCCTTCGCGGCCGTGTCGTCGACGGGGCCCACCCGCTGGTGCGCGTTGTCGAGCCAGCGGTACGCGACGTCCGGCTCGAGCTTCGCGCGCTTCGCCCACAGGTCCGCATACTCGCGCGGATGGCTGTCGACCCACTGGCGTGCCGCGACCACGCGCTTCAGAAAATCGGTGATCTCCGCCCGCTTGGCCGTAGCCGCCTGCTCGTTCGCCGCGACGAAGCTGAGTGCGGGCATCAGCCCCTGCGCGGTCGTCACGGGACGTGCGCCCTGCCGCAGCGCGAGCGTGCTGACGAACGGCTCCCACAACGACACGGCGTCGACCGAGCCGTTCGCGAGCGCGTTGGTCGCATCGATCGGCATCAGGTACGCGTACTTGACGGAATCCGCGCGCAGGCCCGCGTGTTCGAGCGCGCGCAGCACGAGCTGCTGGCTCCACGCGCCGCGCCAGACCGCGATGGTCTTGCCCTGCAGGTCGGCAACGGTGCGGACCGGCGAGTGCTTCGGCACGAGGATCGCGACGCCGTCGAGGCTCTGCCGCGACACCGCGACGACCTTCACCGGCGCGCCGCGCGCGGCCAGCGTGAGCAGCGCGGAATCGCCGAGGAAGCCGATATCGATCGCGTTGCCGTTCAGGCTCTCGGCGACGGGCGCGGCCGCCTGGAAGTGCTTCCACTCGATCGTGTAAGGCAGGTCCTTCAACACGCCGGACGCCTCCATCGACGCCTGAATGTTGAAGTAGTTCTGTTCACCGACGCGCAGCGTGACGGTGTCTTTCGCGATGCCCGGCTGCGCGGCGAGCGCGAGCAGCAGCGCGGTAACGATTCGGCTCAACAACGTGATCTCCCCGGAGGTTGGCGGGCAGCCGCGCGATGGCGGCGCCCTTTGGCCCGCGAGGCCCGACGGCCGGCGGACAGGATGGAACCGGTGAAGATACGTCGATGCGCTTCATGAGACAAACGCAATATTCTGCTTTGCAAAGATGCAAATAGTTGATGGAACGTGCGGCCTTTCCGTTCCGGCATCGAACGGCATACCGGCCCTGAGCAGCGCGTGATCTTCCCGAAAGTAGGTCCGTTTCGACTCGCGCCTTTCAGCTCGCCGGGAAGTCGTTCGAATAATTCCTCGATAGATATTTCGCGCGCGAAATAATTCTCGAACTATATTTCGCATACGAAATAATTGCCCGACACGAGGACGGCCATGACGCCAGAACCCATCGAGTTTTCCGCCGCCGACGGCTACCCGCTGCGCGGCACGCTGTGGTCGCCGGACGCGCCGCCGCGCGCGCTGGTGTTGATCCATCCGGCGACTGCCGTGCCGGAGCGGCTGTATGCGGGGTTCGCGCGCTTCCTGACCGAGCGAGGCTTCGCGGCGCTGACCTACAACTATCGCGGCATCGGCGCGTCGCGGCCCGCGCGGCTGAGTGCGTTGCAGGCCCGCATGCGCGACTGGGTCGAGCTCGACGTCGGCGCCGCGATCGCGTGGGCGCGCGACGCGTACGACGGGCTGCCGCTGCTGGCGGTCGGGCATAGCGTGGGCGGGCATGCGATCGGGTTGTCGGCCGGCACCGCGCACCTGCGCGCGGCCGTGCTCGTCGCCGCGCACGCGGGCAGCACGCGGCTGATTTCCCGCGCGGCGGAACGGCTGAAGGTGCGACTGATCCTGCGCGTGCTCGGCCCGCTCGCGTCCGCCCTGCTCGGCTACGTGCCCGGCAAGCGGCTCGGGCTCGGCGAGGATCTTCCCGCCGGCGTGTTCCGCGAATGGAGCCGCTGGACCACGCTGCCGCGCTACTTCTTCGACGATCCGACGCTCGGTGCGGCCGAGCGCTTCTCGAAGCAGCAGTTGCCGATTCTCGCGCTCGGCTTCGACGACGATCCGTGGGCGAACCCGCCCGCGATCGACCTGCTGGTAAGCTACCTGACCCGCGCGGCCGTCGAACGCCGCCAGATCGATCCGCACGCCGCAGGCAGCGGGCCGGTCGGGCACATGGGCTTCTTCCGCAGCCGGCCCGGCGCCGTGCTGTGGCCCGCGGTCGCCGACTGGCTCGCGCAGGCGCTCGACGCGCCGCGCGAGGCGGGCCGCCCGTCCCTTTCCATTGCTGCCGGGAACCGAGCTTGAGCGAAGACCGACGACTGTTTTTCCTGTTGAACATCGGCCAGCGGCGCGTGCAGCGCTGGGTCGACCGCAAGGCTGAGGCCGATTCGCGCGCCAGCGCCGCGCAGGCCGGCGTGCTGTTCTGCCTCGCGAAGCAGGACGGTGCGCTGATCGGTGAAGTCGGCGCGGCGCTGCAACTGGCGCCGTCCGCGATGACGGGGCTCGCCGACCGGATGGCGAAGGCCGGCCTGCTCGCGCGTCACGCCGATTCGGACGACGGGCGCGCCACGCGCCTGTTCCTCACCGACGAAGGTCACGCCGCGCTCAAGCGTGCGCGCGTGGTGCTGCGCGAATTGAACGGCAAGCTGTGCGACGGATTTTCCGACGCGGAACTCGACGTCGTCGCGCGCTGGCTGCATGCGTTGCAGGACCGTTTTCCGGCGGAGCGCTGAACGGCGCGGACCACGCATCACGCCAGTCACGCCAGTCGCGACACGCTGCATCGCATCGATACGACACGGCCCGCGAACGTCGCGATCGAAAGCGATTGCGATTCGCATTTCCGATACGTTTCCGCGCCTGCGCGGCGGCAAATTTTGCGTTCCGGAGGCGCCGCTTCGGCAACGCTTTCCGGCTACGCTCTGTTACAAAAAATTGCCTCCCGCGCCGCATGGGGATCGCCTACATTGCAATCCACTTTGCTGCATTCGTCATATGCACCGACCGGCCTTCCCGTCGGGTCCGCATTGCAGGCTCTACCCGACAAGCAATGAAAACGAAGAGGAGTCTTGACCGACGTGCTGGCGGCATCCAGCACACGCGGATTGCGATGACCGAAACGGCTTCCTGAACGACCCGACGCGTTGCACGGCACCCTTTGTCGCCGCGCACCGATGCGCGTCGCGTCGCCGTGCCGTGCCCGGCCATCGCCGCCGCATGTCAACGAGGAGTAGTCCATGCGACGCACGATCGTGTCCCACTCGCTTGTCACCCGCCTGTCCGCCGTGATGGCGATGGCCGCCGCCGCGGCGGCGCACGCCGAACCCGTCGTCGTGTCCGGCCCGAGTCCATTCGCCGCCTGCACCATCGGCGGCCCCGGCACGAACTACGTGAACGCCGAAGTCGAACCGTGGCTTTCGGTCAATCCCGCGAACCCGACCAACATGATCGCCGTGTGGCAGCAGGACCGCTGGTCGAACGGCGGCGCCCACGGGCTCGTCGCAGGCTACACGTTCGACGGCGGCGCGACCTGGGCGCGCACGCCGCAGCCGTTCAGCGCATGCGCGCCGGGTGGGCTCAAGTACGAGCGCGCGTCCGATCCCTGGGCGTCGTTCGGGCCGGACGGCACCGCGTACTCGGTGTCGATCTCGTTCAACCAGTCGAACAACGCCAATGCGGTCGCGGCTTCGGTGTCGACCGACGGCGGACAGACATGGAGCAGCCCGGCCGTGCTGATCGCGAACAACGAGCCGACCACGCAGTTCTTCAATGACAAGGAATCGGTGACGGCGAACCCGGTGAAGCCCGGCACCGCCTATGCCGTGTGGGACCGCCTCGAGTTGCCGAACGGCAACCCGTACGCGAACCTGCACACGGCGGCCTACCGCGGGCCGACGTTGTTCTCGAAGACGGTCGACGGCGGCAAGACGTGGAGCAAAGCGAATGTCATCGTCCACGTGCCGTCGCGTCAGCAGACGATCGGCAACCAGATCGTCGTCGATCCGAAAACGGGCACGCTGTACGACTTCTTCGACCTGATCCAGCCGCCGTTCAGCAAGGCGGCCGGCAAAGTCGCGTTCATCAAGTCGACCGACGACGGCGCGACCTGGACGAAACCGCAGGTGATCGCCGGCCTGCAGACGGTCGGCGTGACCGATCCGAATACCGGCGAACCGGTGCGCACCGGCGACATCATTCCGGAGCCCGCGATCGATCCCGCATCGGGGCAGCTCTACGTCGTCTGGCAGGACAGCCGCTTCAACGGCGGCAAGTACGACGAGATCGCGGTATCGACGTCGAAGGACGGTGGCGCGAGCTGGAGTGCGCCGATGCAGTTGAACACGCCGACCGGGCGTCCCGCATTCAATCCGTCGGTGCGCGTCGACAATGCGGGCGCGGTCATGGTGACCTACTACGACTTCCGCGATCTGCAGGCCGGCAACACGACGACGCTGCCGACCGGGTTCTGGCGCAAGATCTCGCATGACGGCGGCACCACGTTCGCCGACGAGCGGCGCGTCGGCGGCCCGTTCGACATGAGGCTCGCGCCGAACGCGGAGGGCTTCTTCATCGGCGATTACCAGGGGCTGGACGTGCTGCCGTCGTCGTCGTTCCATCCGCTGTTCGTCCAGACCACGGGCAACCTGACGAACCGCACCGACGTGTTCTTCGCGCCGTGATGCGCGCGTGAGCGCTGCGCTGCCGCGACGTCCTCCGCGTCGCGGCAGCGTGCCCGAGTGCGCGTCAATGCATGTCGGTCAGTACGACGCGACCGTCGATCCTGCCTTCGCGCAGCCGCGCGAATATGTCGTTGATGTTGCCGAGCCGGTCGCGATGAATATGCGCTCGCACCAGGCCATCCGCCGCGAAATCGAGCGATTCCTGCAGATCGCGCCGTGTGCCGACGATCGATCCGCGCACCGTGATGCCGTTCAGCACGGTCGAGAAGATCGGCAACGGGAAATCGCCGGGCGGCAAGCCGTTGAGTGCCACCGTGCCGCCGCGCCGCACCATCCCGAGCGCCTGCGCGAACGCGCTGCGCGACACGGCCGTGACCAGCACGCCGTGCGCACCACCTATCTCCTTCTGGATGACCTTCGCCGGATCGTCGACCGACGCATCGATCGTCAGCTCTGCGCCAAGCTGACGCGCGAGTTCGAGCTTCGCCGGTGACACGTCGATCGCCGCGACGTGCAGGCCCATCGCGCGCGCGTATTGCACGGCGACGTGGCCGAGCCCGCCAATGCCCGAAATCGCGAGCCACTGGCCCGGGCGCGTGTCGGTGACGCGGATGCCCTTGTAGACCGTCACGCCCGCGCACAGGATCGGCGCGATCTCGTCGAACGCAACCTCCGCCGGCAGATGGCCAACGTAGTCGGGATCGGCCAGCACGTATTCGGCATAGCTGCCGTTGACCGAATAGCCGGTGTTCTGCTGCCCGTGGCAAAGGGTTTCCCAGCCGGTGTGGCAGTACTCGCAGTGACCACATGCCGTGTAGAGCCACGGCACGCCGACGCGGTCGCCCTCGCGTACGTGCGTGACGCCCGCCCCGACCGCCGCGACGACGCCCACGCCTTCGTGTCCGGGAATGAACGGCAGCGTCGGCTTCACGGGCCAGTCGCCGTCGGCGGCATGCAGGTCGGTGTGGCAGACGCCCGACGCCTTGATGTTGACGAGGATCTGGCCCGCGCCCGGCGTCGGGACCGGCACTTCCTCGATGCGCAACGGTTCGCCGAACGCGTGTACCACGGCCGCCTTCATGGTCTGTGTCATGGGTCGCTCCTGTGTGGTCGATGATCCGGCCAGTATCCGGACTCGAAACCGGAGCGCCTTGATACGCATCAACGGGGCGGGAAACGCGCGCGACGGTGGCGCATTCGTCGCGAGACAAGCAGCGCGGGCGGCCGGTCTCGGTACCGGTTCGATGCCCCTTCTGCTTACGCAGCCATTTCGGCCGTTGGTCGGAAACCTGCGGCGTACCGCCGTTTCGCTTGGAATTTGAGATGATATAACATATCATCTCGCGATCTCGTCCACCTGAAACCCGTTCCACAGAGGTGGCCGGGCTACGCCGAGTCATGTCCATGTCCAGACGGGTCACAGCGGGGTCACTGCGCGCCGCTGACGCAACAATATATCGTATCCCACCGTGACCCGCATGGCTCGCTTTCCGACCAACCCGAACCAACCGATCCCAACCGATTCACCGACCATGCGCGACCTCCCTCGTCTACCGCTTCGCCCGCTCTCGCCCGTTTCGCTGATGCTGCTCGCCGCCGTCGCGCACGCGCAGGCCGATACGGCCGCCCCGTCAATGCCAACGCCGCCGCAGACCACGCCGCTCACGCCGATCTTCGTGACCGCGAACCCGCTGGGCGACACCGAGTTGATCGCGCCAACCGCGCAACTGTCCGGCGACGCGCTGACGCGCCGCCAGGCCGATTCGCTCGGCGAGACGCTCAACGGCCTGCCGGGCGTGTCGACCACCACCTACGGGCCGATGGTCGGCCGTCCGATCATCCGCGGGATGGACGGCGACCGGATCCGGCTGCTGCAGAACGGCGTCGCCGCCTACGACGCATCGTCGCTGTCGTACGACCACGCGGTGCCGCAGGACCCGCTGTCGATCGAGCGCGTCGAGATCGTGCGCGGACCGGCCGCGCTGCTGTACGGCGGCAACGCGGTCGGCGGCGTCGTCAACACGATCGACAACCGGATTCCGCGCGACCCGATCGAAGGCGTGACGGGTGCACTCGACGCGCGCTACGGCGGCGCGAATTCGGTGCGCGCGGGCGCCGCACAGGTCGAAGGCGGCAACGGCCGCTTCGCGTTCCATGTCGACGCATTCGACCGCGAGGCCAGCAAGCTGCGGATTCCCGGCTATGCGCGCAGCAGCGCGCAACGCGCGATCGACGGCCCCGACACGCCGCAGCCGTACGGCAACGTACCGAACAGCGACGGCCGCGTGCACGGCGGCGCCGCCGGCGCGTCGTACACATGGGCCGACGGTTTCGCGGGCCTGTCGTACAGCGGCTACGAATCGAACTACGGCTCCGTCGCCGAGGACGACGTGCGCCTGCGCATGCGCCAGGAACGGCTCGCGCTCGCGTCCGAGGTGCGCAACCTGAGCGGCCCGTTCACGAAGCTGAAGTTCGACTTCGCGTACACCGACTACCGCCACAAGGAAGTCGACAACGGCGAGACGGCGACCACCTTCCGCAATCGCGGCTACGAAGCGCGCATCGAGGCGCGGCATCGCAGGATCGGGCCGTTCGAAGGCGCGATCGGCGTGCAGTTCGGCCGGAACACGTTCTCGGCGCTCGGCGACGAAATGCTCGTGCCGTCCACGCGCACGAACAGCGTCGCGCTGTTCGGCCTCGAGGAATGGCAGGTCGACCCGGCGCTGAAGCTGAGCCTCGGCGGGCGCTTCGAGCACGTGAAGGTGGATCCCGATCCAGCCGGCGTCGAGAAATTCGCGCTCGCGCAGCCGCGCGACTTCAATGCCGGCAGCGTATCGGCCGGCGCCCTCTTCTCGCTGACGCCCGTGTGGTCGGTCGCGGCGAACGTCGCCTACACGGAACGCGCGCCGACCTTCTACGAGCTGTACTCGAACGGCCCGCACGACGCGACCGGCCAGTTCCTGATCGGCAACCCGAACGCGTCGAAGGAAAAGGCCGTGTCGACCGACCTGTCGCTGCGCTATGCGAGCGGCCCGAACCGCGGCAGCGTCGGGGTGTTCTACAACCGCTTCTCGAACTACCTGACCGAGTACAACACCGGCCGCGTCGTGGACGATGACGGCGAGCCGGTCGCACCCGGCGCCGATGGCTCGCTCAACGAAGCGATCTATCGTGGCGTGCGGGCGGAGTTCTACGGCGTCGAAGTCGACGGCAAGTGGCGCGCGTTCGCGCGGCGCGGCCATACGGTCGACCTCGAACTGACCGCCGACTACACGCATGCGCGCAACGTCGACACCGGCCAGCCGCTGCCGCGCATCGCGCCGCTGCGCGCGACGCTCGCGGCCGACTACGGTTACGGCCCGTTCGGCGCACGCGCGCAAGTCACGCATGCGTGGTCGCAGCACCGCGTGCCCGACAACGACTTTCCGACGGACGGCTACACGTCGCTCGGCGTGACGCTGACGTACAAGTTCCGTGTCGGTGCGACGCACTGGCTTACGTACCTGCGCGGCGACAACCTGACGAACCAGGAAATCCGCTATGCGACCTCGGTCGTGCGCGGCTTCGCACCACAGGGCGGCCGCAGCGTGATGGCCGGCCTACGTACGACGTTCTGATCGCCGGACGGCCCGCGGCCGGTGCCGCGGGCCGTTCGATCGGGCCCGTCGCGCTGAATCTCGTCGGCCCGCCGCAAGCCGGCAAGAACGAAGATGCGACGGCCGATATCGACAACTGATGTCGTCCGTTGCTCGCGCAACTGGTTTACCGAACCGATGCGCACGCAACTATACGCATTAGCGCGAAGTCGCGATCGCACGGGCATTCGCGGATCGCTACACGACCGGGCGCAACCGGCTGCAGGCCATTTGTCTGATCGCGGTCGCGGTTGGCGGCAGCCTATGGCTGACGAGCAAGATCACGGAGCCGATCGTCGCATCGGTTCTGACGATCCAGGAGGGTTCCGCGCTCGCGTCGCCGACATCAACATCGGTGAAAATCGCGGCGGCATCGACCGAACGCAGTCGCGGCATCGATCAGGTGAACCTGACAATTTCCCGCGCCTGCAATCCCCTTCTCCGCCCTCCGCTTCCCGTTGCGCACGCGACCTCCGACGGAGTGCGCAATTTCCGGTCCCGCCCCCCCAATGCACGCAATGACGCGCGTCACGCCGGATACGCGGCGCCCTTGATCTCGGTCATGCACTTTTAAATCAGCCGAATGACGAGTATCCTAAAAAAGCACTCCACGTTCGGACGGCGAATCGCGTGCCCTGATTCCCGTCCGTTCGTATCGCGGCCCCATCGCGCGTCGCGTCGATGGCGGCGTCCGCCTCACGCCCTGGCCGCACGAACCTTCCCAACCCATTCGCAGGAGAGCTGGTGAGCCGACTCGTCGTCGTATCCAATCGCATCGCAGACCCCCGTAAAGCCGCGGCCGGCGGGCTGGCCGTGGCCGTGAAAGACAGCCTGCAGGAATCCGGCGGCGTCTGGTTCGGGTGGAGCGGCAGGCTGCGCGGTAAAGACGAACGTACCGCCCAGGGCGACGACGTACAAATCCAGAACGTCGGCGGCATCCAGCTCGCGACGATCGATCTCGATCCGCAGGATTACGACGCGTACTATCTCGGCTACTCGAACAACGTGCTATGGCCGGTGTTCCACTACCGGCTCGATCTCGCGCAATTCGACCGGCGCTTCGCGGACGGCTACCGGCGCGTGAACCAGCTATTCGCGCGCAAGCTGAGCACGCTGCTGCGCCCCGACGACACCATCTGGGTCCACGACTATCAGCTGATTCCGCTCGCCGCCGAGCTGCGCGCGATGGGCTGCAGGAATCCGATCGGCTTCTTCCTGCATATTCCGATGCCGCCGCCGCTGATCATGGCCGCGATCCCGGAGCACGAGTGGCTGATGCGCTCGCTGTTCGCGTACGACCTCGTCGGCTTCCAGACCGAATCGGACCTGCTGCACTTCGAGCACTATGTCGAGGCGGAAGCCGGTGCCGCACGGTTGCCGGACGGCCGCCTGCATGCGTTCGGCCGCACGCTGTCGGCCGGTGCGTTCCCGATCGGCATCAACGTCGACGAATTCGCGGCCCTCGCGGAGAATCGCGACGGAATCGACATGTTCGAGCGGATGCGCGACGAGTATTCGCGCCGCCAGTTGCTCGTCGGCGTCGACCGGCTCGACTACACGAAGGGGCTGCCGCAACGCGTGCATGCGTTCCGTCAGCTCCTCGAACAGTATCCGGAGAACCGCGACCGCGCGACGCTGATCCAGATCGCCGCGCCGAGCCGCGAGGATCTCGGCGCATACGACGACCTGCGGCGCGAGATGGACAGCCTGTGCGGCGCGATCAACGGCGACTACGGCGAACTCGAATGGATGCCGATGCGCTACATCCACCGCACGGTCGCGCGCAAGCGCCTGCCGGGCCTCTATCGCGCGAGCCGCGTCGCACTCGTCACGCCGCTGCGCGACGGCATGAACCTCGTCGCAAAGGAGTTTCTCGCCGCACAGGACGAGGCCGACCCGGGCGTGCTCGTGCTGTCGCGTTTCGCGGGCGCGGCCGAGCAGCTGAAGCCCGCGCTGCTCGTGAATCCGTACGACACGCAGGGCACCGCGCAGGCGATCCAGCGCGCGCTCGCGATGCCGCTCGAGGAACGCCGCCAGAGACACGACGCGCTGATGGCGATCGTGCGCAAGACCGACGTGCACTGGTGGCGCACGCGCTTTCTCGACGCGCTCACCGAAGCCGCGGAAGTCGCCGCCGCGACCGAGTCCTGACGCACGCTCACACGCCGGTCGTCTCGCGGTCGAGCACCGCGCCGGTCGTCTCCTGCACTGCCACCGAGATTGGAATGCGTGCACCCGCTCGCCGGCTGCGCCAGCGATCCGCGCTTCAGCGCTCGGGTTCGCGCGGCGGCCCGCATGCGACGAAATCGTGCTCGACCGCCGACGCCTGCCCCGGCGGATTCGCGCCCGTGCACGGCCCGCAATCGGTCGTGGAAGGCTCGGACGCAGGCACCTCGCGCCCTTCGATCAGCGCCTGCAACGCATCGCGTTCGAGCACCTCGCACGCGAGCAGCCATCGCGCGATCCGCTCGAGTGCGTCGCGACGTTCGCCGAGTGTCGCCGCGACGCGCGCATGCGCATCGGTCAGCAGCGTATGCACTTCGTCGTCGATCACCCGCGCGGTGTGCTCGCTGCAGCGGCCGTCGCCCGCATGCCATGCGCCCGGTATGCCGCTGCGCGCTTCGCCGTCGTCGAAACTCACCAGCCCGATCTTCTCGCTCATCCCGTACTGCATGACCATGTGGCGCGCCATCGCGGTCGCGCGTTCGAGATCGTTCTGCGCGCCCGTCGACACGTCGCCGAACACGAGTTCTTCCGCGACGCGGCCGCCGAGCAGCGCATCGATGCGATCGAGCAGCTCGCTGCGCCGCAGAACGTAGCGATCCTCGGTCGGCACCTGCTGCGTATAGCCGAGCGCGGCCACGCCGCGCGGAATGATCGACACCTTCTTCACCGGGTCGCAATACGCGCGGCTTTCCGCGACGAGCGCATGGCCGGCTTCGTGATACGCGATCGTCAGCTTTTCCTGTGCGTTCATCACGCGGCTCTTGCGCTCGAGGCCCGTCATCGCGCGATCGATCGCTTCGTCGAAGTCGTCCATCCCGATCGCCGGCTTGCCGAGGTCGGCCGCATGCAGCGCGGCCTCGTTGACGACGTTCGCGAGATCGGCGCCGACGAAACCCGGCGTGCGCGATGCGAGTTCGCCGAGGTCGACTTCGTCCGCGAGCTTCACGCGCTTCACGTGCACGCCGAGGATCTGGCGACGGCCGTTCACGTCGGGCCGGTCGATCGCGATGTGACGGTCGAAGCGGCCCGGGCGCAGCAGCGCCGGATCGAGAATCTCAGGCCGGTTGGTCGCGGCCATGATGATCACGCCCGAGCCGGCCTGGAAGCCGTCCATCTCGACGAGCAGCTGGTTGAGCGTCTGCTCGCGCTCGTCGTTGCCCGACATCGGGCCGACGCCGCGCACCTTGCCGAGCGCATCGAGCTCGTCGACGAACACGATGCACGGCGCCTTCTGCTGCGCCTGCTCGAACAGGTCGCGCACGCGCGCGGCGCCCACGCCGACGAACATCTCGACGAACGCCGAGCCGCTGATCGAGAAGAACGGCACGGCCGCCTCGCCGGCCACCGCGCGCGCGAGCAGCGTCTTGCCGGTGCCGGGCGCGCCGACCACGAGCACGCCCTTCGGGATCTTGCCGCCGAGCCGCTGGTAGCGGTCGGGGTTGCGCAGGAACGCGACGAGTTGCTGCAGCTCGGCCTTCGCTTCGTCGATGCCCGCGATGTCGTCGAACGTGATGCCGGTTTCTTGCTGCACGTACACGCGTGCGCGGCTCTTGCCCATCCCGGTGAAGTCCTGCAGGCCGCCGCGCTTGCGCAGCATCAGGTTCCAAATGAACACGAACGCCACGAGCGGCACCAGCCACGACGCGAGCGACGTGATCCAGCCGGTGTCGGACGCGCCATGAAAGCGGATGCCGGCCGCGCTCAGCGCGTCGATCAGCTGCGGGTCGGTCACGCGGTTGGTGGCGAAGCGCGGCGGCGTGCCGCCCGACTTCACGGCCGCGACTTCGGATGCCGGCAGCATCGCGCCGGCCTGCGGCATCTTCAGCGTGCCCACGATCGACGTCGAACCGATCTCGAGATCGTCGACGAGCCGCGCGGCGACGAGCCGATGGAAATCGCTGTACGCGATCATCGTCGCCTCCGGGCGCAGCATCAGCAACTGCGCGGCGAACAGCACGAAGAAACCCGCCGCGATCAGTAATCCTGCGTAGTCGAATTTCCTGTCCATGGCATCGGGCCGGCCGGTCGCGCCGTGCGGCGCGCGCTTACGCGTACCCGCGCGCCCCGCGGGCGCGCGGCAGCGGCAGCCACGCACACACGGAACGCATCCGCGCCATCGTCGCCTCGTTTCGTCGCATGAAAGACACCGCGAACGCGCCGCGTGGCAGCGTTCGCGCGGAGATCGCGCCGAAGCGCGCCGTCCGTGATTCCAGTCTAGTTCGCGCGCAGGCGTCTCGCATCGTCCGACAAACGCCTTTCATCCATGCCGCCGGCCGCGTTATAGTCGCGTTCGTGACATTTTTGTGACAACCGGTCTCGCCCCGCGCATTCCCCGCCGAGTGCGATGCCGGCTGTTGCGTCCCGTCCCGCGTCGCGGCCAGCCTGTGCGACGCTGCCGCGCAACGAACAACAACCGCCCATTCGAGGAGCACACGACGTGAACGACACCCCCGATCGCCCCGACGACCTTCCCGTTGATCCCGACCGCCGCCGCATGCTCGGCGGCCTCGCCGCGCTCGGCGCGGGCGTCGCGCTCGGCGGCTGCGAGACGACGCCGGGCAGCGCTCCGCGCTCGGCCGCCGACCTGCGGATCGACGACGCGCTGCGCCGGCAGGTGCGCCACATCGTCGTGATCTATGCGGAGAACCGCAGCTTCTCGAACCTGTACGGCGACTTCCCCGGCGTGCGCCATCCGCTGAGCGAAGTGCGGCCCGAAGAGGCGCGGCAGCTCGATCGCGACGGCAAGACGCCGCTGCCGGTGCTGCCGAAGATCTGGGGCGGGCTCGTGCCGCAGGCGCAGGAGGTGGACGGCAAGCGCTACGCGATCGCGGAGCGTGACATCGACAAGCTGCCGAACGCGCCGTTCCGGATTTCGGACGCACAGGGCATGCCGCTGCCGAACGGCGTGATCACGCGCGACCTGTGGCATCGCTTCTACCAGAACCAGATGCAGATCGCGGGCGGCCGCAACAACCAGTTCGCCGCGTGGGCCGATTCAGGCGGCCTCGTGATGGGCCATTACCGCAATTCCGCCGACACGCTGCGGCTGTACAACCTCGCGCGGCAATACACGCTGTGCGACAACTTCTTCATGGCGGCCTTCGGCGGCTCGTGGCTGAATCATATGTTCCTGATTTCCGCGCAGCCGCCGATCTATCCGGACGCGCACAAGCATCCGCACGCGGCCAAGCTGCTGTCGAAGGTCGACGGCGACGATCCGGCCGGCACGCGGCTGACGCTCGCCGCCGATTCGCCGGCGTCCGCGCTCGACGGCCCGCCGAAGTTCGCGGCCGACGGCCCGCTGACGCCCGACGGCTACGGCGTCAACACGATGGCGCCGCCGTATCAACCGAGCTACGTGCCGCCGGCCGATCCGGGCAACGCCGCGTATGCGGATCCGGCCGACCATCGCGTGATCCCGCCGCAAGCCCATGCGACGATCGGCGACCGCCTGTCGGAAAAGAACGTCGACTGGGCGTGGTACAGCGGCGCATGGCAGTACGCACTCGAGCACCGCGACACGGGCATGGTTCCCGATTTCCAGTACCACCACCAGCCGTTCAACTACTTCGCGAACTACGCGCCGGGCACCGACGCGCGGCGCAAGCACCTGCGCGACGCCGGCGTCGGCGACGAGCCGTCGACCAACCGCTTCATCGCCGACATCGACGCGGGCCGCCTGCCGGCCGTCGCGTTCTACAAGCCGCAGGGCAACCTGAACATGCACGCGGGCTATGCGGACGTCGAATCGGGCGATCGCCATATCGCGAACGTGATCGAGCACATCCGGCGCGGCCCGCAATGGGCGAACACCGTGATCGTGATGACGCACGACGAGAACGGCGGCTGGTGGGATCACGTCGCGCCGCCGGCGGGCGATCGCTGGGGCCCCGGCTCGCGAATTCCGGCGCTCGTGATCTCGCCGTTCGCGAAGAAGGGCTATGTCGATCATACGATGTACGACACGAACTCGATCCTGCGCTTCATCAGCCGTGTGCACGGGCTCGCGCCGCTCGACGGCGTCGCCGCGCGCGACAAGGCGTTCGCGGCGCGCGGCGCCACGCCGCCGGGCGACCTGACGAACGCGCTCGATCTCGGCTGACGATCCGCGGCGACGTGCAGCGCGCGGTCGACGAAGTGGTCGCGCAGTGCGGCGCGTAAGCGCACTTTTAACGTACACGCCAAGCTGAAAACGCGGCGCAAACGACGACGTCCCGCCGCCGACAACGCATGCCGGCGGCGGGACGTCGATTCGGCAACGTCTTTGTCGAGGCGGCTCGTCAGCCGCCGATGCGCTGCTCGATCTTCTTCATCGTGTCGGTCAGCTCGGTCGGCAGGCGCAGCTTCAGCATGTCGAACAGCGCCGCATGCAGCTTGAGCTCCTCGCGCCATTCGTCGGCGTTCATCGACGTCACCGCGTCGAATTGCTCGCGCGTGAAGTCGAGCCCGTCCCAGTGCAGGTCGTCATAGGCCGGCGACACGCCGAATGCATGTTCGCTGCCGCCGCCGTTGCCTTCGAGGCGATCGAGCATCCATTTCAGCACACGCATGTTCTCGCCGAAGCCGGGCCACACGAACTTGCCGTTCGCGTCCTTGCGGAACCAGTTCACGCAGTAGATCTTCGGCAGCGTCGCGCGCGCGCCTTCGAGCTGCTTGCCGAGCTTCAGCCAGTGCGCGAAATAATCGCTCACGTTGTAGCCGCAGAATGGCAGCATCGCGAACGGGTCGCGGCGCACGATGCCTTGCTGGCCGACGGCCGCGGCGGTCGTCTCCGAGCCCATCGTCGCGGCCATGTACACGCCTTCGACCCAATCGCGCGCTTCGGTCACGAGCGGCACGGTGGTCGAGCGACGTCCGCCGAAGATGAACGCGTCGATCGGCACGCCGGCCGGGTCCTCCCAGTCCGCGTCGATCGACGGGCATTGCGATGCCGGCGCCGTGAAGCGCGAGTTCGGATGCGCGGCCTTGCGGCCTGTTTCCCTGGCCGTCTCCGGCGTCCACGGGTTGCCTTGCCAGTCGGTCAGCTTCGCGGGCGGCGTGTCGGTCAGGCCTTCCCACCACACGTCGCCGTCTTCCGTCAGCGCGACGTTCGTGAAGATCACGTTTTCCTTCAGCGTCGAGATCGCGTTCGGATTGGTCTTCACGCCGGTGCCCGGCGCGACGCCGAAGAAGCCGGCTTCCGGGTTGATCGCATACAGGCGGCCGTCGCGGCCGGGCTTCAGCCACGCGATGTCGTCGCCGATCGTCGTGACCTTCCAGCCGTCGAAGCCCTGCGGCGGAATCAGCATCGCGAAGTTGGTCTTGCCGCACGCGGACGGGAACGCTGCCGCGACGTGATACTTCTTGCCGGCCGGCGACGTCACGCCGAGGATCAGCATGTGTTCGGCGAGCCAGCCCTGGTCGCGGCCCATCGTCGACGCAATGCGCAGCGCGAAGCATTTCTTGCCGAGCAGCGCGTTGCCGCCATAGCCGGAACCGAAGCTCCAGATCTCGCGCGTCTCGGGGAAATGCACGATGTACTTGACCGGGTTGCACGGCCACCGCACGTCCTTCTGACCCGCGTCCAGCGGATGGCCGACGCTGTGCACGCACGGCACAAAATCGCCGTCCTCGCCGAGCACGTCATAGACCTCGCGGCCCATGCGCGTCATGATCCGCATGTTCACGACCACGTACGGGCTGTCGGACAGCTCGACGCCGATATGCGCGATGGGCGAGCCGAGCGGGCCCATCGAGAACGGCACGACGTACAGCGTGCGGCCGCGCATCGCGCCGCGGAACAACCCGTTCAGCGTCTCGCGCATTTCTTCCGGCGCGATCCAGTTGTTGGTCGGGCCCACGTCATCGGGCGATGGCGTGCAGATGAACGTGCGATCCTCCACGCGCGCGACGTCCGACGGATCGGATTGCGCGAGATACGAGTTCGGGCGCTTCGCCGGGTTCAGGCGCGTGAGCGTGCCCTGGTCGACCATCGCCTGGCACAGCGCATCGTTTTCCTCCTGCGAGCCGTCGCACCACACGACGCGTTCGGGCTCCGTGAGCGCCGCGATGCGCGACACCCACTCGATCAGTTTGCGATGCTTGACGAAAGCCGGGGGAGCGATCAGCGGGCTGTGCGTCGCTTCGGCCAAGGTGTTATGCGACATGGACATGTCTCCAGATTATTGGAAGGGGATCGGGGATGCGGGGCGAGCCCGCGAGATGAGGGAATGCGGTCGGAGCGCAGGTTGAAGCGACGCGCAAGGCGGGACGCGCGAGCGGAGCGCGTGTCGATGCCGCGATGCGGGCGAGAGAATGTGATGTCTCGTATGAGCGTGCGAACGCGAGTTTCGCCATGCCAGCAACCTGCCGTACAACTCCATGCCGGCCAGCATACCATCGCCGTTATTGGCCGGGCGTTGCGTTGCAACAAGAAACAATTGTGTCGACGCGCCGGCATGCCGCTTGTCGGCCGGTCCCTTTTATTGCGCCACGCGTGGGCCTTGGGGATGAAACGGCTGGAAAAGTCCGTCCGGCAAGGGTTTCGCGAACGCGAAAAAATCGGCGCGACGCATTCGCATGCGGTGCCCCGAACGGGCGCGCGCCGAATTGGTGTTTTCGCTACTCAGGCAAACCCTGAATTAGGTTGCGCACACAAACATCCGTCGCGAACGCGTTGTGTGCGCCACCGCTCAAAGCGGCGCGCCCGGCAATCCGGGGTAATACGCGGCCGCCGCCATCCCGCCGTCGACGGCCAGCTCGGCGCCGTTGCAGTACGACGCTTCGTCGCTCGCGAGGAACAGCGCCGCACGCACGATTTCATCAGGCAAACCGACGCGTTGCAGCGGCACGTGCGTGTCGTGCTCGTTGACCTCGTCGAGCGGTGCGCCGGTCGGGTTCGACATTGCCTCGCCCGGATGATGGACAACTGCGGACGCTTCATCGATTGCGACGAGATCGATGTGGTGCCGACGAGCCCGTACGTCGTGAAGGCGGTGCGTGGATAAAAAAAACGCCAACCCGCGCTAAACGGGTTGGCGTCGTGCCGCGAGTTCGACGATTACGAGAACTGGTTCATCGTGTTGTCCTTGCCCGCTGCCTTCAGCGCCGCGTCGCCGCTGAAGTATTCCTTGTGGTCGTCGCCGATATCCGAGCCGGACATGTTCTGGTGCTTGACGCACGCGATGCCCTGGCGGATTTCCTTGCGCTGCACGCCGGCCACGTAACCGAGCATGCCCTGGTCGCCGAAGTATTCCTTCGCGAGGTTGTCGGTCGACAGCGCAGCCGTGTGGTACGTCGGCAGCGTGATCAGGTGATGGAAGATGCCTGCTTCACGCGATGCATCGGCCTGGAACGTGCGGATCTTCTCGTCGGCGAGCGCGGCCAGTTCGGTCTGGTCGTACTCGACGCTCATCAGTTGCGCGCGGTCGTATGCCGACACGTCCTTGCCCGCGGCCTTCATCGCGTCATACACCTGCTGACGGAAGTTCAGCGTCCAGTTGAACGACGGGCTGTTGTTGTACACCAGCTTCGCATTCGGGATCACCTTGCGGATTTCGCTGACCATGCCGCCGATCTGCGCGATGTGCGGCTTTTCGGTTTCGATCCACAGCAGGTCGGCGCCGTTCTGCAGCGACGTGATGCAATCCAGCACGCAACGCGCTTCGCCCGTGCCCGAGCGGAACTGGAACAGGTTGCTCGGCAGGCGCTTCGGACGCAGCAGCTTGCCGTCGCGCTTGATGACGACGTCACCGTTGCCGAGCTGGTCGGCCGACAGCTCTTCGCAGTCGAGGAACGCGTTGTACTGGTCGCCCAGGTCGCCCGGCGTATTGGTCACGGCGATCTGCTTGGTCAGGCCGGCGCCGAGCGAGTCGGTGCGGGCGACGATGATGCCGTCGTCCACGCCCAGTTCCAGAAACGCGTAGCGGATCGCGCGGATCTTCGCGAGGAAGTCCTCGTGCGGCACCGTGACCTTGCCGTCCTGGTGGCCGCACTGCTTTTCGTCGGACACCTGATTCTCGATCTGGATGCAGCATGCGCCCGCTTCGATGAACTGCTTGGCCAGCAGGTACGTTGCTTCGGCATTGCCGAAACCCGCGTCGATGTCGGCGATGATCGGCACGACGTGCGTCACGTGGTTGTCGATCTTTTCCTGGATCGCGGCCTTGGCAGCCGCATCCTTGGCCGCATCCAGCTCGCGGAACAGACCGCCCAGCTCACGGGCGTCGGCCTGGCGCAGGAACGTGTACAGCTCGCGGATCAGCGCGCTGACCGAGGTCTTTTCGTGCATCGACTGGTCCGGCAGCGGGCCGAACTCCGAACGCAGCGCGGCGACCATCCAGCCCGACAGGTACAGGTAACGGCGTTCGGTGCTGTTGAAGTGCTTCTTGATGGAGATCATCTTCTGCTGGCCGATGAAGCCGTGCCAGCAACCCAGCGACTGCGTGTACTTGGTCGGGTCGGCATCGTACGCGGCCATGTCGGCGCGCATGATCTTCGCGGTGTAGCGGGCGATGTCGAGGCCCGTCTTGAACTTGTTCTGGGCACGCATGCGGGCAGCGGATTCCGGATTGATGGCATTCCACGCGCTGCCTTGCTTCTCCTTCAAACCAGCCACTGCCTTGATGTCGTCTTGATATTGGGACATGTCTATCTCCTGGGAACGAAGCGCAATTGAGTAAAGGGTTCAGCGTGCCCGCTCCGTGTGACGAAGCGAACTGCATGGACTTAATGGTAACGCCGCCCGCTTCGCTGCCGGTGAAGTCTTATATAAGACATAAGATATAAATTTTGCTTGTTTTTCAATGAGATAAGCGCGCGTTTTTGCGATGCAAAACCAGCTTTCAAGCGGCGGGACGGCCACGCGCCGGAAATTCGACCGGCGTTCCGCGATATGAAACGGCCTTTCGGCTGTTGGTGCGACGACAGACAGGGCGATGCGTGCTCCGGGCTTTTTGCCATGCGCATGACAAAACGTCTATACTTGGACAATCCATCGATGGCGCCGAACGCGCCCCTCTCCCCAGAACGACATGAGCGACTCCCCCGTTTTCGACGCGCTGTGCGAACTGCTGACGACCTCCGGCGCGCGGTTCCGCGTGCTGGATCACCCGGCCGAAGGCAAATCCGACGTGATCGCCGCGATTCGCGGCACGCGTCCCGAACAGGGCGCGAAGGCGATGCTCTGCACGTTCAAGGACGGCGGCGACGCCACCGCCCTCGCGCTGCAGGCCAACGCATGACCGCGCGCCGCCCCCGACCGCAACCGGAGCAGGCATCGCTGATCGAGCAGGTGCTGCGCATCGCCGAAGGGCTCGGCGCGATGTTCGCGCCGTTCACCGAGGTCGTCGTGCACGACCTGCGCACGCCGGAACACGCGATCCTCGCGATCCACAACAACCTGTCGGGCCGCGCGGTCGGCGATCCGGCGACCGAACTCGGGCTCGCCCGCATCGCGGACGACGATTACCCGCAGGTGCTCGCGAACTACGCGAACCGCTTCGCCGACGGCCGCACCGCGAAAAGCACGTCGATCGGCATCAAGGATTCGAGCGGCCGCTACGTGGCCGCGCTGTGCCTGAACGCGGACGTCACGCTGTTCCGCGGCTTCCAGGGCATGCTGAACCAGTTCTGCAGCACCGAAGGCGAACCCGTCGCCGACACGCTCGACCCGGCCGGCGCGGACGCGATCCGGCAGCGCATCGATGCGTTCGCGACGCGCCTCGCGACCACGCCGCGCGAGCTGAAAACCGACCAGCGCCGCGAGCTGCTGCACGCGCTGAAGGCGGACGGCTTCCTCGAGGTGCGCCGCGCGATGGAAATCGTGTCGCAGCACCTCGGCGTGTCGCGCGCCACCGTCTACAACGATGCGAAATGATGCGTGATGTGCAGGCGCGCCCTGCTGACCCATTGACCGACCTTCCGACGAGCGACTCATGAACACTCCGACCCTCCCCACCTACGACGACGTCGCGGCCGCCGCGGCACGGCTCGAAGGCCACGCGCACCGCACGCCCGTGATGATGTCGCGCACGATCGACGAAGCGCTCGGCGCGCAGGTGTTCTTCAAGTGCGAGAACCTGCAGTGCATGGGCGCATTCAAGTTCCGCGGCGCATTCAACGCGCTGTCGCGCTTCGACGCGACGCAGCGCCGCAACGGCGTCGTCGCGTTCTCGTCCGGCAACCATGCGCAGGCGATCGCGCTGTCGGCGCGCATCCTCGGCATTCCGGCGACGATCGTGATGCCGCAGGACGCGCCGGCCGCGAAGATGGCCGCGACGCGCGGCTACGGCGGCAACGTCGTGACCTACGACCGCTATACCGAGGACCGCGAGCAGATCGGCCGCGAGCTGGCGGACAAACACGGGCTCACGCTGGTCCCGCCGTACGACCATGCGGACGTGATCGCGGGCCAGGGTACGGCGGCAAAGGAACTGTTCGACGAGGTCGGGCCGCTCGACGCGGTGTTCACGCCGCTCGGCGGCGGCGGCCTGCTGTCGGGCACGGCGCTCGCGACGCGCGCGCTGTCGCCGCACGCGAAGCTGTACGGCGTCGAGCCGGAAGCCGGCAACGACGGCCAGCAGTCGTTCCGGTCCGGCTCGATCGTCCATATCGACACGCCGCGCACGATTGCCGACGGCGCGCAGACGCAGCACCTCGGCAACCTGACGTTCCCGATCCTGCGGCGCGACGTCGACGACATCCTGACCGCGACCGACGCCGAGCTGGTCGACTGCATGCGCTTCTTCGCAACCCGTATGAAGATTGTCGTCGAGCCGACCGGCTGCCTGTCGTTCGCGGCCGCGCGCCGGATGAAGGACGAACTGAAGGGCAAGCGCGTCGGCATCGTGATCAGCGGCGGCAACGTCGATCTCGAGAACTTCTGCGCGCTGGTGTCCGCATCCGCATGACCGTCGCGGCGCGCGGATGATCGGGATGAATATCCTTTCATCCGCGTGCCGCCGCTCCTTCACGGCGCGTTAAGTTTCGCGCCCTAGACTGATTAGGTGTCCCGCAGTCTGTCGTGAAGAAGGAGTCGTCATGAACATGCACGCGATCGTCGCCGCCGCCCTCGCGGCAGCCTCCCTTTCGGCGCTCGCTCAACCGGGCGTTACGTCATCCGGTCTTCCCGCCGCGTCGCCGCAACGCCCCGGCGCGCAAGCCACCCACCGTTCGCCCGCCGCGCTGCCGCCCGCCGGCTTCGTGCTCGCGAAGATCGATCAGAACAATACGCCGCCCGATCGCGGCGGCGATCCCAGCGGCCGCACGCGCTCCGGCTCGCATATGTAAAACGTGAGCCGGCCGCGTCGGACGGCCGGCCCGCATCACGACCTCACAACGACGGCAGCGACCGGTCGCGTGCCGCAAGGATGGCCGCCGTGCACCGCTGCAGCGCGCCGTCGATCGTCTCCGGTTGCGAAATCATGCAGCGCCGCCGACGCTCCGTTTCATCAGACGTGAAGGCGGTTCGAGTGCGTCGAAAGAAAGGACTTCGAAAGCATTCGGCGAACACTGACGTTTTTTCGCCTCCCGTCGGCCGCCGACGATTGACGCGCCGGAGCGCTCGCCATTACGCTTGCGCGCTGATGGTTCCCGGGAACGGGATCAAAAGGGAACGCAGGAGAGGCAGCGCCTCGAATCTGCGGCTGCCCCCGCAACTGTAAGCGGCGAATCCGCGCCACCACACGCCACTGGGAAACCGGGAAGGCCGGCGCGAATGACGACCCGCGAGCCAGGAGACCTGCCATCGACCCGAGGTCCAAGCAGCCGCACCGGGCGGGGTGTCCCGATGCGCCGGCACCGCCGTTGGCGGTCGCCCCGTTGCATGGACGGCCCGACCTCAGGACCCTTCAGATGTCCAATCTTTCCGCATCCGCTTCCACGCCGGAGGCGTCGCGCCGCCGTCATGCGCGGCGTCTTCGCGCGCTCTCGCCGTACCTGCAACACGCTCACGCTCGCCGCCTCATGAATCTTCGCCATCTTCTCGCCACGTCCGCCGCCACCGCGCTGCTCTCCCCGATAGCCCACGCCGCCGGCGACACAGCGCTCCCGGACCCGCGCCAGCCCGCGGACGGCACCGACCTGCCGACCATCGCCGTGACCGACACGCGGCACCTGCCCGAATCGTTCGACCAGCGCTATGCGACGACGCAGGTGCTCACGCGCGCCGATCTCGACCGGCTGTCGCCGAGCGAGCCGAGCATCACGCAGGCGCTCGCGATGCTGCCGGGCGTGACCGTCTCGCAGACCGGCGGCCCCGGCTCCTCCGCGTCGGTCAGCATCCGCGGCTCGTCGGCCAGCCAGGTCGCGGTGTTCATCGACGGCATCCGGATCGGCTCGCCGACCACCGGCATCGCGCCATGGGCCGACCTGCCGACCGAAGCGTTCGAGCGCGTCGAAGTGATTTCGGGGCCGGCCGCCGCATCGTTCGGCGCGAACGCGATGGGCGGCGTCGTGCAGTTGTTCACGCGGCGCGCCACCGGCCAGCCCAACCGGACGACAGTGTCGTTCGGCGGCGGCTCGAACAAGACCTTCGACACGCAGTTGCGCACGTCGGGCACCGTGCCGTCGACGGGGCCGCTGGCCGCGCTCGGCGGACTCACCTACTCGCTCGGCCTGCACGCGTACAACACCGCCGGCATCGACGCGACGCGGCCCGTGCTGCCGTACCACGAGGACGGCCGCAATCCGTATCACGCGCAGGATCTCGATGCGCGCGTCGGCTACGCGCGCGAGAACTGGTCGATCTCGACGTTCGCGCTGTATCACCGCTCCGATCTGTCCTATGACAACGCCGGCTTTGCGAACCGCGAGCTCGATCATCAGCTGACGACCGGCATCGCGTTCCATCTCGACATCACGCCCGACACGCAGTTCGACCAGTCGTTCGGTTATGCGAACGATCGCCAGTTCCTGTATGCGAGCGACCCCGCCATCCGGACCGACCGGATCGACTCGCAGCGCATCAGTTCGTCGACGTCGCTGACCCATCAGACGCACGGCCTCCACCTGTTCGGCCTGCCGCTGTCTGGCGAGACGAAGGTCGCATACGACTTCACGCGCGAGCAGGCATTCCTGCCGATCGACGTGCCGGACGGCGTGCCCACGCGCAACGATTCCGCGTTCTCGCTGCATCAGTCGGCGACGCTCGGCAGCGTGACGATGTTCGTCGCTGGCCGTCACGAGATCATCGCGGGGAAAGCCGTGAACACCGGCAACGCCGCGTTGTCGTGGGCGATCACGCCGGTCTATACGGCGCGCGTGTCGTACGGCAATGCGTTCCGCCTGCCCACGTTCAACGACCTGTACTACCCCGGTTACGGCAATCCGAACCTGAATCCGGAGCGCAGCGATTCGGTCGAAGCCGGGCTCGACGCGAACACGGCGTACGGCACGTTCAGCGCCGCGATCTACGACACGCGCGTCAACAACCTGATCGCGTACAACCCGGCGACGTTCTCGCCGATGAACATCGGCCGCGCGCATATCCGCGGCATCGACCTGTCGTACAAGGGCACGATCGGCCGCACGACGCCGGTGAGCATCGCGGTGGGGATCCTGAATCCGCAGGACGAAACCAACGACAGCTGGCTCAACCGCCGGCCGCGCCACACGCTCAGCGTGAACATCGATCACACGTGGGACGAACTGCACCTGCATGCACTGAGCACCGGCGCATCGTTGAACTACGGCGGCACGACGTTCGACGACCCGGCCAACGCCACGTATCTGCCGTCGTACCTGACCGTGAATCTGCGCGCGTCGTACAAGATCAATGCGCACCTGACGGTGTCGGCGTCGCTGTCGAACCTGTTCGACCGTCAGTACGTGACCGCGTACGGCTACAACACGCTCGGCCGCACCGCGTTCGGCAAGGCCAGCTATACGTTCTGATCGGGGCGGTCCGCGCATCGGCGCGTGTGGTCGCGGGCGCCGGCGCGGATAGATTCACGGATGCCGAATGCGGTCGCGTTCGATCGCACCGCGATTCGCGTCAGGACCACACGATGCCATGGATGCCCGCGATCAACTGGATCGTGCCGAACACCGCGATCACGACGGCCGACACACGCGACAGCCCGTGCATGAACGTCAGCGGCATCTTCGTGCGCAACGCGGCGGTCGCGCTGCTCAGGCACAGCCACCACGTCGCGGAACCGAGGAACACGCCGGCGACCATCAGCGCGACAGTCGGCCCCATCGCATCGTGATGCGTGCCTGTCAGCGGGCCGAGCGCCGCGAAAATCCCGGCGAACGACAGGATCGTCATCGGATTCGACAGCGTCAGGCCGAACGTCGTCAGGAAATCGCGCAGCACGGTCGTGCGCGGCAAGTCGCGCTGCGCCGCCGATGTGGCCGGCGCCTGCCGCGCGATGGTCCAGGCCAGCCACACGAGGAACGCGCCGCCGCCGATTTTCAGCGCGACGGTCAGCATCGGAAACGCGGTGACGATGCCGGCGACGCCCACCGCGCCGAGCAGCCCGTAGATCGCATCGGCGCACGCGGCGCCGATGCCCGTGGCGAACCCCGCGTGAAAGCCTCGGCTCAGGCTGCGCTGGATGCACAGCATGCCGATCGGGCCGACCGGCACCGCGATCGACAATCCCATCACGACGGACTTGATGAACAACATGGCCGGCTCCTCGCGATATCCGTGGCTTCAACCGCATCGTAGGGAAAGTCCGGTCGCCGCTGAAGGCGGTTTTTAAGGAAAAATGGGCGCTTCACCTTAAAAACTCCGCCGCGATGGACGAACTGGACTGGAAGGTACTCGCGCTGCTGCAGGCCAACGGCCGCATCAGCTACACGGAGTTGGCACGCCAGGTTCACCTGTCGGTGCCGGCGGTGACGGAACGCGTGAAGCGCCTCGAATCGGCCGGCGTGATCGAGGGCTACACGGCGCGGGTCAATCCGGCGGCGGCCGGCTACCCGGTGAGCGCGCTGATCGGCATCACGGTGCCGCAGCCGGCGAAGGCGAAGTTTCTGAAGCTGCTGGAGACAATTCCCGAAGTGGTCCAGTGCCATCACGTGACGGGGGCGGATTCCTACGTGATGCGGTTCGTCGCGGTCAGCATGGCGCACCTCGAGCAACTGATCGAGCGCATCAACCTGTACGGCGAAACGCGCACGTCGATCGTGATGTCGACGCCGCTGCCGGCGCGCGGGCTCGCGCGCCCGGCTGCCGCGAGCAAAGGCGGTCGGGGGTGACACGAGAGAGTCTTCACTTTGCCGGGGAAACGGCTGAACAGCATGCCATGTCAGCGCGCGTCCGCGACGCTTGCCCCAATGACCAAGGTCCGCTGTCTACTTGTGCAACCAGCATTCGGATTCAGCGGACCCCACCGCATCAAAGATGAGAATCGATATTCTGAACCTTCCGCTTTCCTGCAATCGCCAAGGCAATAAGCTGTAGAATCGCCCGGTCCCGTATGTCAAATCAATGACGATATGTGGGCGAAAAAAATAAAAGGGACGGAACATGAACGCGCAGGATATCGTGAGGGCGATTCAAGGCGGCTTGATCCAGGAAGAGAGACTGGTCAAGCTCGATACACCACTTGGGTCCAACGTGCTGTTGCCGCAACGCGTCGCGGGATGGTCGCGCATTGGCCGGCATTTTGAGTTCACACTCGATGTCCAGTCGACCAGCAGCAATATCAAGCTGAAGCAGTTGATTGGTCACCCGGTCACCCTCTGGCTTCAGCAGGCCAATCGATCCTATCTCCCCCGCCATGGGTATGTGTATTCGGTTAGGCGGCTCGGATCAGAAGGCGGATTGACCAGTTATCAGATCCGTTTTGCGTCGTGGATGAATTTCCTTAAATTCCGCCGCGACCAGCGCATCTGGCAGGACAAACCAGTCGATGAAATCCTCACCGATGTTTTCAATGCGCATTCCCAGGCGAAAGGCCAGTTCCGATTTGCGATTTCGAAACCGCTTGAGCCGCGTTCGTACTGCACGCAATACGAGGATGACTGGACCTTTGTTCACCGGTTGATGGAGGCCGAAGGACTGTTTGGTATCTGGGCACAAGCCGAGGACGGCAAAGCACACACGCTAACCATCAGCGACCGCCTGGACACGTGTGAACCGCTCGCCCCGCAGTCCGTGTCATTCTCGAACGACGGCATGAACAGCGAGGTCGACGCACTGCTGCACTGGTCGGGCATGCGAAGCTTGCATAGCGCCGTGCTGGCGACGCGCACGTTTGATTACAAAAGCCCATCGTCGCTCGCCAATCCGAAAGGCACCCATGTGCCCACGGTATCGCACGAGTTGCCGGAGGAACTAGAAGTCTACGAATACACCGGCCCGTATACATACCTGAAGGACGATCGCGGCGAGCACCTGACCAAAATCCGCATGGAGGAATGGGAGTCGCGCGCAAAACGGTTCTATGGCACGGGCGGCCTGCGTGGAGTGGATGCCGGACGATGGTTCGAACTGGTGGGGCACCCGGAGCATGACCGGGATTCCGCCGCCCGACGCGAGTTCGTCGTCATCGAAGCCGCTTGGTTGATTGAAAACAATCTGCCGGGATCCAGCCATCATGCGAATTTGCCCGGCAGCCTGCAAGGCTGGCTGGCAAACGCGACTGGAACGGCTAGTGTCACTCATCCGGACGGTTCCACGGGCTTTTATTCGGTCGAGATCGAAACCCAACGCAAATCCGTTCCCTTCCGCAGTCCGTTCGAACACGCCAAGCCCGTCATGCAAATGCAGACGGCAACCGTCGTCGGGCCGCGGGGCCAGGAAATCTATACCGACGAGTTGGGCCGCGTGAAGGTCCAGTTCCACTGGGACCGAATCGGCCAACGCAACGAACGCAGTTCGTGCTGGGTGCGTGTCGCGCAGCCGTGGGCAAGCGGCGGCTTCGGTGGAATCCAACTCCCCAGAATCGGTGATGAAGCGGTCGTCTCGTTCCTCGATGGCGATCCAGACCGGCCGATCATCACGGCCCGCGTCGGGAACGGCACGAATCGACCGCAGTGGAACCTACCCGACCAGCACCCGCTATCGGGATTCGTCAGCAAGGAAATCGGCGGGGTGCAGAACAACGTCTGGCTGAAGGACGACACCCAAGGGCAAGTACAGACGCAGATACGCAGTGACCATCTCGAATCAGGCTTCCACGCGGGCTATATCACGCGCGTAAGCGAGCCGGCCGGTCGCGGGGAAAAACGCGGCGAAGGAGTCGAACTGCGCACCGACGGCAATGCGGCCGTGCGCGGCGCACGCGGGCTCCTGCTGACGACTCATCCTCGCCTCGGCGCGACTGGCGACGCGTTCAGCGTCGATGAAGTCAACCTTCAGTTGGCAAACGCTCAGGACACCGCCGCGAGCCTCGCGCAGTCCGCGCAATCGGCGGGCGCGCAGGACGGCGAGCAAAAAACGGTTGCCGGCACACTGAAAGCGCAGGCGAAAGGCATCCAGGGCGGCGGAACATTGAAACAGTTCGAGCAGCCGCATCTGGTATTGGCGAGCCCTGCCGGTGTCGCTACCAGTACGCCGGAACAAATTCACCTGAGCAGCGGCAAGAGCACGGCCGTTACGACCGGTGAGCACGTCTCCGTGAGCACGGGCGGCGGCTTCTTCGCGAGCGCGCGCCGGGCCTTGCGCTTATTCGTTGCCGAAGCTGGCATGCGACTCATTGCAGCCGCAGGCGATATCGATGTGAAGGCGCTCAAGGACAGCATCAACCTACTGGCGAAAATCAACGTGACTGTCACGGCCAATAAAATCACGATCAGCGCCCAGCAGGAAGTTGAAATCAACGGTGGCGGCAGCTATACCCGCTGGACAGCCGGGCAGATCAAGAGCGGTACGTCGGGCGGTTTTGAAGTGCACTCGGCGAGTCGCACGTTCACCGGACCGGATAGCGTTAGCACTCCGAATATTCCAGCGTTGCCACCAGAGAAGGAGCAGTTGCATTTCGCGTTGGGTGCGCTGCCCGGCGAAGCGCATCAATACGTGAGCGAACCATACGACCTGTACAAGCGTGGCGCAAAAATCGGCCAAGGTGTGACGGATGAATTCGGACGCGTCGTGGTGAAAGATCATGAGGCTGGTACGCAGGCCTATCAGGTCAAGCTCGCCAACGGCGGCCAGTTTGATCTGAAAGTCAAGGACGCGCTCCATGGCGATCCCGATCACACCGACCAGCGTACCAACCGAGGCGAACGGCTGGATGGATAAGCGCCTCTTGAACCACTGACAATGAAGACGCGAACATGGCCGACTCTATCTTGAAATCCCAAAATCCGACATCCGTCGCGATCGACGAGCAATCCCGAGCAGCAAAGTCATCGGCACAATGGTTGTTGGAAAAGCGCAAGGATATTGCGCCGATCACTTATGAAAACCACCTCGAATTCCTGGTCTGCGGTGAAGAAGGATTCGCGAACATCGCGAATGACCTGAAGCTCGCGAAAGGTTCCGTCAACCTCTGCTGTTGGGGCTTCGACCCAGGCATGGAACTGATCCGCGAAAAAGGTAAAACGAAATGGCCTCGCGGCCAGACGTATGGCCAACTGCTTGAAGAAGTCGCGAACAAAGGCGTCACTGTGCGGCTGATGGTCTGGTACGACGAGACGGGCTCGGCCAAACAGAACAATGTCCCAGGCTACTCCGACACCGGGCACAACCCGATTACCCATCTCCCCGCTTTTCTCGTAGGTACGTCCAAATCTCCTTACGACAGCAAGGATCGCCAGCAACACTGCATCGAGTGGTGGAAGACGCACTATCCCAAGGGTAATTGCAGCGGAACGAACAAGCACCTGCTGGTCACTTTCCGCTCCGTCGATTCGGCGGATGCCGCGCACGCGCTGGCTGATGAGGAGTTCAAACCGCAAGACGGCATCTTGCCGACCAACGAACGCCCTCTGATGACGGACTATCCGACCCACCATCAGAAACCGATCGTGATCGACTACGACTACAACAACGGCTCCAAAGCGGTCGGCTATGTGATGGGATTGAACTCCGTGACCGACTACTGGGACACGACGAAGCACGCTATCGATGATCCTCTACGGGAACTACTGGCAAGTAAAACCCTGGAGGCGGAACAGGCTCACGAGCAAGCAACGCTGGATCAAGCACCTACAAAGGGTTATAAGCACGTCCGCCCCTATCAGGACTATGCATGCCGCCTGTACGGCCCGGCGTTGAAGCGCGTGTATGACAACTTTGCACTGGACTGGAATCACTACGCCCCTGATACGCACCGGATGCCGGAGCTTACGGAGATACCGAGCAATATTCAAAAGGTTCCTGAAAATGCCAACCATGCAGTGCAGATCGTTCGTACCCATCCTCGGGATAAGGATAAGACGATCAAGGAACTGTACATTCATGCGAGTTCCTGGGCGCGCAACTATATCTATATGGAGAATCAGTATTTCTTCTATCCGACATTCGCGCAAAAACTGAAATCGATACGACAAGATCACTGGAAGGCCTGGGCTGAAAAATCGGGACGTCCAAGCAGCGAGATGGGAATCCTGTATATGTTCATCGTCATCCCGCATCCAGAGGATGACGGAATGATTCCGCGCACCTATGACATGCTGACCGAATTGGGCGCGAGCGATCCGACAGCGAATAACCCGGCAATGTCCAATCAGCGGACTTACGACAAAGAAAACCATCGGTCTCAAGACTATCCGGATGCGAAGACTGTTTCGTACAAACGAGACACAGGGGTGGGTCCAGTCACTTCGGAGATCAAGGTTCTTGATCATCCCAGCGTGCAGGAATTGGCATCAACGTATGGCATCAAGGTCAGTATTGCTCGACTGCGTGCAAGTGGACCGATCCCCGGCCACGATATGGCCTACCGTGAAATCTACATTCACTCGAAGCTGATGATCGTCGACGATGTATTTATCACAGTAGGAAGCGCGAACATGAACCAGCGCAGCATGACGGCGGATAGTGAGATCAACATTGGTGCGACTGGATTGGAGTATGCTGCCCCATTGCGGGAAAGAATATTCAAGCTGCATTCTGGCGGTGATATCTCTGGCAGCGGGGACTTCAAGGAAATTCCTAACGTATTTGAGGATTGGAACAGACGTATGGCGAAAAATCGTAATGTCTGGAAAGGCGGGACAGCAGCGCTCAAGGGTTTTCTGCTTCCGTTTGAGGATCACCGCGCCACAGGCACGATGCACGCCCAAGTGACCATTCCGTCGACGTCAGACACATCGGCCCTTGCCTGAGATGAATCGATCCAACGCAAAATTCATCGGCCTCGTTCTGCGACTTCTATTCGCCAGCCTCTGTGTGCTGACCGCGGATTCGCAGGCTAGCCCTTTTACAGCACAGACCAGCAAGCTGAGTGCATCCATGTCCGACCTGCCACGTTACGAAAAACTGCCGTTGTTCAGCCCGCACCGCAAGACCTTCACATGCGTGTATCAGGACCAGCACGTACCGCCTGTCGATCCCCAAGCTGAATTGTGGTTTCAGCAGGCGTTGGCGCTTGATAACCCGAGCATTGATTACAACAAGCGAGATTACGGGAAGATTTATCAACTCTACATGCAGGCTGCCGAGCGCAATCACTGGAAGGCCATGCTTAATATCGCCTCGCTGATATTGAGCGATCGTCAGGGGGTGCCAACCCATGATCCGGAAACCGCCATCCGCTGGGTGGAACAGGCAATGAAACTGGGCGTGCCTGACGCCTACGACATGATGGGCATCTACCATCAGAATGGGCTGATCAAGGGTGGGGATGCCACCAGTGCCTATGCCTTCTTCCAGCGCGCTGCCGATATGGGCAGCCCATCCGCACAAACATTTATCGGAACAAAAACGGATGCGGCACATGACGACCCGGGCGGTGAATTCTGGGGCAATCTGCCTATCGCGACACAAATGCTGGAGTGTGCCTTCGCACAAGGATTTGGGGATGCGGCCGATGAGTTGGGACTAGTTTACGCGAGGGACAATACCTCCGAAGGTAAAACGCGCGCTCTAAAAATTTTGCACGACGGTGTAAAACTCGGAAGTGCCAAATGCGCGCATAGTCTGGCACCGGAGTTTCGGGGCCTAGACCTCACCGACGGCACCAACCTAGTCGGCCATATCGACAAGGCGCGTGCGGAACGTTACAGCAAGCTTGGGGATGCGCTCGAGTTTTATCAGGGCCGCCTGAAGTTGCCGAATCTCGACAAGGTACTGCCGTTGCCTCCCGCACCGTTGCCGAAATGGGATGGCAAAGTACAGACGTTGATCGACGGCGCAAAGGCTGTGACCCCGCCCACCAAACCGCAGAAAAGCGCAGCGCTGCAAGGTCGCGAATTCATTCCGAGCGGGTATGCCGTGGCGGCACGAGAACAAAGCACGATGGTCGTCACGGGCAACGATCCGGTACCGCTCGACGGCTATTGGCTCGCGCTGTATGGTCCGCCATCGGCCGCCAAGGCCGACCTGATTCCCGCCCGTCAGAACACGCCGGAGCGCTATCAAATCGGTGAACGCTTTGGGGCGCCGTCATTCGACTGGCTGGCAGCAGACCGGGTGCAGTGGCATTACCTTGGCGAAGCCTATCCCCTGCCCCCGCAACGGTACGATTTTATGAAGCACATGATCGAAACCGGCCAGCTGCGCGAAGTCCCCGAGCCCGCTTCACAAGTCCGATGCACCGGTCAACAGCGTTGCCCGCTAACTGGAATATGGGAAAGTCGCGTGGCTGCGGAGCACCCAATGGCAACGCTTTACAATCGATGGGATCGTCAAGCGTTCGTCGAGAAAGACGAGCCATTTCCGCATGCCGGAGACAATTTCCTCGATGTCGCCATGACGGATGTGCAATGGACGTACCTAGGCAGTCCGAACGTAGAAACCGGTATGCCTGGCATCTACACAATTGGTTTGTAGGCGCACGGGTCAGCCACGCTGCGATATGCGAGAGGGAAAAAAATGGTTCGTCAGGTCATTGTGGTGGGTGATACGCTTGCGCCGCACGGGGGCACCGTTACGACAGGTTCGAATGCCGACGTGGTAGACGGTAAGTCGATTGCCCGCAAAGGCGATACGGTCGAATGTCAGGAGCATGGAACGCAGACGATCGCTGAGGGTGACGCGAACGGTATGATCGGTGGCGCTCCGGTTGCGTTGCATGGACATCGGGTGACATGCGGCTGCACGTTGGTTAGTCATTCAACCACCGTGTCGTGGTCCTGAGCGGAACAGGAACGCCTCCCCTCGGAACAATCGCATAGAAGCAAAGAGTGGCCGGCACCGGTGCATACGGGGTCCCGTTTACGGTCGCTCTGTCGTCGGTCACACTCGACTCCCGCAAGGTTCGGCAGGGCGTGTTCTCCCGCCCGATGGCATTCAAGATGCCGATCGTGCATGGCGACACGCGCGTCCTGGCACATTCCTCGGTCTGGGCAGCATGAACGTGCCCTCGGCCGATTCCTACGTGATGCGGTTCGTCGCGGTCAGCATGGCGCATCTCGAACAACTGATCGAGCGCATCAACCTGTACGGCGAAACGCGCACGTCGATCGTGATGTCGACGCCGCTGCCGGCGCGCGGGCTCGCGCGTCCGGCTGCCGCGAGCAAAGGCGGTCGGGGGTGACACGATGCCCCGCGCCGCGCGATGCTGTGCCATGCGCACCTTGCACGAACCGGACAACCTCCCATGTCAGTGATCGGACTCAATCATTACAACCTGCGCGCGGATCGGGCGACGCTCGATACGCTACGCGATTTCTATGTGAACGTCGTCGGCCTCGAGCCGGGCTATCGTCCGCCGTTCCAAAGCGACGGCTACTGGCTCTATGCAGGGGGACAGGCAATCCTCCACCTGTCGGAAGCGCGGCCCGGCGAGGTGCGGCCATCGCACGTCGTCAATACGTTCGACCATATGGCGTTTTCATGCGAAAACGCCGCCGACATGGAACGGCGTCTCGCCGGTGCGCAGGTCCGGTACTCGCGCAGGTACGTGCCGCTCACCAACCAGCTCCAGTTGTTTTTCGTCGATCCGGCCGGCAATGGCGTCGAGCTGACCTTCGCCGAGCCCGACCGCGATTCCGGTGACGGGCCGGGTTAGCACGCGCGGTTCGCGCCGGCGATTCGTTCGTGCCGCCATGGCGTTGACGCCGCGCCGTGCGCCGGTTGGCCGCGCTGACGATCAGTACGGCCCCGTCACCTGCCGACGGCTCCGCCGAGCAAGCCGCCGACGAGCGACGTGACCGGCGCGAGCGGATTGCTCGTACCGCCCGACGTCGCAACGCCAGTCGCACCGGTGCCGGGACCGTTGTGCACGGTCGCCGGTATCCCACCGACCACACTCGTCACCAGGCCTGCAACCGGCGCGACGCCATTTGCTCCGTTCGGATTCACGAGACCGCCGGCGTTGGTCACCGTATTGCCGACCGCCCGGACGAGCTGCCCGACATCGCCGACAACCGGCTGTGACGAGGCCGCCGACACCTTCGTTCCGGCCGACGTGATCGCCCCGCCGCCCTGCGCGAGCAGGCCGGCGACCGGCTGGCCGAGGCCGGTCGCCGTGCCGACTTGTTGGGTGAGGCTGCCGGCCGTCGTCACGAGCGGCGTGATCGCCGACCCGGCCGTCCGGGTCGCCTGCTGCACCGGACCCGACGCCACGGTCGAGCCGACCGTGGCGCCCGCCGACCGCAGCCCTTGGGCGGCCGTGTCGAGCAGGCCGCCGACCGGCGTCGTGATCGGCGCGAGCGGCGACAGCGGGCCCGCGCCGAGCGCCCTTACCGTCTCGCTCAGGCCCAGGACGGGATTGCCCGTGGCGCTGACGACGGTGCCGAGTCCGGTGACTGTCCTGCCGACCGGGTCCGGCGTGATGCCGATCTGGCTGATCCCACCGCTCACCGCGTTCGCCGTGTCGCGGATGATCGAGCCGACACCGGTGATCGTCGCGCCCGGGCCCGCGGTGATGCTCTTGCCGACACCCGGCAGACTCACCTCGCCGACCGTGGTGCCGGCGTCCATCACGACCTGACCGACCGTGCTGACGATGCCGTTCGTACCGGGCGCGCCGCTGGTGCCCCAACCGCCGCTCGTTGTTCCGCTGGTTCCGCTGGTTCCGCTGGTTCCGCTGGTTCCGCTGGTTCCGCTGGTTCCGCTGGTTCCGCTGGTTCCGCTGGTTCC
>NZ_JAWRYD010000639.1:0-234 GCF_046534765.1 Burkholderia sp. SIMBA_062
GTCGACGGCAGGCGCGACGGTTTCGACGAGCGGCCTGGAAACCGCCTTGGACACTGGATTGGCGACCGGAATGGACATGGGCGACTCCTTCAATGACGGCTTCGGATACGGAATAGCGGGTTGGAATGCGCGCGAGATTCAGGCGGATGCCCCGTCGAGCAGACTGTCCGAGAGCTTGCCGAGCAGACGGTCGAGCGTCTTGCGCTCGGCATCGGTCAACGCGACGGCGAGTTC
>NZ_JAWRYD010000640.1:0-234 GCF_046534765.1 Burkholderia sp. SIMBA_062
GTGCTTCAGGCCCACCACGTCGCGCGCGAATTCGATCACGGCGAGCTGCATGCCGAGGCAGATGCCGAGGTACGGCACCTTCGATTCACGAGCGTACTGAATGGCCTTGATCTTGCCTTCGGTGCCGCGACGGCCGAAACCACCCGGCACGAGAATCGCGTCGAGATGCTTGAGGCTGTCCACGCCCTGTTCGTCGATCTCTTCCGAGTCGATGTACTCGATGTTGACCTTGGT
>NZ_JAWRYD010000140.1:0-373 GCF_046534765.1 Burkholderia sp. SIMBA_062
CAATGATTTCGTCGTAAAGCCAAGCACTGGCTTTGTAGGAATAGGAACTACTAATCCCACCAATCGATTACATGTTGTTGGTAATGGAGTGAATGATCCTGTTTCTGTTTCTGCACTGATAGCAGGGAATCCGGCAACAGATGTTTTGTTGGGAGTTACTCCTGCAGGCGTTGTCAGATCATTGGGAACGCTGGAGTCACTTTCCATTCCAACCCCTACTCTTTTCACCTTATTGAATGATACAGCCAATAACTTTCTGGCTGGTGAAGGTGCAGGCGGTTCTCAGGTAGTTAATATGGCTCTTGTAAAAGATGCTATCGGTGTTGGTTGGGATCCAGCAACAAGAACCATCACATTAGATCCCGGAACGTAT
>NZ_JAWRYD010000641.1:0-234 GCF_046534765.1 Burkholderia sp. SIMBA_062
GTCTTCACCCGTCGGGTATTGGCGGTAGCCAGGAAACGTGCAACGTCACTCGTCACTGCCGCGCCTTCCTCGACACGACGATTCTCCGGTGCTCGATCCGTGCTACGACGGCCTCGCTGACCTTGAGCACGACGCTCATTGCGGCCTGAGCCTTTCATTTGCTTGCGGTTAGATCGGGGCATGTAGTCGTCCTATGAAAAAGGCGGCACGAGGCCGCCAATATCACTTCTGGCC
>NZ_JAWRYD010000642.1:0-234 GCF_046534765.1 Burkholderia sp. SIMBA_062
TTGGCAGGGAGGCGCTTGGCGGCGGCATGGTCGGCGCCGTATTCGTGGTGGTCGAGAATGGTCTTCAGCATGCCCTGAGCCTTGGGGGTCAACGCAACATGACTGATACGACGGTCCTGCTGGGAAGCGGACCGGCAAATCAGCCCAAGACGTTCAAGGTTGTTCATCAGTTTGGTGACCGCGCCCTTGGTCAGCCCCAGCCGCATCTGCAATTGTGAAGGCGTTAGGCTATGG
>NZ_JAWRYD010000643.1:0-234 GCF_046534765.1 Burkholderia sp. SIMBA_062
TATGAGCTGGGCGCGCCGCTCGATCTGCAGCTCATGTGCGCGGCGCTTGTGGCGTTGATCGCGGTGATCGTGCTGCGCCGCTCGCGGTTTGGACGTCGCCGCCGCATGGTCGATGCGTCGACCGATCCTGGCGTGAACCTCGATATCGGCTCGACGCTGACTGTCGCCGCGTGGCATGAAGGCCGCGCGCGCTCGATGTATCGCGGCGCCGAATGGGACGTGGAACTCGCGCCC
>NZ_JAWRYD010000644.1:0-234 GCF_046534765.1 Burkholderia sp. SIMBA_062
GCCCACAGCTACGACGACGACGTGCCCTACACGCCCGCGTGGCAGGAAGCGATCACGGGCGTGAAGCGCGCCGACGTGATCAACGTCGCGCGCCAGTTCGCCGAGAATGCCGACAAGACCGAGGGCAAGTCGATGGTCATCATCGGCGCGGGCATCAATCACTGGTTCCATATGGACATGGCGTACCGCGCGATCATCAACATGCTGGTGATGTGCGGTTGCGTGGGCAAATCG
>NZ_JAWRYD010000645.1:0-234 GCF_046534765.1 Burkholderia sp. SIMBA_062
GAACGAGAGCAGTTGCGCGAGCGCGCCGCCCGGCGCGAACACGCCCGCGAGCACGCCGCCGAACAGATAGCCTGCGCCCGAGAGCACGGCCATGCTGAGCACCGCGAGCGAATCGGCCCATGCATAACCTTCGCCGAAGCGCTGGCCGCCGACCGTGCCGCTCTGCGCCGCGAGCAGCGCGCCCGCGAGTCCGGCGAGCGCGGCCGAGAGCACGAAGGCCGCGATCTTCGCGTG
>NZ_JAWRYD010000646.1:0-234 GCF_046534765.1 Burkholderia sp. SIMBA_062
GCCAGATGTTCGCGTGCGAAGTTCAGCGCAATGCGGATGCGATCCGATTCCGGCTCCATCTGCGACATGGCGGAGAATTGCGATTGGCCGCCCGGTCGACGATACGGCACGACCAGCAGCCTGGACACCGCACGCGCGACGTCCGCGCCCATGTCGCGCTCGATCAGTCCGAGCGCCAGGTCGATTCCGGAGGCAATGCCCGCCGATGTCCAGACGTGGCCGTCCACGATATAG
>NZ_JAWRYD010000647.1:0-234 GCF_046534765.1 Burkholderia sp. SIMBA_062
GCCGCATTCGCGTCGCCGGACACCGTGCGCAGCAGCGGCGTGTCGATGCGCCCCGGTGCGAGCGCGTTCACGGTGATGCCGTGCGGCCCGAGCTCGCCCGCAAGATGACGCGTCAAGGCGATCAGCGCGCCCTTGGTGGCGCTGTAATGCGCGCCGACGATATCGAGGTACGCCCGGCCCGCCACCGACGACATGGTCACGATGCGTCCAAATCCGCGCGCGACCATCGCGGGC
>NZ_JAWRYD010000648.1:0-234 GCF_046534765.1 Burkholderia sp. SIMBA_062
CGGCACGACCTTCCATAACGTCGGCGACACCCTCACGAACATCGACGCGCGTACCACGCAAAACACGACCAATATCACCAGACTGCAAGGTCAGATGGCTGATGCGGTTTCTTACAACAGCTCGAGCCATGATGTCGTCACGTTCGGAAACCCCGGCACGCCAGTGGCACTGCATAACGTCGCCGAAGGCACGTTGTCGGCGGCGAGCACTGACGCGGTGAACGGCACGCAACT
>NZ_JAWRYD010000649.1:0-234 GCF_046534765.1 Burkholderia sp. SIMBA_062
GTGATCTACACCCGCCCGGAGCTGGCCACCGTGGGCAAGACCGAAGAGCAGCTCAAGGCTGAAGGCCGTGCCTACAAGGTCGGCAAGTTCCCCTTCACCGCCAACAGCCGCGCCAAGATCAACCACGAAACCGAAGGCTTCGCCAAGGTTATCGCCGATGCCGAAACCGATGAGGTGCTGGGTGTGCACCTGGTAGGCCCAAGTGTCAGCGAAATGATCGGCGAATTCTGCGTG
>NZ_JAWRYD010000650.1:0-234 GCF_046534765.1 Burkholderia sp. SIMBA_062
TGACCAATCCGCATGCGCTCAAATCGTTCTCAAGGAAAATAATATCCGCTCCAGCACCGGCGGCAGTCAATGAGCGGTCCAGTACTGATCCCCCCCTGCCCCGGATGGAAAGAAGACTTGCCGTCGCCTTTCGATGCACCGATTCTGGAACCGCACCTGGGCACTCACGCGCCAAACCATCAAGATGATATTACCTCGAAATCTCTCGTTCAGCAATGGCATGGCGTGGTGTCG
>NZ_JAWRYD010000651.1:0-234 GCF_046534765.1 Burkholderia sp. SIMBA_062
TCGTGACTCTGTGTGTGATAGGCGACGAGCCAGAATGCGCGGCTTGCGGCGAGCTTCGTGTGTGCGACCTCTATCCGGCGTCGTAGGCCACCGATGAAGACGTATTCGCAGCTCCAGTCGAACTGGAATGCCTCGCCATATTCGAAGGCGAGCGGTACGAAGGCTCCGCGTAGAGCACCTTCATCGCGGTTTTGCTTCCAGTTGCGGATGAACGCACAAACACGGTCGTAGCTG
>NZ_JAWRYD010000652.1:0-234 GCF_046534765.1 Burkholderia sp. SIMBA_062
GTAGATGCCAACAAATCCAATAAGCACAAGCCTAAAAGAAAAAGCAATCAAAGCGCTCAGGGCGCGATATACGGTATTCCCACGAGCGTAATTGAAGCCGCAGCGCAGCCTGGCGAGAGCTACGAGGATGCCGCTCTGCGACTGCTAGAAGAAGCAGCCAAAAGAAAAAAATGAACCGGCCTCATTGATCTAATTTTTATAGTAATATTTTAGCAAGCTAACGTGTTTTAATAG
>NZ_JAWRYD010000653.1:0-234 GCF_046534765.1 Burkholderia sp. SIMBA_062
GATCAGCCGTGAGCGTTTCGGGTTCAGCGGGTCGGTCTCGAAGACCCGATAAAGCCCTTCATTGATATCTTCGACAACGGTCTGCCCGTCCTCCAGCTGAAAGAAGGCCAAGCCGTCCACTACACTGACGAAAGCGTCACCGGCACTGATGCGTCCCAGTTCCAGTCGGTTACCGGCGTTGTCGATGTAGATCCATAGCTCTCCGCCTTGTGGATGTGGAACGCGAGCTAACTC
>NZ_JAWRYD010000654.1:0-234 GCF_046534765.1 Burkholderia sp. SIMBA_062
GGCGGGCAGTTGCCTGGTGTCAATGGCGCCCCGTGGCACGTATGTCTTGCCGCAGTCGATATGCATGGCAGCCGCGCAGCCACTGCCCGTTTTCAACACACGCGATGACTACCTCACCTCATCTCGCGACGGTCACGTACGCACCATCGCACGCCGGGATACGCCGGTAGCCGACAAGCAGCCCCGGTTCATCCGCGCGTGTGGCTGCGGCGCAGATTTCAGTTTTGTCATCCG
>NZ_JAWRYD010000655.1:0-234 GCF_046534765.1 Burkholderia sp. SIMBA_062
CCGCCGACGGCGACGGCGTGACCTTGGTCAACATTGGTGTCGGCCCGTCCAACGCCAAGAACATCACCGACCACCTGGCCGTGCTGCGCCCGCACTGCTGGCTGATGATCGGCCACTGCGGCGGCTTGCGGCAGTCGCAAACCATCGGCGACTACGTGCTGGCCCACGCCTACATGCGCCGTGACGGCATTCTCGACCGGGTGGTGCCGCCGAACATCCCCATTCCAGCCCTGG
>NZ_JAWRYD010000656.1:0-233 GCF_046534765.1 Burkholderia sp. SIMBA_062
CATGTACAGATAGACCACCGGCGTCGTGTACAGCGTGAGCATCTGACTGACGATCAGGCCGCCGACAATCGAAATGCCCAGCGGCGCGCGCAGTTCCGCACCTTCGCCGCGCCCGAACGCCAGCGGCAGCGCGCCGAGCAGCGCCGCGCAGGTCGTCATCATGATCGGACGGAAGCGCAGCAGACACGCCTGGCGGATCGCGTCGTGCGAACTCAGGCCCTCGCGCGAGGCCT
>NZ_JAWRYD010000657.1:0-233 GCF_046534765.1 Burkholderia sp. SIMBA_062
GTGTCGCCGCGCGTGAGCGCCTGCGCGGCGGCCTCGCGGATGAACGACGGCGTCGTGCGGTCCGACTCGCCGAACCAGAACGGCAGCACGTCCGCGACGCCGAAACCCGCGTTGGCCACTTCGCGGATCTGCGAGGAGCGCAGCGCGCGCACGGCGTCGCGCGCGAGGCTCGATCCGGCGGGCGCTGCGGGTGCAGCGGGTGCGTTGTGCGGGGAGTCAGGCGAAACCGAAGC
>NZ_JAWRYD010000658.1:0-233 GCF_046534765.1 Burkholderia sp. SIMBA_062
GCCGCATTCCGGGCTGGCGCGACGAAACCTACGCGATCCGCAACGCCTTCGACGCGCCGCCGCTCGCCTACATCGAGCGCGCGGCCTCGCGCTTCTTCGGCACGATGACGTACGCGGTGCATCTGAACGGCGTCGTAGAATATGCGGGTTCCGCGGCGCCGCAGCTCTGGATCGCGCGCCGCAGCGACACCAAGGCGACCGATCCGGGCATGCTCGACAACGTGGTCGCGGGC
>NZ_JAWRYD010000659.1:0-233 GCF_046534765.1 Burkholderia sp. SIMBA_062
TCCTTTTCAATCAGTAGGTGTACACCCTCGGTCATCATCAGTGCGCCTGGCTCGAAAAAAACGCTGGTGCGCCTCAGGCTAGTTGAATTGCTTTCACGTCTTAGCATGATGCGCATCACTGTTGGTTTGTCCTGCTCATGCTCAATGATCAATCGCAGTTCCAACCAATGCCGATCAACTCGATCCCCGCAGGGAAGAAAACGGTACAACCCGAAATCGTAGAAAGGTTCAAC
>NZ_JAWRYD010000660.1:0-233 GCF_046534765.1 Burkholderia sp. SIMBA_062
CGGCGCAGGATGGTCTCGTTCGTCATGTCGGCGACGGTGCGGCCCGGCACGTTGTACAGGACGACCGGCAGATCGACCGTCTCCGCGATCTTCGCGAAGTGGCGATACATGCCTTCCTGGGTCGGCTTGTTGTAGTACGGCACGACCTGGAGCGTCGCCTGCGCGCCCACGTCCTTCGCGTGCTTCGAGAGTTCGATGGCTTCGGCGGTCGAATTGCCGCCCGCGCCGGCGAT
>NZ_JAWRYD010000031.1:0-93235 GCF_046534765.1 Burkholderia sp. SIMBA_062
CCGCTGGTTCCGCTGGTTCCGCTGGTTCCGCTGGTTCCGCTGGTTCCGCTGGTTCCGCTGGTTCCGCTGGTTCCGCTAGTTCCGCTCGTGCCGGTATTCCCACCGGTCCCGCTCGTACTCGTGCCGATGTTATGGCCGGCCACGGTCGGTGCGGTGATGTCCCCGCCGCCGCACGCGGCCAGCGCGCATGCCGCGGCGAGCGCGACACCGGTTCTGGTGAAATGGCGATGCATGGATGCCCCCGTCGGTTTTTTCTGATCAATGCGTTCGACAAGCATCTCTCGTGCCACCATGATCGGCCTCGCCGTAGTTCCGCGATCGCTGCGCGTCGCGCCCTGCCGGCTGCCGTCCCACGCAGGACGTGCGGCTTGCGGTCTCAAAGCCGCCCGTTCGATCGCCGCGCATCGCCATCAAACGTTCGCGTAACACAGCGAGCACGTTACGTAGCATCGGCACGAAACTGCGACAACCCACACACCGCAATGGCGTCGAATCGAACATCACAGGCCCGCCGGTCATTTCGGTGACGAATCGGCCATGAGCGAACCGGCGGCCGACACTTCGGTGCAGTGTGAAAGTGTATGCAGGGGCCGACGACCAGCCATCCGTCACCGTCGCCCTCGGCGCCGATCGCACCGGACCTGCGTCACGGCCGTTTCACGAGCGTCACGATCGTAAGCGTGCCGTTCACGCGCTCGACCCTTACCTTGACCTTGTCGCCCACGCGCAGCGAATCGATCATCGCCGGGTCGCCGGCCTTGAACGCCATCGTCATCGGCGCCATCCCGACGTTCCCGAGCGCGCCGTGCTTCAGCGTCACCATGCCGTGCGCGGCATCGATCCGTTTCACTTCGGCATCCGTCAGCGCCGCATCCGGCGCGGCCATCTTCATGTCGCCCATGCTCGTGCCGGACATGCTGCCGGCCGCGCGCACCGGCGTCGCCACGACGGCCATCGCGCCGAGAACGGCGATGGCAATGCATCGGATCTTCATTGGGATTCTCCCCAGTGCGGCGAATGACGAATGCGCCCCGCTACACCAGCAACGTCGCGACCGCCCACGCAATCAGCACAACGCCGAGCATGCGGCCGATGCGCTCGCCGCCGGGCAGCACCTTTTCGACCAGCACGAACAGCGACAACGCGACGATCCATACGACGTTCATCACGCCGCCGACGAACAGCAGCGCCATCAGCAGCCCGCAACAGCCCACGCAATACGCACCGTGGCGCACGCCGAGCAGGAAGCTACCCGTGATTCCCGGCCGCCAGTACGTCGTGAGGAACCGGACCGGCGACCGGCATTGCCGCAAGCAGGCCTGTTTCAGCGGCGAAAACTGGTAGATGCCGGCCAGCGCCAGGACGAGCGCGGACAGCGCGGCGCTCTTCGACCACAGCATCATCCCGGAGATCAGGCCGGCAGGCTGCAGCAGCATCTGCAGCACGGCCGCGACGACCGAGAACGCGAACCACGATGTCAGATAGCCGGCCAGCAGGAACGTCGACGTGAATGCCGATCCGGCGCGCGCCGGATCGTGATGCCGCAGCACGCGCCGGTACAGCAGCACGAGCGGTGCCGCGCCGGGCGTCATCATCGCGATCATCATCACCCACCACATCAGGACCACGGTCGCCAGCGACGGGTCCATCGCGCCCATGTCGTCGGCCAGTCGATGCGGGAACAGTGCGACCGCCGTCATGTCCAGCGCCGACATACCGGTGCCGGCCCCCGTCCATAGGTAGGCCCAACACGCGCCGGCGAGCGCGGTCAAGCCGAGCAGCGTGACGACGCGCTCGCGCCCGAGAACATCGTCGACGGGCATCATGCCGTGACGCGATGCCGGATCAGCCCGTGATTGTTCAGATGCAGCCGTGCGAACTGCGCATAGCTGCGCTCGAGATCCAGCTCGATGTGGCCGTGCGACCGGCCGGTACCCGAACCGATCTCGGCCAGCTCGTATTCGAAGCCGTGCGGCAGGTCGATCCGCACGCGATGTTCGGCGCCCGTCACCGGATTGCGGATCGGTTCGCCTACGATGTCGAACACGCCCTCGACGCTGATCCGGCCGCGCCGCGCGTCGACATCGACGTCGAACTCGATCTTCGCGAAGATCGGATCGAACGCCTGCTCGAGCGTCGACGCGAACACGGAGAACATCGTCGCGAATGGATCGGTGTCCTGACCGGTCATGATCTTCAGCACGGCCTCGCATTGCGCGGGGCTCGCGCGATCATCGACGATCGGCTGACAGCGGCCGTGGCCTTCGTGAATCGGCCCCGGCCACTGAAACACGACCGCGATCCGCACGCCATCGAGCACCACGTCGCCGTGGTGACCGCTGTCGATCGAAATCGCACCCATCGCCTCGCAATTGCCATGCGTCGGCAGCGAATTGAACTGGCAGGGGCAACCGTATGAGCAATTGCAGTTCATCAGCTCGGTTCCCTGAATCTCCCACGGCGTCATGGCTTCACCTCGCGGTCGGCGATACATAACGTATCGAATCTAGTGCACCCCACGGGGGAAAGCAAAGTACGCGCAACGCGCGTCGATCGTCGCTGAAACAGCGTCCGCGCAGCCCGCAATGGCACGTGCGATCGGGCGTGTTCGCGCCATGTCGGACAAAAGCCCACAGCCCTGTCGCTCGCCACGAATGCCGCCGCGTCCGGCGGCCGCCGGGTGCGCGCGCTTCGCGCTATCTCGCGCACGCGCGCGGCCGTGCCGATCGCGATGATCGCGCTCGGCACCTGCGTGTTCTCGGGCCTGATGACGTTCCGGATGTCGTTCATGCGAGGCGCTCGACGATTGCCCGGCCACGCAACAGCACGGCGTGCTCCCGTGGTTCGTCGCGTCGTATTTCATCGGCACGTTCGGCTTTCCGTCGGTCGGCGGCTGGGTGATGGTGCACGCCGGCAAGGGTGCGTTGCTGACGCTCATCGCGAGCTGCGGTTTTGCGGCACTGTCGCTCGCGTTCCTGCACGACCGGCCGGCGCCGGCGCGCAGGCAATGAGCGGCGACGCGAAGCCGGTGCGGCTAACCGGATTTCTTCGGCGCACGTGCGACGGAGAACCACGCCATCGCCGCGCCCGCGACCCACGCGCAGGTCACCAGCAGGTCGAAGTCCATCATTCCCTCGAAATTCGCACTGTTCTCGAAGCTGCAATGCCGGCCGTGGAGGAATTCGATGCAACCGCTGACGACCCACTGGACGTGCATGAATACGTGATAGACGGCGAAGGCCGAAGCGATGACGGCGACGCGCAGGGGTATTGTCGTTTTCATTCGGCGCCGGAGGCGGTAGGCTGATCTGAGGCCGATCTTAAGACAACGACGCCGCATCAGGCAATCGATCCCGCGCGAACGTCATGACCGGCATGCACGACAGCGAATCGCCATCCGCATAAACCCCGAGAGAACCCATGTCCGCACCTCACACGATCGCGCTGATCGTCGATCCCGAATACGGCGAGCGGATTCGGGCGGTTGTCGCGGGTGTTCGGCACGCGTGAGGCGTGGCTAGTGACGCAAACGATGCGCCGTCGATGCGCGCCGCTTACGCGTCGTCGATCTGCCTGAGCGTCCTCAGGCAATCCACCGCGAACTGCTGATAGACCCGCGTGCCGTTCACCTTCGCCGAATCAGCGCGTCGGCCGGTTCGCCGGGCCTGGTCGGCGCCGAAATCGGGCTTGCAATGACCGGGCTCGGCATGGGCATCGCAACCGGCCCGTTGATGACCGTCGCGGTCGGCGCGCTCGAGGCCGCACGCTCGGGCACCGCGAGCGCACTCGTCAACGTCGCGCGAATGACCGGCGCGACGCTCGGGGTCGCGATGCTCGGCACGCCGTTTGCGGCTGCGCACGCCGGCGTTGCCGGTCTGCGCGCGGCGATGTTCGCCGGCGCGGTGGTTCAGGTGACCGGCGCGGCCGTGGCGGCGCTCAGCGTGCGGCAGGCTGCATGACGCGTCACGCGGCTGCTACGCCCACACGGCAGCGCCCTCCGCTCAGCGATGCTTCCCGCCGCGCTTGCGCGCCCGATGCTCGGCGCGTTTGTGCAACAGCACCGGCATCAGCTCCTCGATGTATTGCCGCGCCTGGCCACGCGTGACGATCTTGCTGAAACGCCGATGCGCGTCGTCGTGGCCGACCAGCGCCGCGTGCGCTTTCTTCAGGATGTGCAGATACGCGAGCAGGCTCGTGCCGTCGTGCACGGGCAGCGCATCGCGCGGGTCGGGTAGCGGGGGCGTGCTCATGATGTTCCGATCCTTTGCGGGCAGTCGGTACGGCACGTCGCCGTCACGAGCCCCAGCAGGTCGTGGGCGACGCGGTCGCGGCCGGTCAGCGGCGCCAGGCCAAACAGGCGCCCGAGCGTCGCGACCACCGATGCATGATCGTAGCGGGTGTGGTCCACCTGACCGGCCGCGACCCACGGCGAAATCACGATCGCCGGCACGCGCACGCCGTACACGTCGAAGCCGAAGCCGTTCGCGTTCAGCGTCGCGGGCGCGCCGTCGTTCGGTGGCGGTGCAGCGCCCGGACGAACCGAATCGTAGAAGCCGCCGTGCTCGTCGTAGACGATCACGAACAGACTGCTGTTCCACACCGGCGAATTGCGGATCGCGTTGTACACGCGCGCGGCGAGCTGGTCGCCGCCGGTGAGCCCGTCCATCGGATGCTGCGAGCTGCCGTTCCGGTAGGTGCCATGCACGATGTCGCCGTAGGCGGGTTCGATGAACGTGTAGCGTGCCGTGTAGCCGGCCGCGAGATCGGCTTCGAAATGCGCGAGATCGTCGACGTCGAAGAAGCTGATGCCCTTCAGCGATGCAACCTGCGGCACATGGCCGAGCGGATCGCCCGTCTGGTCCTGGTAGATGCGCCAGTTGTCGTCGCCGAGCGCGCCGAAGATCGAACCGTTCGGGTAGGGAAAACCGTCGAACGCGTCCCACCCGCCCATCTCTTCCCGGGTCGGCGAATGATCGAGCCCGGCCGACGACGCGCCGTGCAGGAAGAACCGGTTCGGCCACGTCGGCCCCGGCATCGACGCATGCCATGCGTCGCACAGCACGAACGCGTTCGCGAGCGCGTATAGCGCCGGCGCGTGCGTCCGCACGTCGGCGCCCTGCATGATCTTGCCTACGTCGGCCGGCTGCGGCGGCGTGCCTTCGGCATGCGATGTCGCGTAGTTAGACACGAACCCCGAATTGTCGACGGCCGGATACGGCTGCCCTTTCACGAACGGCACGCCGGCACCACAGAGCTGTTCGAGCACATCGGTGAACTCGTGGCACGGATCGGTCGGCATCCGGTCGGGCGCGCCACCGACGAACGGATAGACCGCGCCACCGTACGCGTTGCTGTCGGCAGGCGACGCGGCGACGATGTCGGCGATGCCCGACAGCGCAAACAGGTGATCGAATGAGCGGTTCTCGAGCATCAGCACGAACACGTGCCGGATGCGGTCCTGAACCGCAGAGGATGCGGGGGCTGCGTCTGCACTCATGGCGCCTCCTGGCGTCGCGCGACGAATGTCCTGCCGGCACGGTCGGGGGCGCGCTGAAAGCGACTGAAGGCATTGAGGGAATTGAAAGCCACGCGCGCGGGCCGTGAACTGCCGACGAGTGTACGACCGCGCCGGCTTGCGCGTAAAGTCGCCCGCGAACCGCGACGACGCGCGCATGTTCTGCGCGAGCGCGACCGTGAGCGCCGCATTTCGCGACGCTCATCGATGAGTTCCTGCGGGATGCGGCCGCTTGAGCGTTGTACACGCGGCGCGACCGGAAAAGATGACCTTGGCCGCCGCGGCACTGCACCGCCGCCGGCGACCGACGAACGGCGCTGATCACGCCGTCCATCCGGTGTGCCCAGCCTTATGAGAGGGCCGGACGGGTTGCGATCGGAGCAGCGTTGCGCGCCCGACCGTTACTGCTTAGCGACGCGGTTGCCCGCTGCGCGGCGGACGCGTCGAGTTCGCGTCCTTGTGACGGAAGTTGATGCGCCCCTTCGTCAGGTCGTACATCGACAGTTCCAGCGTCACACGATCACCCGCGAGAATGCGGATGTGGTTCTTGCGCATGCGGCCCGACGCGTACGCGCCGACCACGACGCCGTTTTCCAGCGTGACACGGTATTTGCTGTCCGGCAGCACTTCGTCGACGATTCCGTCCAGTTCCAGCAGTTCTTCTTTTGCCAAACCAATTCCTCCAGAGAAGGTGAATGACCGCGGCCGCGGCGAGCTCACCGGCGCCGTGGCCCGCAACGGGACGGCCGCCGGCAGGATGCCGGGTTTCAATTCGTTCAGACGGGCGACGGGCCCATCTTGCAATCGGAGCCCGGCGCATTGCGGCGGTCGGGCGGTCAGTGGCGGCGGTGCGATCAGCACCGCGCAAAGTCGGGGACCGTGCCACGTGCGGCATGGCGACGGCCTACTCGGGTTGCAGCATGGGCCGCTGGCGACGCGGCGAGCGCTTCGCGAGGGCGTTGAATCGCACGTCGTACGGACCGGCGATGAATGAGGGAAGCACACGACCGATGCATCGTGAATACCGCGATGCATCGGTCGTGTGCGTCGGAACGCGCAGGACACCGGCTCGGGCCGGCATCCGCGCGAGCTCCGTCCGGCAGCGGCCGCCATTCGGCGGCCGGTGCCGACACGGCTTACTGCGGCGTGATGTTCGACGCTTGCAGGCCCTTCGGGCCACGCTTCACTTCGTAGCTGACCTTCTGACCTTCGGCCAGGGTCTTGAAGCCCGTGCCGCGAATTTCAGAGAAATGGGCGAACAGATCGTCGCCGCCGTTGTCCGGGGAGATGAAACCAAAGCCCTTGGTTTCGTTGAACCACTTGACGGTACCGGTATCCACAAATACTTCCTTAATACGATTGAGAACAGCGCCCGCAACGGGCACAGAAAGAATCAAAGAGGGAGAGACCAACGACTGCCGCACAATGTGCTGTGCGGCCAATGATGAGCAATCGAACTTCTTGAAGACTTCGGTCTCGGACACTACGCGGTGCCGGCCGATCCGTCAAGCTCTTTTCGATGCGATGCAGGCGCGCGACAGCGTGTCCGCCTTGCCTGGTGGGCGTTGGCGGCAATCAGGACGGGGTAGCGATTCCCTCCCCTTTTTTGCCGCGCGCCGCCGTTATCGCGGTTCGAACACGTGATGCAGCGCCGGCGGCGTCCCGCCGTCGCGGATCGTCATCTCGAACGCCCTGCACGCGACGCTCGACGGCCGCACGTCGGCCGTGTCCAGGTGGAACTGCGAATACCAGTTGCGCATCTGGTACAGCGGCCCGTCGCCTTCGCACAGTGGGCGGGGCGCCGCCGGAAAATCGGGCGCGGAGCGGGTGGGCGCGCAAGCCCGGTGAACGGGCTATGCGCGGCGGAGAATGCGGGAAGCTGGAAGCGGAAGGCGGCGGCGGTCGCCGCGATGCGGCGCCCCCGATCAATCGAACGGATTCAGCAGCCGGACGCCGGTGCGGGCGAAATCGCTGACATTGCGGGTGACGACCGTCAGATCGTTGATCAGCGCGGTGGCCGCGATCAGTTTGTCGAGCGCGTGCGCCGGATCGGGCACGCGCAAATGGCCCCACATCTGGGTAGTCTCGATATCGACCGGCAGGATGTTCGACGCATAGCCGGACAGGATCGTCGCCATCCATGCTTCGAGCGCCGACGCCTGCGGATGATCGCCGCGATGACGGATCAGGTCGACGCCGCGCCGCAATTCGGCCACCGTCACGACCGACAGGTAAAGCGGGCTCCCGTCGGCCTCCGCCTGCCTGAAAAACGCGCGCACGCCGCGGTTGGTTCGCTTGCCCTTCCTGATCTCGCTGATGACGTTCGTATCAATCAAAAACACGCCTGACCTCGCCGGAATCCTGAACACGTTGGAAATCCGCGTCTTCGCCGACGTCCGGCATGCTCATCAGCACGTGCGCGAATGTCCGTCGCTTCGGCCGGCCAAGCGCCTCGGCCAGAATGGCCCGATGTTCGGCCTCGGCGCTCCTGCCGTTGGCCGCGGCCTGCTCGCGCAGGCTCTGAACGATACTGTCATCCACGTTACGCACCAGAAGATTTGCCATGGGTCCCTCCATCCAGATGGCTATCAATGATAGCGCCGTGACGGTGAATTGCAAGCATTGCTATCATCATCGCGACCGGAAGGAAGACGGTGGTCGGCGCGGGCCGGCGGCAGCAGGCGACAGAAATCCCCGCGTTCCGCCGCTGGCCCGACGCGTCGAACTGCTGTTGTGCACGGTAAGCCGAATCGACGCGATGAAAAAGACGGCCGAATGGCCATTCACCCGGCAGGCGGCCCGGGGCAGAGGCCCGTTGTGAGGCGCGCAACGGCATCGAATTCGACGGCGCCGCACGACCATCGCCAGCACCGCCGCCCCGATCACGGCCGCGACCGGCCACGTGGTGCCATCGCCCACGCCGCGCCTTTTGTGTTCCAGTGAAGTACAGGTGAAGCCCGCCGCATCGAAACATCATGTTGCATCTCCCTGCGTCGCCTGCACGCTGTACTGGTTTCCCTGCAATGTCGTCGACGCGCCGATCCGGTTGCTGGCCGATCTGCTGAAAGCCGTTTCGCTCGGCTGGTTCGGCGCATTCCCGGTCAACGGCGCGGAACACACCGGCTATCTGAGCGGCGTCTGGTGGACGCTCGCGTACGAGTGGCGGTTCTACGTCGCCATTCCGTTTCTCGCGTGGTTCGTTGCGACGCGTGCATGGCGCAAGCTGCTTGCGCTCGCGATCGTCACGATCTGTGCCGCGCTGTTCGGACCGCCCGGCGGGATGGCCCTGCTGTTCGCGTTCGGCGCGCTGGCGTTCGAGGCATCGCGGCATCCCGCGATCCGCTCGCTGCTCGGCACGAAATCGGCGGCGACCGTCGCGTTGCTGATTCTCGCCATCGCCCCGTATCCGGCGGAACGTTACTCGATCGAGGGCGTTCTGCCGCTCCTCCCCGTATTCCTCTGCGTCGCGTGCGGGAACACGTTCTACGGCGTGCTCGAGACCCGACCGCTCGCGCTGCTCGGCACCGCCAGCTTCAGCATTTACATGCTTCACATGGCGATCGTGTACGCGCTCGTCCGCGCGTTCAACAAGTTCGTGTTCCAAATCAATGCCGTCGACGACCCCGGCATCTGGGCGTTGTCGCTTGCCTGCGCACTGGTCGCCGTCTTCTGTGCGCTGCTGACCTATCGTTACATCGAGCACCCGTTCATCGCAAAGCGCAACGATGCGCGCCCGGCCCGCCGGACGGTCGAACCCACGCGTGAGCGGCACACAGCCGTGCTGTGACGCGCGCGGCTGAGAATCGGTACGAGATCCCGATCTGCAGGACCGGATACCACCGATACCGCGACATCTTCCGATTCAGTTCGCCGAGGCGGCTGGAGATGAGGGAAAACTTCATTGCGCGCGTCTCCATGTATGTAGGACGAGTCGGGCTCGCGCAGCCGCCCGCACGGTACGGACGAATAGCGACGGTCCACGGATCGGAGTGTCGGCGCGCCGGCCCGCACGGGCATCGTCTGTTTGGAGTAACGGCCCACCCGCGGGGACAGAGGGGTTTCACCGTCATCCGATCGGACTGCGTCGCGCCCGGCACCGCGCGCTAGCATCGAACGACGGTGCGGTGCGCGCCGCATACATCACGACAAGGGAGAGACGGAATGAAGGTATCGATGCTGCTGTACCCGGTCGACGACATCGACACGGCCTTGCCGTTGTTCGTCGATGGACCGGGCCTGAACGTGAAATTCCGCGACGGTGACCGCTACTGCGCGCTCGACGGCGGCCCGCTGAGGCGCTCGGCCGGATGCGGCACGAACGGCAGCTGTCAGGTAACGCGGTGCGCTACACGCCTTGATCGACCGCGCCGGGTGCGCGTAGGTCACTGGTTTCCAGCAGCTCGAGCAGCGTGCCTGCTGGCTGGCTGAGCCGCTTCGCGGCGAGCGCGATGAATTCGACGTCGGGTAGCGCCGGCAGCCCTTCGCCGTTTACCGGTGACGCCAGCCCGCGCGCGGACAGATACTGCGACGTCGCGGTGAGCCCGAGCCCGGCCCGCGCGGCCGCGATGCAGCCCGGCTGGCTGCTGCTCGAACACACGACTTCCCAGCCGATCCCCTTTTCCGCGAGCGCGTTCAGCACGACCGCGCGCGTGACGCTCGGCTCGGCCACCAGCACGAGCGGCAGCGGCCGCTCCAGGTCGACCACGGTGCCCGGCCGCGCGACCCACTCGAGCCGCGCGCGCAACAGCGGCGTGCCGCGCCGCTCGCCGAGCCGCCGCTTGCCGATCATCAGGTCGAGCGCGCCCGCATCCATCAGTTCGTAGAGCCGGCTCGTCATGCCGGTCGTGATTTCCAGCGCGACGTCGGGGTGCGCGGTGCGAAACGCCGCGAGCACGTCCGGCAGCGCGACCAGCGCGAGATCGTCGGACGCGCCGAGCCGCACGCGGCCCTGCAGCCGCGGCTTGCGAAACTGCGATTCCGCGCGGTTCAGCGCCTGCAGGATCACGTTCGCATGCACGAGCAGCGCCTCGCCATCGGCCGTCATCGCGATCGAATGGGTGTCGCGCACGAACAGCCGCCGGCCGACGCTCTCTTCGAGACGACGAATGTGTTCGCTGACGCTCGACTGATTGAGCCCGAGCTGTCGGCCCGCTTCGGTGAAGCTGCGGCAGTTCGTGACGGTCGCGAACGTCTTGAGCCAGACCGGATTGAGCATTCCGCATTGTCATCGCCTATTACGATGGCAGTCAATGCCATCAGGCAGCTTCCCGATGACCGCCGGAATCGATACCATCCAATGCTTGTAGACCGGTCGCGTCACGTCGCCATCGCCGAGCCGGTCGCCGCACCTCCTACTTCGTCATGCCCCGCGAACCCTCACATTCCGCGCTGCTGTGGATCGTCGCCGCCGCGTTCTTCATGCAGTCCCTCGACACGACGATCGTCAACACCGCGCTGCCGTCGATCGCGCAAAGCCTGCATGCGTCGCCGCTCGCGATGCAGCCGGTCGTGGTCGTCTACACGCTGACGATGGCGATGCTCACGCCGGCATCCGGCTGGCTCGCCGACCGGTTCGGCACGCGCCGCGTGTTCTCGCTCGCGATCCTGGTGTTCTCGCTCGCGTCGATCGGCTGTGCCGCGTCGCACACGCTCGGCCAGCTCGTCGTCGCGCGTGCCGTGCAGGGCATCGGCGGCTCGATGCTGCTGCCGATCGGGCGGCTTGCGGTGTTGCGCCGCGTGCCGGGCGAACAGTACGTCGCGGCAATCGCGTTCGTGTCGATCGCCGGGCAGCTCGGCCCGATCGTCGGGCCGACGCTCGGCGGCTGGCTCACGCAGGCGATTTCCTGGCACTGGGTGTTCATCGTCAATGTGCCAGTCGGCGTGGTCGGCTTCATCGCGGTGCAGCGCTTTCTGCCGCACGACCAGGCGACGCAGCCGCCGCCGTTCGACTTCGTCGGCTGTGCATTGCTGTCGGTCGCGATGCTCGCGCTCTCGCTCGCGATCGATCCGCCGATGCCCGCGCATCGCACCGGCTGGACGATCGGACTCGCCGTGCTCGGCGTGGCGAGCGCGCTCGCGTACCTGCCTCACGCACGGCGCCGCGCGCAGCCGCTGTTCCGGCTCGGGTTGTTCCGCGAGCCGAACTTCGGCTCGGGGCTGCTCGGCAACCTGCTGTGCCGGATCGGCACGAGCGCGGTGCCGTTCATGCTGCCGCTGCTGATGCAGGTGCAGCTCGGCTATACGCCGCTGCAGTCGGGGATGATGATGCTGCCGGCCGCGATCGCCGGCGTGATCGCGAAGCGCTGGATCGCGCCGCTCGCGAAACGCTTCGGCTATGCGACGTTTCTGGTCGTGAACACGGGAATCGTCGGCTGCGCGATCGCGGGGTTCGCGCTGGTGTCGGCACGGCCCGCGCCCGCGCTGGAGATGGCGTTGCTGATCGTGTTCGGCGCCGCGAACTCGATGCAGTTCGCCGCGATGAACGCCGTGACGCTCAAGGGGCTGTCGCACGCCGACGCCGGCAGCGGCAACAGCCTGTTCACGATGATGCAGATGCTGGCGATGGGGCTCGGCGTGTCGATCGGCGGCGGGCTCGTGAACCTGTTCGCCGCGCATTGGGGCTCGATGGCGAACGGCTTCATGCTGTCTTTCGTCTGCATGGGCTCGGTCACGCTGCTGTCGTCGGTCGTGTTCCGGCGGATCGATACCGCCGCGCCGGCGAAGCAGGTTGCGCCGCGGGCGTCGGCGTAATATTCGCCCGTGCGGTGAAGGTGGCAGGCGCCAACAGCGACCGGCGCTTTGGCCTCCTCGTCCGTCATGATCAATACCCCGCTTCCTTCTGGTGTCGGACAGCCAAGATCGTGACCGCATCGCCATCGAAGCGGTACCGGGCCAGGTAACCGCTATCCCCGAAATCGACGGTCCACTCCCGATACTGCTCGGGGAGATCTTCTATCAGACGTCCCATTCGAGGGTGAGTACCGAGAGCCTGAACGCCTCGTCTAATCGCTTCGCCAGCCCGCCTCGCAGCGTCGGGATTCTTCGACAACAGGAAATCGCGCAGTCGCTGCAGGTCTCGGATAGCTGCCGGTGCGAAGATTACTTGTGGCATTCCGGCGAGGGCAATTCGTTTTCAGTTCCCCAACTCGCGAGCCACTTATCCACTTCCTCAGCGGTCGCGTGCAGGCCAGTCGCCTGAAATTCATCCCACGCCTTGAGCGTGTCCTGATTCAACGCCTCGCGCTTTTCCTCGCGCTCGACATACTGCTCAATGGCCTCACGCATGATCCAATGGGCGGTGCGCCGACGTGCTTCAGCCAAGTGCTGAACCCGCCCTTTCAATTCATCATCAAGCTTGATGGATGTTGCCGTAACCATGACACGGCCTCCGTAGCAAAAGGTAATACCCGCGACTACTATAGATCCAAGCACGGCCCGAGTCCATGCGGCCCCAATATTCTAGCTGGCCTGTTCCTTTCCACTCGTCTTGCCCAGATATCGTGACTCATACGTCATCGTCGCTGTGGGCAAGTACGTCGATACGTGGACCCAGTCGGGACAGCCCCTGCTACGTCAATTCACCTGACGGCGCTCGACGACACGCTTGAGCACCCAGCGGATCGACGAAGCGTCAGCCAGTGGTTGCGCGACGCGGTACTCGTCGACTTCCAGCACGTATTGATAGCCGGGCTGGTACGCGAAGCCTTCGATCCCCGCGTACCACAGGCGCCACGACTCGGCCGGGCTGCTGCGCACCTGCAGGCAGTCCATCGGCGCGACGCCTGTGCAGCGTGCCGCCTGCGGCGCGACATACACGGTCCTGGTCACGGGCCTGCCGTCCGCCGGGCGAGCCGCGCGCGGGTCCGTCGCGGCCGCGTCGGTCTGGCATCCGGCGAGCAGCGTGCTGCCGGCAACCACGGCCGCGCCGAGCAGCGTTCTGGTCTTGCGAATCATCTGTTGGTCCTCAGGAAGCGTTGGCGGGCCGATTAGACGAGCGCCGCGCCGGGAAAGTTCACAAACGGCTTACAGCCGCCGTGCCGCTCCCTTACGTCTGCATGCTCGTCGCGGCCGCGATCCTCGACGAGTGCGCACGATCATGAAGACCCATTCCGGCGCGGGCCAGGTCTTCGCCGAATGCGACGGCCCGTGCGTGGGTGCTCACGCGCCATCTCGGGCCGCCGCTGTGGTTGGCGGATGCGAACGCGCGCATGCCGCCCGTCACGCGGTTGCGCGAATGAGGCCCGTCATCGGCCGCGTCGCGCCGCTTTCCGCGAACAGCGTGGACGCGGTACGGCCGGGATCGAGCCGCAGGCTTTCGGCGGCCGCGCCCGCGATCAGCGCGTCGAGCGACGCCGTCGGTTTCAGGTCGCGCCCTTCGTACAGGTCGCCTGGCCGCAGGCCCGGCCAGTCGGCGATCACGCGGCCACCCGCGACCGCCCCGCCCGCCAGCATCGCGACCGACGCCTGGCCGTGATCGGTGCCGCCGGTGCCGTTCGCGGCGGCCGTGCGGCCGAACTCGGTCGCAACGAGCACCGTGGTCTGCTGCCACACGGGCCCGAGTCCGTCGCGCAACGCACCGAGCATCGTGTCGAGCGCCTTCAACTGATTCGCGAGCCGCACTGTCTGCGCGCTGTGCGTGTCCCAGCCGCCCGTCTCGATCATCGCGATCCGCGGGCCGTCGTCGCGCGCGAGAAACGTCGCCGCGAGCTTGCCGACGCCCGCCGGGTCCTGGCGCGCATGCGCATCGCCGGCGAGCCCGCGCGCCTCCATCGCCGACTGCCACAGCGGCCCGAGCTGCGCGTCGGCCTGGTAAAGCGCCGACACGCGTGCGAGCAGGTCGTCCGGCGCGGCCGGCAAACCGGACGCCGCATACGACGCGGCCTGCACGTCGCCGCGCAATGCGAGCGGCACCGTCGGTGCAAATGCGATCGCGCGCTCGCGCGTCGGCGGCAACATCGCGGCGAGGCGGTTCAGCCAGCCGTCCTTCACCTGGTATGGCGCGCGGCCGCCCGTCTCGAGCACGTTCTGGCCATCGAAATGCGAACGGTCGCGATACGGCGATGCAATCGCGTGGACGAACAGCGCCTGTTTGTCGCGAACCATCTGTGCGGTCTGCACGAGCGACGGATGCAGCGCGAACGTGCCGTCGATGCGTGTCGCCGCCGATGGGTCGATCGCCAGCGGGCCGCGCAGCGACGCATACGCGGGCTCCGCATAGGGGACGACGATGTTCAGCCCGTCGGCCGCGCCGCGCTGGATCACGAACACGAAGCGCCGGTCGGTCTCGACGTTCGCGAACACAATGCGCGGCGCGACGAGCATCGCACCCGCGCCGGCCGCGGCAATGCTCAGGAAATGCCGACGGGTAATGGATCGAGCCATGTTCATCTCCGTTGGAAATCGGGCGACACGAGCAACAGCGCGAGCGACGTGGTCGCGCTTTCGGCACGTGACAGCGCAGTCGCCGTCGGCTCGCTCAGCGAGCCGGCCAGCAGCGTGTTGCCGAGCGTGCGTGGATCGAGCCGGTCGCCCGTGCGTGCGGCGAGCCGCTGCGCGATCTCGACGCGTCGCACCAGCGCGTCGGGCGCGGCCCAGCTCGCGGCCAGATCGTCGTAGCCGGCCGGCGACCCCGGCCGCCACACCGGCTGGCCGAGTTGCGCGAGCAGCGGCGCGGCTTTCAGGTCGCCCGCGTCGCGCCAGCCCAGCCCGCGCAGCGACGACACGGCCCACTCCCACGGCGTCTTGAACTTGCGATTGACCGGCGACCATGCGTCCGGCGCGTCGACGAGCGCGCGATAGACCGTCGGCAAATCGCCCCCGCTCGTCTCGAATGCGCGGGCGAGCCGGTCGGTGAGCGCGGGCGGCGGGTTGTCGGCGACAAAATGGCGCGCGAGCTGGAACGCGACATGCCGGCCCGTTGCCGGCGAACATGCGAGATCGCTCAGAATCGCGCGCGCCTGCGCTTCGCCCGGCTGGTCGTAGGTGCGGCCCGTTACCGTGCGCGCGCCCGGTTCGTGCAGCTTCGGGCGAAACACGAACGTGCCGGGCGCCGCATCGCCGGGCTGCGGCCCGCGCCCGCCGGCGATGCTCCAGCCGGTCAGCGCACGCGCGAATTCCGTCACGTCCGCTTGCGTATAGCCGGTCCGTACGCCGAGCGTATGCAGCTCCATGATCTCGCGCGCGAGATTCTCGTTGAGACCGCGCCGCGCCGCCGGATGACGGGCTTCAGCGCGCAGCGCGGCCGGACTGTCGGGGCCGACCGATTGTGCCTGGTCGAGGAACAGTTGCATCGCGGGATGCTGCTCGACGGCGACGAGCATGTCCTCGAAGCGGCCGAGCACGTGCGGGCGGATCGCGTCGCGCTCGAATGCGCCCGCGTACGCGGCGACCTGCCCCTTGTCGACCGACACCGCGAAATGGTTCGCCCAGAAATGCACGAGTCGCTCGACGAACGGCGCGGGTGTGGTGAGCGCGCTGTTCAATCGCGCGGCGACCGCACTGCGATACGCGTCGTAGCCGTCGCGACGGATCGACTGCGCGGTCGCGCGCTTGGCCGCCGCGTCGTCGCTCGTCATCGCGTTGCGAGTGTTCGCGAAGCGCGTCGCGAGCGTGACCGCGTCCGGTTCAGCGGCCCATGCGGCCGGCCGCGCGTCGTAACGGTCGAATTGAGCGACGAGCGCCGCCTTCGGATCCGCAGGCGGCGCTTCGTCGGCCCGCGCGCCGAGACCGAAGCGGTTCAGCGCGATGGCGGCCGGTGAGATGTCGTTCGGATGGTCCATGACGGGGGGTCTCGCGATGCGTACCCGTGTTTAACGGGCGCCGGCGGAAAATCCGTCGCGGGATGGGGGATATTTTTTTGGAGGCGGTGTCGAGCGAGGGGGTGAGCGGCCGGATTCGGCCACGAGCTGCCGCTCCCCAAGGGCGGCTTTGGAGCAGGCGGCCGTGGGTGCCGGTGCTAAGCTCGCCAGAAATGAAGCGACTCCTCTCGACCGTCGCCGGCGTCCGCGCTTTTGTCGCCCTGAGGGTCGGCAAGTCGATCGACGGGCTTGGTTTCGCGGCAAGCGTCCGGCGAACTGGGCCGAACGCCGCCTTGCGGGCGGGGCCATCGACAGGCTGACAACCGCTCTTTGAACGAGGGAGTGACGTCGGAAGAGATCGGGTCAGCGGCCCGAGTGGGCTAGCCGAACGAGACGCCCGTCAGTGTCTCTGACGCGGCCCACAGCTTTGCGGCGACCTCGCCGTCGAGCGCCTGCGGCTCGATCTTGCCCGGCCCCGGCGGCCCCTTATATTCCTTCCAGCCCTGCGGACCGAAATATTGGCCGCCTTTCACACCAGGCATTGTCGCGGCCATCAACTGCGGCAGTGCTCCGTCGGCGGCTGAGTGGCCGAGCATTTTGGCTGCCGTGCTGGTGGCCCAGGCGATGATCGGGTTGGCACCCACGTTGGGACCATTGGCCGCCAGGTCTGTGCCGGCCACTCCGGGATGCGCCGCGACACTGGTGAGGCCCCAGCCCATCGCATTACTTCGCCGATCAAGCTCCAGCGCAAACATCAGCATCGCAAGCTTGCTCTGCGAATAGACCGGCCAGGGTTTGTACCCTTGTACATAATTCAAATCATTGAGCCGGATCGCGCCGCCTCGATGCATCGTGCTGGAAAGTTGCACGATCCGCGCTTTCGCCGTAACCAGCAGCGGCAACAGTCGGGCGGTCAATGCGAAGTGGGACAGATAGTTGGTACCGAACTGCATCTCGAAACCATCCGCCGTGGTCTTGCGCGTTGCCAGCGCCATGACGCCCGCGTTGTTCACGAGAATGTCGATTGGCCGGTTCGCCGCGACCATGCGTTCGGAAAACGCTGCCACAGACGCGAGGCTTGCAAGGTCGATTGTTTCGAACCTGACCTCGGCGCGGCTGTGGCGGGCTCTGATCAACGCCTCCGCAGTGCGTCCCTTTGAAGGGTTGCGGCCCGCGACGATCACCTCGGCACCTGCGCCGGCAAGTGCAATGGCCGTCTCCAGGCCGAGTCCGCCCGTCGCGCCGGTAACGATCGCCAGCTTGCCCGACTGGTCGGGAATGTCTTTGATGGTCCAGAGGGCCATATTTGCTATCCTTTGAGTCACAAAGTCGAAGAGTACCGAGGGCCTTCCCGACAGCGATATTGCTTGCCGAGTCACCTGGATGTAGGCCTCCGGCTTGATGTCGAACCCGCCGTCTACTTGGACGACGACGTCGCAATCACGATCGGACTGGAGGTCACTTCCATCGCACAACAGGTGACGTTCAGGTCCCGCCGCATGGCCTGTCGGAATCGACACCCGCTCCAGCCGTACCTTCAGCCTTGTGCCGCAGCAAGTGCAGCGGCCACTGACGCAGAGAGCGGCGTGGTCGGACGACCGATCAACGCACTCATTTGTCGACCCTCGTCAAACAGGGCGCCACGTGCCGCGTGATCGTCGGAGTCAGCGAGCAACTCCGCAACGGGTGCAGGCAGACCGGCGCCTTGCAACGCTGCAACGTAGTCAGCGCGAGGCATGTCCACGTACTGCAGCGACTTGCCGGTTTGGCGGTTGACCTCGGCGGTCATGTCGGCGCGGGTGTAGCCATGGTCGCCGGCCAACTCGAGAACCCGATCGCCGCCAATGGGTTGCGTCAGCACCACTGCTGCTGCCTCCGCATAGTCGGCACGGGCGGCCCACGAAATCCTTCCGTCACCGGCGGAGCCGATGAACGCACCATGCGCGAGCGCGACGGGCAAGCTCGCAAGATAATTCTCGACGTACCAGCCGTTTCGCAGCAGGACGTACGGTAACCCGGATGCCGCGATGAGCGCTTCCGTGTCGCGGTGCTCGACGGCCAAGTTCATCGGAGAGCGGTCAGCGTGAAGCATGCTGGTGTATGCCAGTTGACGCACTCCGACCTTCTTCGCCGCTTCGATAACCGATCCGTGCTGCGCTGCGCGCTGGCCCAGCTCGCTGGAAGAGATCAGCAGCACACGCTCAGCCCCTGCGAATGCAGCCTCCAGAGTCGAGGGGCGCGAATAGTCGGCCTCACGCACGACTACACCGCGTGCGGCCAAGTCAGCGGCCTTGGAAGGTGTGCGCACGGCTGCAACGATGCTAGCGGCAGGCACACCACGAGAGAGAAGCTGGTTGACAACGAGGCGGCCAAGTTGGCCGGTGGCGCCAGTGACGACGATCATGGACAGATTCCTGAAGGGTTGATGACAGCGTTCATGGTATTGAGAATCAATCGAACGTAAAATGGCATTAAGTCCAAATTTCATGTCCGATAGTACAAAATTCCATGACGATGAATAACGACCCCTTTAGCTCCATGTTGCGCGACACCGGCTTCGCGCGCAGGCTTCTGGACCTCAGCGATCTGGGGGACTCGCGTGCACTCCGATTTCCGTGCCAACGCAGCATTGGCCTTCATCTGGTGTTGCGCGGACCGGTCTATGTGCACACCCCTGAATTGCTCGAGCCGTTGTGCCTCGGCAGCGGAGACGTGGCCATTCTGGGTCGAGGTCACGACCATTTGCTGAGCACGCAACCGACGTTGGAGGGGCTGCCGGTCGACCAGATTCGCTTGTCTTCGGTCGGTGCACCCGACGCGTCGGCCACGGTGTTGAGCGGCGTTTACCAGTTTTGGCATGCGCCGCTTCACCCCTTCTTTGCCGAGATGCCGGCATGGACCGTGTTGAGCGCTGCGGAACTGCCACGCCTGGATCCTTTGGGATTGGTCAGCGGTCTGTTGGCGGACGAATTGCGCGCGGGCGACGCGCCCGGCGCCAGCATCGCCATGCAAGGCTTGCTGGACGTTGTCTTCACCTACGCGCTGCGCCACGTGATCACCCGCTGCGCACAAGCACAAGCAGGATGGAGCCACGCGCAACGCGACCCGCAGATTGGTCGAGTGCTAGCACTCATGCACGAGGAGACCGCACATCCTTGGACCCTGGAAGAACTGGCTCGCCGTGCCGGTTTGTCGCGCACGGCTTTGGCCGAGCGGTTCCGCGAAACCATGGGCGACACGCCGCTGAACCACTTGCGCACCCTGCGCATGCAACGTGCGGTGCAGTTGCTCACCGAAACCGACCTGCCGCTCGAGGCGGTAGCTACCGCTGTCGGCTACCAGGACGCGTTCAGCTTTTCCAAGGTATTCAAGCGAAGCGTGGGGCTGTCACCGAAGGCCTTCAGGCAACAAGACGCGGCTGATCGGGACAATCTTTGGCGCTTCAAACCGACGGGCTAAACGTTCTGCCTGCGTGACTCGCGTGAACGACTGGGCTGGCTTGGGAAGCAGCCTGGCGGCAGCCAACGTGCCAGAAGATCGCGCGATCGACGCGGACGGCCCGGGCACGATCGGCCTGGACTGGCTCACTAATTTGCGCACTGCCTTCGGATTGACGCTCGAGCGGCAAGCCTGCACGACCGCTTCGAGCCGTCGAATTCGAAGCGGTGTATTTCTGCTTTGGGTTGCGGATTCAACCCGTCGATGCAACGAATTGGTGGAGCATCGGCGCATGGGCGCCGTGATTGCCGATAAAGGTTATGACTCGGATGCCTTCGTGAACACCATCCGCGCCGCGCGTTCGAAGGCCGTTATTGCTGGGCGCACGCGATGCGACCGGACCGGGGGCGAGCTCGTGACATACACCCACGCACGGCGTCCGTCGATTCGTTCGATTCCTGAAATGCATTATTGCGAAATTCGATTGCCTGTCAAAACTACCGGAGCGAATGATTTTGTAAAGAATCGGCAGTTTCCGTCCGATCATGAGAATGCTTGATCCGGAGAATGGGTCGCGAATCCAGTGGATTTTTCGATTTCCCATTATGTAGGATTAAAATTCACGATGAATGCATTATGAAAATAATGAAGTGATTGTCTAAAAAATACAATTTGGATTATTCAAAAAATCAGGCATTCTTCTCACGAAAATTGTTGCCGCCGCCTGTCCGCACGGGTGGCCGTGCAACGCGGATACGTATACGGAAGCGTTTGCGGGCGAAATGGTTGTCACGCGTGGAGACTCTAGGAAATGCCTGACGTGGTGAAACAAACGCTCATCGAAATCGGCCGCCGGGCCCGTGCCCACGCATCGATTGCAACGATCATTCGAAGTGTTTCGATTTTCGTATTCTGGCGGCCATTCAACCATCCCGTCCTTCCTGCGCTGAAAACCCAGAGATGAATTGATTTCAATGAATGCAGGCGGCCTTGATTTAAAAGGCCGCGCTTGCGCATCGGTCGCCTTCGTTCGAAAACCTGCCACCTGGTTTGCGGCAGTGCGGGATACCGTCGGATTCGTGGAGCCCAAACGATGAATTCACCCTTGAGCCGGACCCAACCGAGTCACACCGTCACGCTGCTCGACTGCACGCTTCGAGACGGTGGCTATATCAACGATCACGATTTCTCCGCGCCACAGATCGATGCGATCCTGACGCGACTGATCGCGTCGGGCGTGGATGTGATCGAGGTCGGCTACTTCCGGCGTCGCAACCTCGAGCGCCATGCGGCGACGATCGCGCACTGCCCGCACGCATTCCTCGCGTCGCTCGCACGCCAAGCGCCGGTGCGCTACGGCGTGATGGTGCCGCCGGGCGACGTCGAGGCCGCAGACCTCGACGAATTGGCGGATCTGCCCGTGTCGGTGGTCCGCTTCACCTGCACCGACCGGAACCTGGACAAGGCCGCCGCGCTCGGCGAACGCGCGAAGCGCCTCGGCCTCACGACCTGCGGGAACATCACGCGCGTCAGCGAATGCTCGCCCGCGCAGCTCGCGGAGGTCACACGCACGCTCGCCGCCGCCGGCTTCGACACGCTGTACGCGGCCGATTCGAATGGCGCGCTGCATCCCACCGACGTGACCGACATCGTTGGCGAAATGCGCCGGCATTTCACCGGCCAGCTCGGCTTTCATGCGCACGACTCGCTGCATCTCGCGGTCGCGAACGCGCTCGCGGCGATGAGCGCGGGCGCGTCGTGGGTGGACGGCACGATCGGCGGTGTAGGCAAAGGCGGCGGCAACGCGGCGATCGAAGTGCTGCTCGCGGAAGTGTCGAAGGCGGACCGGCGGCCGATCAACATCGCCGGCTTTTCGCTCGTGCCGACCAGCTTCCCGCACGATTTCTTCCCCGTGCGTTTCAAGGAAAAGCTCGACAACGTGTTTTACGGGCAGAACAACCTGAACATCGACAAGATCAAGTCCCTCGAATCCCGACACTCAACCTGACAGGAAGGAATCCGATCATGAGCGAATTCGTTCAATCGCTGCGCGACAAGATCAACGGCCGCAAGAAGATGACGAGCCGGCTGTACCAGACCGTGCTCGCCGGGAAGGCCGGCAAGCACCTGCTGCAGAACTTCGTGATCCACCGCTTCCCGATCAAGAACCACTGGACCCGCAACATCCTCGGCATCGCGTCGCGCATCCCGGACCACCGGCTGCGCGTCGAGCTCGTCGAGAACGTGTTCGAGGAAGAAACGGGGCACTTCAGCCACTCGAAGCGCCACCTCGAAACCTTCGTCGATTTCGGCAAGGCGCTTGGCGTGACGCAGGACGACATCGATCGCGCGGCGCTGCTGCCGCAGACGCAGGCCGTCATCGATCACAACGTCGAGGCGTGCAACACGTCGGTCCATTTCACCGCGGGCGTCGCGTCGGTGCTGCTGCTGATGGAAGGCCAGCCGCCCGTCGTGTCGACGCAGAACCAGTCGATGCTGTCGGTGATGCGCGACGTCTACGGGCTGCCGCCGGAAGGGATCGAGTTCTTCGTGCACCACGCGAGCAGCGTGGAGCGCGCGGGCGACGGGCAGCAGGCCGTCAGCGATCTCGAGGAAGACCACGCCGAGACGGCCGAGATCCTCCTCGACACTTATTGCACGACCGACGAGCTGCGCGCGCAGGCGCACCGCTTCCTCGATCGCGCGATCGACCGCCGGCACGCGCACTTCGACGCGATCTACGAGCACTTCCACGATCCGGCGGAGCCGCCGTTTCGGTATTCGGCGTGACGCGCGAGGGAGAACCGCTTTGGGAAAAATCATCTACCACGCCGGCGAGTACGTGGACGAATCGCAGGCGTTCGTACGCGTGTCGTCGCTCGCGATGCGCTACGGCCTGTCGGTGTTCGAGGGCGTGCGCGCGTACCTGACGCACGACGGTCGCCTGCAGCCGTTTCGGATGGGTGCGCATCTCGAGCGTCTGAGGCAGTCCGCGCGCACGCTCACGCTGCCGGACCCCGGCATCGACCGGATCCCCGAGATCGTCGAGCGCCTGATCGACGTGAACGGCGTACGCGACGATTGCTACATCCGGCCGAGCATCCACGCGATCAATCCGGGCGACATGGGCGCGACGCTCGCGTCGGCGCTGACGGTCGACGTCAAGCCGATGGGGCGCAAGAAATGGCTTGCCGAGGATCTCGCGGCGAAGGTCACGATCTCGAGCTGGCGCAAGGCGCGGCACGACGTGTTTCCGTCGGCGCTGAAGTGCATTTCCGCGTATGCGATTCCGTTCATCGCGGATCACGGCGCGCGCGCGGCCGGGTATGATTTTCCGGTCTTCCTGAACGACGAAGGCTACCTGAGCGAAGCGCCCACCGCGGCGCTGTTCATCGTGACCGGCAATCGCCTGCGCACGCCGGCCCTCGACCAGGCGATCCTGCCGAGCATCACGCGCGACGCGATCCTCGAGATCGGCCGCGCCGAAGGGCTCGACGTGCGGGAGGAGCGACTGATGCCGAACGAGCTGCACATGGCGGACGAAGCGTTCCTGTGCGGCACCGGGCTGGAAATCGCGCCGATCGCGTCGGTCGATGCGTACGTGCTGAAGCACCATGCGGCGCGGCCCATCACGCGGCGGCTCGTGGCCCGTTATCTGGATCTTGCAAGGGAGCATCGTCATGAGTAACCGGCTGCTCGTCGTCGCCGCCCATCCGGGCGATTTCGTGTGGCGTGCCGCAGGCACGATTCTTCGCCATCGCGCGAACGGAGAAGACGTCAAGGTGGTGTGCCTGTCGTATGGCGTGATGGGCGAAGCCGGGAAATTGTGGAGCGCGGACGGCGCGACGCGCGCGACGGTCAAGCACGCGCGCATCGCGGAAGCGCGCGCGGCGGCCGACGTGCTCGGCGTCGAGCTCGACGCGTTCGACCTCGACGACTACCCGCTCGAAGCCAGCGCCGATACCACGCTGCGGCTGAACCGGATCATCCGCGCATTCCGCCCGGACGCGATCGTCACGCACCCGCCGGTCGACCCCGGCAACGCGGATCACGCGAACACCTGCGAGATGGTCACGCAGGCGCGCGTGTTTGCGAGCGCGCCGGGCCACGGCGCCGACACTGTGCCGCCGTCGAGCCTGTTCTACTTCGAACCGCATCAGCCCGAGCTGTGCGACTTCAAGGCGAACCTGTTCGTCGACATCTCAGACGTGTGGGCGCGCAAGCGCCAGGCGTTCGAGTGCATCGCGTCGCAGCAGGGCGTGTGGGCCTATTACGAGCGCGTTGCGCTGCAGCGGGGCGCGCAGGCGAGCCGCCGCGCGACGCAGGCGATCACGCATGCGGAAGCGTTCCAGCGCGCGTTTCCCGCGGTGGCGTCGCTGCTCGCATAGACAACGGTAACGACGGGAGTTGCAACTGATGATCAGGCATGGCGCACAGGTGCATGCATTCAGCGCAAACGGGCAGCGCGGCAATGCCGCGTTCGTGTTCGCGACGGATGCGCACGAACGCGTGGACATCGGCGCGTGCACGGCGATGGCCGAGCGGCTGCAGGGCGAAGTCACGTGGATCGTGCGCGGCGCGACGCCGTCCGGCCTCGGCCTGCGTTTCTTCACGCCTGGCGGCGAGATCGCGTTCTGCGGGCACGGCACGCTGGCCGCGGCCGCATGGCGTGCCGAGCACGACGACGGCGGAACCGAGCAGGTGTTCGACGTCGGCGGCGCGACGATTCGCGTCGGGCAGGATGCGCACGGGCGCTGGTCGTACCTCCAGGAAGCGGGGCGCGCACAGCGAATCGACGACGGCGACGCGCTCGCCGACGCGCTGGCCGCGCTCGGCCTGCCGAACCCGGACGTACTGCGCGCGGCCGGCGCGACGCTCGCGCGCTCGATCGGCGCGCCGCGCGAAAAGCTGTTCGTCGCGTTGCCCGACGCGGCCGCGCTGCACGACATCGCGATCGACCCGGTGCGCCGCGACGCGCTGTGCATGCGCGTCGATACGACCGGCCTCTACGTCTACGCGGTGTGCGGCGACGCGCCGCCTGGCCTCGTCGCGCGGCACTTCCCGCTGCGCTGCGGCACGCAGGAGGACATGGCCACCGCCGGCATCGCGCCGACCGTGGTGCGCCATGCGGGCTTCCCGGACGACGCCGGCGACGTCGTGATCGACCAGGGCGGCCCCGATTGCGCGAACGCGCGCCTCGTCGTGTCGATGGCGGGCCCCGGCACGGCGCGGCGCGTCGCGGGCGAGTGCGTGTTCGTGCGCGACGTGCCGCTTGTCGGCGTCGTCGGGCCGGCGTCCTGATCGCACGGGGGCGCAGGACGGACGTCCGCAGCCGCTGGCGGGCGTGTGAACAAGACTGGATACGACGCGAGGACGATCATGGCATTTCTGGTATTCAACCGTTCCACCAAGTTCGATTTCTACAACTGGCTGGCCGACGCGGGCCGCGATGTGTACGCGATCACCAGCAAGCCGATGAACCGCCCCGGCAAGTACAAGCTGATCCGCAAGTTTGACGATCTCAACAGCCCGCTCGCGGACCAGCTCGCGCTGGAGATCGGCCGCAGCGCGCCATTGCAGTACCTCGCGTCGCAATCCGAATACGACATGCTGCGCGTGGCCGCGCTGCGCGAAAGCCTCGGGCTGGCGGGCCAGTCGGTGGCGAGCGCGCGCGCATATCGTGACAAGGTCACGATGAAGGACTGCATGGAGGCGGCCGGCGTGCCGACCGCCCGCTACCAGCGCCTGGGAGTCGCGACCGACCTGCCCGCGTTCATCGACGCGCACGGCTATCCGGTGGTCGTGAAACCCGTCGACGCGGCCGGCTCGCGCGGCGTGCGGGTGCTGAAGGATGCGCGCGACCTGCACGACTTCCAGCTCGACCCGCCCGCGCGGCAGTACATGGTGGAGACCTTCGTGAGCGGCAAGATGTATCACGTCAACGGCCTGCTGCGCGGCGGCCGCTACGAATTCATCGTGCCGTATCGCTACATCAACTCGTCGCTCGACTATCAGGCGCATGGCTGCTACGGCAGCATGACGATGCAGCCCGACACGGCACTGGGCGAGCGTCTGGTCACGTTCTGCAAGCGCGTGATCGCGGCGCTGCCGCCGACCGATCCGCTCGCGTTCCACGCGGAAATCTTCTGCGCGGACGACGGCACGCTGCTGCTGAACGAGATCGCAAGCCGCACCGCGGGCTCCCTGATCATCGAGCTGATCGAGCAAGACTACGGCTTCAACCTGAGCCGCGCGTGGGTGCGCGCGCAGTGCGGGCTCGACACGCAGATCGGCGCCGGCGCGCGGCCGCAGTGCTACTCGGCGTCGCTGATGTTCCCGACGCGGGATGCCGCGCTGCGCGCGCTGCCGTTCACCACGCCGTTCGAGTGGTGCACGAATCTGTTCGTCAACGGGCGACAGGGCATGGTCAACGGCCGGGCCGCGACGTATACCGACGACGTGCTGAGCGTGATCGTCACCGGCGCAAGCGAGGCGCAGACCGCCGAGCGCGTCGCGGAGGCGAGCGCGTGGCTCGAAGCGCGGATCGTCTGGCAGGCCGCACACTGACGCGCATCGACATGGAACGGCAACCGATTGAACAGGCCGCGCCGGCGCCGGCCTTCACGACGCACGCAGCGGCCGGCCGGCCGCTCGTGTTGGCGCTCGCGATTGGCTTTCTCCTCTACTTCGCGTTCGGCATCAGTCGCGTGGGCGCCGCGATCCTGATCGTGAGCGGCAACCATCCGGCGCTCGAGCTCGGCGTCGTGATGGCGATGTATTCCCTCGCGCCGCTCGTGATGGCGATCCACGCCGGCGCGGCGGCGACCCGCTTCGGGCCGCGCTGGATGATGATCGGCGGCAGCGCGATGCTGCTCGGCGGCGCGGCGCTGCAGGCGGTGCCGGGCCCCTACGCGCTGCTGTTTCCCGGCGCGCTGCTGTGCGGCGTCGGCTTTACCGCGCTGCAGATCTCGCTGCAGTTGCACATAGGCGTGTGCAGCGCGCCCGACGCGCGGGTGCGCAACTTCGGCTATTTCTCGCTGACGCAGTCGGCGGCGACGTCGCTCGCCGCGATGCTGGGCGGCTATCTGTCGGGCGCGTGGGGCACGCGCACGCCACTGCAGGCGGCGGCCATCGCCGCCGCCGTGCTAATCGCGCTCGTCGCCACCAGCCGGCACGCGTTCCGCGCGAGCACGGCGGGGGCGGCCGCGCCGGCGGGCGGCGCGCGCGATCGCGCGATCGTCAGGCTGATCGGCCAGCGCGACGTGCGCAAGGTGCTCGTTGCCGGCGCGCTGCTCGCGATGGCGTGGGATCTGCATACGTTCATCGTGCCGTTCATCAGCCGCAGCGTGCGGTTGTCGCCGGAACAGATCGGCATCGTGCTCGGGCTGTTTTCGTGTGCGACGTTCGCGATCCGGCTGTGCCTGCCGGGCCTCGCCAGGTGGGTGTCGAGCGTGTGGGTGATTCGCGCCGCGCTGATCGTCGTCGGGCTGTGCTTCGCGGTGTACCCGTGGCGCACCAGCTACGCGACGATGGGCGTGCTCGCGGTGTTTCTCGGGCTGGCGCTCGGCACCGCCCAGCCGAACCTGCTCGCGCTCGTCCACGACGTGGCGGCTGAACGGGACGTGGGGCGACTGATCGGCCTGCGCACGATCCTGCTCAACGTCGGCGCGTCGCTGTGGCCGCTGTGCTTCGGCGCGCTCGGCTCGCCCGTCGTCGGCTTCGTGCTGCCCGCCGCGGGCATGATTTTCCTGCTGGCCGGCCTGCGTTTCTCGCTGACGCCGTCGCACGGCAAGCCGCCCCCTGAACACGGAACCCAAGGAGCCTGACGTGCTCGCCACCAACCCTCTCGCCCCGCTGCTCAACCGCCGCTCCACGCCGTCGCGCCAGCTCGGCGGCGCCGAACCCGAGCCGGCCGTGCTCTGGCGCCTGCTGGAAGCCGCGGTGCGCGTGCCCGATCACGGCAAGCTCGAACCGTTCCGCCTGATCCTGCTTAAAGGGGCCGCCAAGGTCGCGTTCGGCGAACGGCTGGCCGCGCGCGCGCTGCGCCGCTCGCCCGACCTGACGCCCGCCCAGCAAGAAAAGGAGCGGCTGCGCTACACGTTCGCGCCGGTCGTGATCGCGGTGATCGCCTGCATCCACGCCGACAGCAGCGTGCCGGCGCTGGAGCAGCATCTCAGCGCGGGCTGCGTCGCGTACAACCTGCTGCTGGGCGCGTCCGCGCTCGGGCTCGGCGCGCAATGGCTGACCGGCTGGGCGGCCGACGACGCCGAAGTGGCGGCGCTGCTCGGGCTCGACGGCAACGAGCGGCCGATCGCATTCGTGCACATCGGCACGCCGAAGCAAGCGGCAGCCGAGCGCGAGCGCCCGGACCTGGCGCGTGTGTTGAGCGTGTGGGCGCCAGCCTGACGCACCGTAGAGCAAAATATTTCGGTCGCTCAAGCCAAGTTCGCCGATGGCGGCAGGACCGTGTTGTGGGGCATTCGGGGCGAACCCTGGTTCGGCCAACAGAATCGGTTCGCGATGTACGGATGTGTCCTCACGCAAGAACCTCCCCCCAAGTTGCGGCAACAATGCAGGACGAGGGTGTATCACGCAATTCACACGTGTCCTACGCAGGAAGTAGACCGGCCGCACGATAGCCGTCGATCAATGTGTCGTAGAGGGCGACGTCCGAACGGCTCCTCGCGATGAGCTGTGCGCCAGCGACGGCGGCAAAGATAGCGCGGGCGCGTTGATCACTCCGTTTCGAGTCCACAACCTTCGCTGCTGACAGGACCTTGGTCAACCAAGCGACGTGCACCTCGGCGAAGGTTCGGACTTCCTGCATGACTTCATCGGGAAGGTCATCGCTTTCGGCTGCCATGAAGCTGCACAAACAGATGCGATTTGCGTTTTCCAGCGCCCTGCGGAACGTTTCTGGATAGCGATGCAGGCAGTGCAAAGGATCCGGGGATTCGGCCTGGAGGGCTTCAAGAACCGCTGCCGAGTCCTCCCAATAGCGTCGTGCCACCGCTGCACCGAGGTCGGCCTTGTTCGTGAAGTGGTGATAGATGCTGGCGGGTCTGATACCGACGTCTTCCGCGAGATCCCGAAAATTCAACCCGCTGTAGCCGTGGGCCTGAGCAATTTTCGTGGCCGCCGCCAGAATCCGCTCCCTGGAGCCTGTGTTCGATTCCTTCCTCACTTGTACGGTTCTCCCCATCGACTACTCAGTGTTGACAACCCGCATGGTAACGCATATCGTAAACCTAACGAACGTTAGGTAGATTAGGTTGCCGTTCGTCACGACACAACTGCGAAAGGAAGCCAAATGAGTGCTATTGCAACGAGCATCAATGACGATCAGTTATCGACGATGACGGTTTATGACTTCCCGCAAGGGCCGTATCCGACGCGGGTTCGCATTGCGTTGGCGGAGAAGAACCTGCAATCGCGCGTGCGCTTCGTGCTGGTCGATCTGTACGCGGGCGAGCACAAGAAGCCCGAATTCATGGCGAGCAAGAACTACTCGGGCACGCTGCCGGTGCTTGAACTCGATGACGGAACCTGCATTGCCGAGTGCACGGCCATCACGGAGTACCTTGATGGACTCGATGGCGCGCCGACGCTGACTGGCAGGGCGCCGCTCGAAAAAGGCTTGATTCACATGATGAGCAAGCGCGCAGAACTGGAGCTGCTCGACGCAATAAGCGTGTATTTCCATCATGGGACACCGGGGCTGGGGCCGCAGGTCGAGCTTTACCAGAACCCCGAATGGGGATTCAGGCAGCGCGACAAGGCCCTGCGCGGGATGCATTACTTCGATGCTGTTCTACAAAACCAACCGTACGTTGCCGGCAACGAATTTTCGATGGCCGACATCACCGTAATCGGCGGCTTGGTCTTCGCTTCTATCGTCAAGCTGCCAGTGCCAGCCGAGTGCACCGCGTTGCTGGCGTGGTACGAAAGAATGCGGGAGCGACCCAGCGTCAGCATGCAGCCCGTGTTTTCCGTACTGGCGGCTGACTGAAAGAATTCATATTTCAAAATTCAGTTATCCTACTAAATTCCGAAAGACGGCGCCGACTTGTTGCAGGGATTCGCGACAGCGGCACCTCTGCGCCCATATCTCGGTACGGAACATGGTGCCGAAGGTCGTCAACGCTTTACCAATCCGAATACGGTGTTGATTAGGCTAACCGTCGGGCAGCCATGAGTGCCTGTTAATGAAGGGGGCGAGCTCGTGACTGATCCGATGGGAATGGATAGCTAGGCTGGTTCTGACCGCTCTCAGAAACCCGCGACTTTGAGCGTCTGGCCATCTACGGCCCGCTGGAATCCGGCGGCTGAGCTCGCAATCAGAACACATAGCACAGCGAACTGATCGCCCCAACGCAGCGCCCGCTTACTGCCCGCCCGCCGCCCCCTCCTTCTTCTGCAACCTCGCCGGCAACCGCCAATTCCCGCTCCGCCGCAATCCGTCGACGAACTTCGCCCGCTCATCCGGCGTCAACGTCGCCGCGAAATCGACCACGCTGCGCTCGACTTGCCCGCGCAACGCACTGTCCGCCGCTCGCGTACGATCGAGCGCCGTATCGATCGCCGGACGATCGAGCCGCGGCGCGGCCAGCAAATCCAGCACCGTGATCCGCCCATCGCGCCCTTCCCGCGCGAAATCGCGACCGTCCTTGCGCGCCGCCTTCAATGCCGCGGCAAACTCCTGCCGACGCGCATCGGATAATTCGTCCGCCGCGAACCGCAACGCCGTCCGTTGTCCAGGCATCCCGGCCGCATGCAGTTCGCGATGCGTCGAGAACCACTGATACACGCCGCCGCCAATCGCGCCGAGCATGAACACGTTCAGCACGACGGACCCGACGAGAATGAATTTCCAGCCGCGTTCGGTCATTCGTCGCCTCCGTCGATGCTCGGGCCGCCGAAGGTCGTCGTCAGGTAGCCCGGTTCGTGTTGCGCGATCGGCGCGCTACCGAGCATCAGCATCGATACGGCCACCGCGCCCGCCAGCGCACCGGCCAGCCCGACGCCCGCGAACGCCGCACCCGACCACCACACGCTTCCTCGCCGCCGCGCGCGTTGCGGCGCGGGCGCCGACGCGACGATGCGTTCGACGAGCGCCGGCCGGGGCGGCGCGACCGTATCCTGCATGAGCCATGCATCGAGCTCGGCGGCATCGTCGAGCGCCGCAAGCGCATCGCGCGGATGCGCTTGCGCCCACGCTTCGGCCGCCGCGCGTTCGTCTTGCGGCCAGCGCCGCGCATCCGAGCCGTACGCGGCGACGATGGTACGGAATCGTTCGGGTGTCATCGCTTGTCCTCGCTAGGTGGGTCGCCGGCCAGTTGCGCGCGCAAGTTGCGCCTCGCGCGCGCGAGCAGGCTTTCCAGCGCATCGACGGTGATGCCCATCAGGTTGGCCGCTTCAACGTTCGACATGTCCTGATAGTACTGGAGCACGAGCGCTTCCCGCTGCCGGGGCGGCAACGCGGCGAGCGCCTGGCGCACGCGCGCGTCGCGCGAGCGCAACTCCGCTTGCGCGGCCGGCTCGGGTTGCGTGTCGGGCACGTCGGGCAGCATGTCGACCGGCTCCTCGCGTCGTCCGCGCAAGCGGTCGTAGCACAGGTTCAGCACGACGCGATGCAGCCACGTGTCGAAACGTGCTTCGCCGTCCCGCCAACCCGGCGCATGATTCCAGATCCGCAGGAAGGTTTCCTGCGCAACGTCTTCGGCTTCGGTCCGGTCGCCGAGCATGCGCGTCGCGAGCGCGAGCAATCGCGGCAGCTTGCGTGCGACGAGCACGCGCACGGCCGACGCGTCGCGCGCCCCGACCCGCGCGACGAGTTCCGCGTCCGGATCGGCGTCGCTCAACGCAAGCCGCTCCGCAACGTGCCGTGCGAACGCCGCATGCTGCAGGCGGGTATGCCCGCCGTCCGGCTGAAGCTCATCGTCGTGCTCTCCTTGCATGCATCGCGCCGGCGCCGGACAGCGCCAGGCCGACGCTTCGGCAACGCGCCCGAGATCGGCCCGGCCGGTTTCGGCGACATCCGGTTCGAACGGCATATCGATCCTGTCGATCGCCCGCCGGCCGGCGCGATCAATATACGACGACCGGCGCGGGCCGGTAATACACCGGACGCGCCGGCACCACGACACAGCCGGCGAGCACGACGGCCACGGCTGCCAGAATCACGAGGGTTCGAAAAGGCATGGCTCGACCGATGAGGTTACGTGGAAGTCCCGCCACACGGGCGCAGCGCGCCGCGCGGCACGCTGCGCATCACGCCCAGTGACCCGGCACCCAGCGCCAGTTCGGGCCACGCGCGACCCAATGCCCGGGCACCCAGTGATAACCGGCGCGAACCCCTTGCCAATGCCCGGGAATCCACACGTAGCGGCCATGCCGCCAGTGCCAGTGGCCCTGATCCCACACGTAGCCCGCACGCGGCGCCGGCATCACTTCGACGCGCGCCGGCGGCGGTGCGACCGGCGCGATGATGACGGCCTGAGCGAATACGGCGGAGGTCGCCAGCGCGGCGGCGCATCCCGCGGCAAACCGTAATGAAATGGAAAGTTTCATGCAAGACTCCGAAGCATCGTGTATCGACCGTCCATGCCAGGAAGCGGCCGTTCATGCGTTAAACGACGCATCCCGCAAAAATCCGTCGCGACACCTGCAAATAAATTTCCGCCGCGCCGGCAACGAATGCCGCGCGCCCATCGACGCATCGGGCCCGTGCGGCGATTACCGCCTGTCACAACCCGGCAAAACTGCGCTTCGACAATGCGTGTCACCGGGATCCCGCTCGTTTCCGGCCCACGCCCCCGACGCGCTCGCGCACGACCGGGCGGTTCCGCATTTCGCGTGTCATTCATCGAAAATACGATCATGTCGAACCAGGACAACTTCCCCGCCGAGTCGAACGAGTCGAACGAGTCGAACGAGCCGGCCGCTTCCGTATCGCGTCGCGGCTTCCTGAAACTGGCCGGCGTCTCCGGCCTCGCCACCGCCGCGGGCGGGCTCGCGGCCGCCCGCGCCGCCGCGTCGAACCCGGACGGCACACCCGAGCAGGTGCACCTGACGTGGGGCAACGACCCGGCGTCCGAAGTCGTGATCACGTGGGCGTCGCTCGCGCCGGCCGTCAATCCGCGCGCGCGCATCGTCGCCGACGGCGAGCCGGCACGCACCGTGCATGGTGTTCAGCGCCTCTACACCGACGGCCTGAACGGCGAAACCGTGTTCACGTACCACGCCCGCGTGCACGGCCTGAAGCCGAACACGCGCTACCGCTACGAGCTCACGGCCGACAACGACAGCAACGCCGCGCAGCCGTTTGCCGCGACCTTCACGACCGCGCCGCGCGGACGCGCACCGTTTCGCTTCACGAGCTACGGCGACTTGGCGACGCCGAACGGCGCGTGGGTGCTGTCGTCGCCGCAAAGCCGCTTCGCGGTGCAGGCCGTCGAGCAGTTCCAGCCGCTGTTCCACCTGCTGAACGGCGACCTCTGCTACGCGAACCTGAACCCCGCGCATCAGCCGGAAGTGTGGCGCGACTTCGGCAACAACAACCAGACGTCGGCGGCGAACCGCCCGTGGATGCCGTGCCCCGGCAATCACGAGATCGAATTCCACAACGGCCCGCAGGGGCTCGACTCGTATCTCGCACGCTATACGCTGCCCGAGAACGGCACGCGCTTTCCGGGCCGTTGGTACAGCTTTCGCGTGAGCTCGGTGCTGTTCATCTCGCTCGACGCCGACGATGTCGTATACCAGGACGCGGCCGCCTTCGTCGGCGGCCCCGCCCCGCTGGTGCCGGCCTCGAGCACCGGCCACGCGCCGATCGAACCGGGCACGTCGTTCTACGTGCGCGGCTACAGCAACGGCGAGCAGACGCGCTGGCTCGAACATACGCTGCGTCACGCGTCGCACGACGACGACATCGACTGGATCGTCGTGCAGATGCACCAGGACGCGCTGAGTTCGTCGAAAACGGGCAATGGCTCGGACAAGGGCATTCGCGAGGCGTGGCTGCCGCTGTTCGACCGTTACGGCGTCGACCTCGTGCTGTGCGGTCACGATCACGACTACGAGCGCAGCTACCCGGTGCGCGGCTGCAATCACCGCGCGGGCGTCGATGCATCGACCGGCGAAGTCGTCGAGACGCTGCAGCCGCGTCCGGTCGGGTCGACGGATCCCGAGCGCACGACGTTCGACACGAGCCACGGCACGATCCACCTGATTCTCGGCGGCGGCGGCACCAGTGCGCCGCTGGACGTGTACGGCGAGAACCCGGCGACCGGCTATGCGCAGGCCAAGGTCTTCACGAAGCCGAACCGGCCGGTGGCGGGCGCGGCGGCGAACACGTTCGTGCGCAAGCCGGCCGATGCGCTGGAGGATGCGATCTGGTCCGCGCGCCGCGATACGGGCACGGGCTACGGGATCGCGGTGTTCGATCATGATCCGGGCAAGCCGGGCGGCCACACGACGATCACGATGCGCTACTACCACGCGCCGGGCGCGGATCAGCACCCGAGCGCGCAGTACGAGTTGTTCGAGACGATCGAGCTGAGCAAGAAGCGCGGCGAGCGCTGATGCGGCTGCCGGCCGCCGCACGCCATGGCGCGACGGCCGGTTCGATCATGCGGGCAACGCGCTATGCGTTTTGCCCGGTCGCCATCCACCGCAAGCAGCCCCGCCCCCTAGCTTCGCGATTCGAGCGCGATGCGCACGGCCAGCCCCGCCAGCACGGTCCCCATCAACCAGCGCTGCCCCCGTGCCCAGACCGGCCGATCGGCAAGAAACCCCGCGATCGCGCCGGCCATGCTTGCGATCAGCGCGTTGACGCAGACACTGACCGCGATCTGCACGCAGCCCAGTGCCAGCGATTGCACGAGCACACTGCCGCGCCCCGGCGAAATGAACTGCGGCAGCAGCGACAGATACATCACCGCGATCTTCGGGTTCGCGAGGTTGGTGACGAAGCCCGTCGTGAAGAGCCTCGCGTCGCTGTCGTGCGGCAATTGCCGGACCTGAAACGCCGAGCGGCCGCCCGGCTTGAGCGCCTGCCACGCGAGATACGCGAGGTACAGCGCGCCGGAGAAACGCAGCGCGTCATACGCGTACGGCACGGTCAGCACCAGCGCGGTGATGCCGAATGCCGCGCAGAACATATAGAACACGAACCCCAGCGCCACGCCGCCGAGCGATACCAGCCCCGCGCGGCGCCCCTGGCAGATCGAACGGGAAATCAGGTAGATCATGTTCGGGCCGGGCGTCAGGACCATGCCGAGCGACACGAGTCCGAAAGCAATCAGGGTGGGCAAGGCCGGCACGGTGGTCTCCTTCGACACAATGAAGTCAGGGCGAGTGTCCATCAATGTATTGCATGTCGATATCGGTCGGCATGAATAAACTGCAAGCCACCCATGAGCGCGCTTCATCGCGTCATTGCCCGCCGATGCGCTAGCGGCCCTTTTTCGTTCGTGCCTGAATCGCCTTTGCCGCCTTCGCGCGTTGCGCGTCGACCAGCTTCACGAATGCATCGGCGACCGCGTTGCCGGTCGCGTTCCACGACAGCCGCACGCAACGTTGCAGCCTGGGCGACAGCTCCAGCACCCGGCCGCCGAACCGTGTATAGGTGAGCGTGATGCGCGGGACGATCGACACCCCCATTCCCGCCTCGGCCATCGACAGGATGGTCCGCATCTCGACCACGTTGAACGCCGCGCGAAGCGATGCTCCGTTGCGCGCGAAGTAATCGGCGATGACCGGCCCGCACCCATCCTTCGAGAAAATGAACGGCATCGCGGACAACAGTTTCGCCGACACGCGCTTGCGGCCATCGAACATGCCGTCCGCCGCCACCGCGACGAAATCCTCGTCGAGCAGCGGCAGATTGTGCGCGAAGGTCTTCATGCCGGCGGCCACGCCGATGTCGGCGGTGCCGTCCTCGAGCCACCCTTCGACTTCCGCGTCCGTGCCTTCGAGCAGCACCGCGGTCACGCCCTCGTGCGCCGCTTTCAACGCCTCGAGCGCGGGGACGACGAACGCGAGCGATACGCTCGGCAGCGACGCGACGACCAGCCGCCCTTCGAGCTTGCCGCGCGCGAGGCCGAACTGCTGGCGCAATGTTTGCGCTTCCCGAACGACGTTCTGCACGTACGGCCACAGACGTTCGCCGGCAGCGGTCAGGACGACCGGCTGGCGATCGCGCAACAGCAGCTTGACCTCGGTGATGTCCTCCAGCTCGGTCAACGCGTGGCTGATCGCGGACTGGCTGCGGCTGAGCCGGTCGGCGGCGGCCGTGAGCGAGCCGAGTTCGACAACGGCCGCCAGGGCCTGCAATTGCGCGAGCGTCATCCCGCCTCCTTGTTTCGGGTCATGTATTTTTCACATGATAGGGTGACGCGTCATGAACTGGTTTGAAGCAGGCCAACGGTGCCCCTCGGCACCCGATCCGCTGTACTCGGCCGCGTCGCACCCGCGAGTGCAGTCCCGCCGCTACCGCGCTCAGCCGCGATCCGCAAGACGCGTTAGACTGTCCGGATGGAACAATGCCGTTATTGCCAGCGAATCCGCGATGAATGGGATTGCCACGGGGACGAATGCCGCCGGGCAATCGCGAAGGCACTGCGGCGGCAGCGCGCGGGCCTGCCGATGGTGCCCGATCGCATCCGCAACGAGCTGCCGTCCGGCGCACCGACCCAGCAGGTGATCGCGGTCCTGTCGCGCCAGCGCCTGCGCGCGCGCCGCGGCAACGAGGAACGCCGCGAGCGCAAGGAAATCGACGACGCCGACGGCGTCTGATCCGGCAACGCCTCCGCCACGCCCCTCTCTTCTGGCGCCACGCCGCCGGCCGTTCGCGCCTGCGCGGCATACGCTTCTCCCTCCCGTGCGCCGGCCCGTTTGCAATTCCGCGCAACACACCATGGGGACGGAACGAATTTCTTCCGCAATTATTGCCGCGCGAGTAAGGATCTTTCGCTATAACCCGCGTTTACCGTGGCTGATCGGAAGCCTACGATGTAATCAATCGCTTAAGACATTGTGTCGACAGCGAAGTCATAGAACATCGGAGGTCATCATGAAATCGCTCGTTTTCGCAGTCGCTGCCGCTGTCGCCCTGTCCGCTTCGTTTGGCGCATTCGCTCAAAGCACCGTCACCCGCGCCCAAGTGCGCAACGAACTCGTCCAGCTCGAAAAGGCCGGCTACAAGCCGAGCCAGTCGAGCCCGCACTACCCGAACGACATCCTGTCGGCCGAAGCACGTGTGCGTGCCGCCGACGCCAGCGGCTACGGCGCACAAGCGGTCCCGGTCGTCCAGGGCGGCGCACCGGCCGTCAAGCCGCAGAACGCGCGCAACTCGGTCTACTTCGGCCACTAAGCTCACCGGTGCGCGCAGTTCGCCGCACGCTGCAACGAGCCCGTCCCGCGACGAGCTCGTTGCGTTTGTGCCGCGCGCACGGCCGGCCTGCCGTCAGCGGCTGCCACTCGCCGCCATGCGGCCGGCGGCATCTGCACCGGCGCCACCCGCGCCGCCGCCCAGCAGCTCCTGATAACGCACGCACGCACACTGCGCGGACGCCTTCGCCGCATACATCGCCGCGTCGGCCTTCACCAGCAGTTCCTCGGCACACGCGCCGTCGGCCGGATATTCGCTGACGCCGATGCTCGCCCCCACGGCCAGGTGTCGGTCGCCGAATTCCAACGCCTCGGCCATCACGATCTGGATACGCGACGCGATATCGCCGATCACCGCCGGCGATTGCACGTCCGACAGCAGCACGATGAATTCGTCGCCGCCGAGCCGCGCGGCCATGTCGCCGCTGCGCAGCACTTGGCTCAGCCGTTTCGCGACCGCGACGAGCGTGCGATCGCCGGCCGCATGTCCATGCTGGTCGTTGATCTGCTTGAAGCGATCGAGATCGACGAACATCACCGCCAGCCCCTCGCTCGCGGCGGCCGCATGCCGGATCGCGGCATCGAGATGCTCCATGAACAACAGGCGGTTCGGCAGACCGGTCAACGGATCGTGACCGGCGAGGTGCGTGAGTTCCAGCTGCTTCGCGCGCAGCATCGCGACCTGCGTGCGGATCTCGACACGCATGCTGTCGAAACAGCGCGCCAGCACGCCGATCTCGTCGGCCCGTGCAACGGGCAGCCGTTCGGCGGCCGGATCGTCGAACACGTGGGTGGCCGCGCGCGCGAGCATCTGCAACGGCCGCGTCATCGCGCGCGCGAACAGGATCGCGAGAATCACCGCCGCCACGCTCAGCAACAGCACCATCCGGATGATCCGTTCACCGAGAACGCCGGCCGGCGCCAGCACGTCCGTGAGCGGACGCGCCATGCCGAGCACGACGAAGCGGTTGCCCTCGCTGTTGCCGAACGGCGTGCGCACGAACGCGAACATCTGGCCCGGCGCATCGTCGGGCTGCGTGAGCCCGTCGAGCGTCACGTTCGTGCGCGTGCCGACGAACAGCAGCCGCGTGGCGGGAAAGCTGTCCTGCATCAGCACGCGCCGCCCGCGATCGAAGCCGAACGTCTGCGACGGATCGGGATGCACGATGAAATCGCCCCACTCGTTCGCGAGATACACCGCGTAGTCTTGCGGCAAATCGCGCTCGAGCCGGTCGAACACGCGCGACAGTTCGATGTCGACGACCAGCGCGCCGACGACCTGACCGGCCGTGTCGACGACCGGCGTGCCCACGCGCAGGATCGGCAGCCCTTCGGCCGCATGCGAACCGGTTTCGTGATTGATCACGATCGGCGACAGGTAGATATGACCGGGCGCCGTCGCGAGCGTATCGATCACGTAGGAAGACTGACCTTTCTCCTGGAGTGCATTCTCCGGCAGCACGACGATGCCGCGCGCGTCGCGATCGACGCGAATCCGTTCCACCCCGAAACTGCCGCGCGCGATCAACCGGATCTGCAGGTACTCGGGGTGATTCCTCATGAAACTGCGATACACGTGCTCGACCCGCGTGCGCGGCGCGCGATCGGTACTGTCGCCGCCGGCGACGAGCGCCGACGACGGCAATTGCGCGAGCACGAGGGCATCGTCGGCCACGTCGGACAGTGCGGTCGTGAAGCGCTGTCCGAGCAAGTGCGTCGACATCAGCAGGCTATGCTGCGCTTCCTGCACGAGCATCGTCCGGTTCGCGCGGTAGGTGTAGTAGCCGGTCGTGCCGGACGCGATCACGCCGATGCACGCGAACAGCACCGACAGCTTCGACGTGAGTCCGAGCATGATCATTTTTCGAACCACTCCGGCCGGTCGCCCGACACGATGCGGCTCCACAGCGACTCGCGCCGCGTGATGTCCTCGACCGGCTGGATCCACACGAGATGCTGGTGTCCGGTCTGGAGACCGGATGGCGGCACGAGCGTATTCGCGAGCCCCTGGCGCTCGGTCAGCAGCGCGCCGATCGCCGGTTCGAGCATGTAATTGATCCAGGCGAACGCGAGCGCGCGATGCTCCGCGCCACGTGTGACGCCCCAGCAGTCGAGCCACGCGAGCGCGCCTTCGTCCGGAATCACGTAGCCCACATCCGCACCGGCGCGACGCAGCTGCTCCACCTGTTGCGTGCCGTAGTTGCCGAACATCAGCGCCGCGCGATGCCGGATGAACAGCGCGGTCGCTTCTTCGGGAAGCGTGTAATACGTGAGCAGGTTGCGTCGCAGGTCGATCAGCTTGTGCGCGACGGCGAGCGTTTGCGCGGGCGACAGGTGAAACGGATCGGAATAGCCGAGCGCGAGCGCGGTGAACGAAAAATTATGCTGCGCGCTGTTGAAGTCGAGCACCTTGCCGCGGTAGCGCGGGTTCCAGAGCTCGAGCATCGAGCGCGGGGCGGCCGGCACCTGCTTGCGATCGTAGATCAGCCCCATCGACGAATACGTGAACGGAATCGCGTAGGTCGAGCCGTTGCGCACGAGGCCGCCGATCGTCGCGAGCTGCTGGAAATTCGGTAGCTGCCGCCGGCGGTTCGGGATCTGCGACAGGTCGATCGGCGTGAGCAAATCGTCGCGCGCATAGCGCTGGATCTCGGCCGTGTTGGCCGCGAGCACGTCGTACGGCGGCGGCGATGCGCTGTGCATCCGCGCCCACAACGCTTCGTCGGAATCGACGAACGTCACTTCGACGCGTACATGAAACTGCGTCTCAAATGCATTGACGACATCGCTGTCCGCATAGCCGGGCCACGCGAGCACACGCAGTACGTTGTCGCCGGTGGTCTCGGGGGAAGTGGCACACGCAGGCAGGCCCGGCAGGCCGAGCGTCAAGACGACAAGCAACCGGCACACGGCACGACGCGCACGCCGGCGCGCGCCGATTCCGCTGATCAATCGGTCCCCGTCCGAATTCCCCGTATGCATTCGACTTTCCTTTTTTCGAGTCGATGCGAGATCGTGCAACAAGACCATAAAAAATATAGCGGCGCAATCGGAAGAAGCAGCACGCGCACCGTGTCGTACATGCGGAACGAGATGCGTTCGTGCGTTCGATCGCGTGTGGTCGCGCGCAAACGATCCCGTATCAGTAAATAAAGAATGATCAGGAGAAAGTCGTTACGCGACGTCGCCGATTGCGGTTGCGAAATGGCCGGCAACTCGACACAGCGGAATGCGGCGCGACTTGACGCAAGCACCGGAAGCGCCATGCAAGCGCGACCGACAGCCGCCGTCGCGCTTTCCTTTTCGAAGCGCCCGTCGGACAATGACGTCCCCCCGCCGGCGCGGCGCCGCACCCACCCCGCGCGCGACGGCCACGTGCCCCCGTCCGCACCGATGAAACGCTACGAAACGCTCGCCCACACGATCGCCGACGAAATCCGCAACGGCAACCTCGCGGTCGGCACGCGCCTGCCGTCGCTGCGGCAGATCATCGCGCAGCATGGCGTGAGCCAGTCGACGGTGTTTCGCGCGTACTACCTGCTCGAACAGTGGGGGCTGATCCGCGCACGCGAACGCTCCGGTTATTACGTCGCGCCGGGCGCGAGCCCCGCGGCGAACGCGCCGGCGAAACGCCGCGCGAGCCGCGCCGGCGCGACCCGCAAGGTCGACATCAGCGATCTCGTGTTCTCGGTGCTCGACGCGGCGACGCAACCCGGCATCGTGCCGCTCGGCTCCGCATTCCCGTCGCCGCAGCTGTTTCCGCTGCAGCGCCTCGCGAAGTCGCTCGCGCAGGCGACGCGGCTCGTCAGCCCGTGGAGCACGGTCGTCGACCTGCCGCCCGGCAACGAGGCGCTGCGCCAGCAGATCGCGCGACGCTATCTTGCGACCGGCATCGCGCAGCCTGTCGACGAGATCGTCGTCACGAACGGCGCGCTGGAAGCGCTGAACCTGTGCCTGATGGCCGTCACGCGGCCGGGCGACGTCGTCGCGGTCGAGTCACCCGGTTTCTATGCGGCACTTCAAGCGATCGAGCGGCTCGACCTGCGTGCGGTCGAGATTCCCGTCGATCCGCACACGGGCCTCGATCTCGATGCGCTCGCGAACGCGCTCGACCGACACGACATCCGCGCGTGCTGGTTCATGACCAATTTCCAGAATCCGACCGGCGTCACGCTGTCGGCCGACAAGAAGCGCGCGCTCGTGGCGATGCTTGCCGCGCGCGAGGTGCCGCTGATCGAAGACGACGTGTACGGCGAGCTGCATTTCGGTGCCGACTACCCGCTGCCCGCGCGCGCCTACGACCGGCACGGCCTCGTGATGCATTGCAGTTCGTTCTCGAAGACGCTCGCGCCCGGCTACCGGATCGGCTGGGCCGCCGCCGGCCGTTTCGCGGAAAAGGTGCAGCGGCTCAAGCTGATGACCACGCTGTCGGCGAGCATTCCCGCGCAAGTCGGCATCGCGAATTATCTAGAGCATGGCGGCTACGATCGTCACCTGCGCAAGCTGCGCGGTGCGCTGCAGACGCAGCTCGCCCGCATGGACGACGCGCTGCGGCGCTGGCTTCCGCCCGGCGTCGAATGGGTGCGGCCGGACGGCGGATATTTCCTGTGGCTGTCGTTTCCCGACGCGATCGACGCGATGGAACTGCATCGCCAGGCGATCGCGCGCGGCATCAGCTTCGCGCCGGGCCCGCTGTTCTCGGCCGCGCACGGCTTCGAGCGCTGCGTGCGCGTGAACTTCGGCCATCCGTGGAGCGGCGACATCGAACGCGCGATCCGCGTGCTCGGCGAGCTGGTCGCCGAACCGGCGGTACGCAAGGCCGGGTAAGCCCACGCAAGCCGCCGCCGTGCAGCCGGCGTGCATAAGAGTTACATTGCGAACCCCTTCGCTCCTTCACACGAGTCCCCTCTGATGAGCGCATTGCCCTACCTCGATCACGCCGCGCTGCTGAAGCTCGCGGCCGAAGCCGCCGGCGTCACGCAGCCGTGCACCTGCACGAAGACGTCGCTGGCCAGCTGGACGAGCCTGCCGCTGTCGCTGCCGCACACGCAGCTCGCCGAAGTGGCGACGCTCGCGCCGCCCGACGAGCCTGAGCCCACCTACGACGAATACCATCCGGCCGGCACGCGCTACGCGTCCGACGACGCGCCGATCGCGCCGCGCCACTTCCCGTACAACCGCTGCAACGTCAGCTGCTGCGTGACGTGCGGCCGGCTGTATCTGCGCTACCAGGAAGGCGGCGGCTACTTCATCGACCAGCGCATCCGCGCACTCGATCCGGCGTTGATCGTCGACGCCCCCGCGCAAGCCTGAATCTCACCCGGGCGTGCGCCACGCATGCCCGGCGTGCGCCGGCGCGCCTTCGATCTGCTGCGCCCTTTCGTCCCGATCTGCTGCTTGTCCCGTCCCGGTTTCCCGGCGTCTATCAGCGCGATGCGAGAACGACGACGCCGCGGCAGGACGCCGCGACGCGGGCGGAAAGGGAAACGTGAAAACGGGCGGCCCGCAGGCCGCCCGTCCGATGAACCGCAAGCGCCGCGCCCGCCGCGAAGCGGGCGCCGGCGTTCAACGCACCGCCACCGGCTTGCCGAACGCGCCGAGGATCTTCTTCTCGAGCGCGATGTAGTCGTGGCCGAAGTGGTGGTCGCCGCCCGTCTTGATCACGTCGGCGCCGGTATTCGCGAGCGCCGGGCACATCGTGTCCTGCTCTTCCGCGCCATAGAAGCACTGCACGAGCGACGGCGGCACCTTCGCGATTTCGGGCGCGACCTTCATCGCCTTGTCGCTCGCCGGCATCCCGAGCCAGCCCGTCACGCGGATCTGGAAATCCGCCGCCGGCGCGAAACCGAGCAGCGACATCACCGCGACCTTGTCGCGCAGGTCGGCCGGCAACCGGTTGTACGCGAACGGCATCACGTCCGCGCCGAACGAGTAGCCGACCAGCGCCACGCGGTTCGCACGCCAGCGCGCCATGTACGTGCGCATCACGCGCGCCAGGTCGCGGCTCACCTGTGCGGGCGGCTTCTCGCTCCAGAAATAACGCAGGCTGTCGATACCGACCACCGACACGCCGTCGCGCTGCAGCGCCTCGGCGATCGTCTTGTCGAGATCGCGCCAGCCGCCGTCGCCCGAGATCACGATCGCGAGGCGGTCGCTGCCGCCCTTGGCGGGCAGCTCGACGAGCGGCAGGTCCGACACGTCGAGCTCGTCGCTGCTGCTGGTGTCGTGCAGGTGCGACGTGACGAGCGACACGAGCTTCGCGGTGTCGCCGGCCGCGGCCGTTTCGACGAAGCCCGGCATCGCGCGGCGCACGATCGTCGGATCGGGCGGGCACGGCTTGAAGCGCGCATCGAGCTTTGCCGCCGGCTGGACCGACACGACGCCGGCGATCGTGTTCTCCGGCGCCATCGCCAGGATCTGCTTCGCGATCGCGCCGCCCTGGCCCACGCCCGCGACGATCGGCGTGTAGTAACGCGCCGACTGCGCGAGGCGTTCGAGCTGGTGGCTGACCGCCTCGGCGTCGCCGTCGAGGTGGTGACAGGTTTCCTGCTGCGCGGCGAGATTCGCCGCATAGCGCTCCGAATCCACGCCGACCGTCATCGCGCCCGCTTTCGCGAGCGCGTCGGCCGCCTGCTGGTCGGCGGCGCCCCAGCCGCGCTCACGCGAAAACAGCACGACGAAGCCGCGCAGCGGACCGCTCGGCTTCGTCACGGTCACGGGGCCGTAGCGGCCGCCCGACACGGTTTCCGGTTTCGCCGCCGCCGGCTGCGCCGCGAGCGCGGCGCCGGCCAACATCATTCCCGCGCAGGCGACTGCCGCCTGCGCGATAACCTTCTTCAACATCATGAGCGCCGACCTCCAGCCAGCAGGGACAGATCCGCGAGCGTGACGAACACGCCGACCGAGCCCGAGGCCGCGAGATAGCGCGGCTCCCAGTGCGGCTCGAACTTGCTCTTGAATGCACGCAAGCCACGGAAGTTGTAGAAGCGGCCGCCGAAGCGCCAGACCATCAGCCCGAACCGGTGCCACGGCGACGGCATCTTCGCCGCCCCCATCCCCGAGAACGGCGCGATACCCAGGCTCAGCTTGCGGAACCCCGCTTCCTTCAGATGCAGCGCGAGCTGCGTAAACAGATATTCCATCGCATACGGCGACGCTTCCGGCAGGTGACGCATCACGCCGACCGTCGCCTCGGTGTTGAGGTCGGTCGTCATGAACGTGACGAACGCGATCGGCTTGTCGGCCTGGCGCACCAGCATCACGGACTGCGTCGCGAGATAGCCGTCGTGGAACGCGGCCACCGAGAAGCTCTTCTCGCGCGCGTCGCGGCTGTCGAGCCACCCGTCCGAGATGTCGCGCAGCGACGGCAGCGCGGCCGGCACGTCACACGGCGCGATCACCTCGACCGTCAGCGCGTCCTTATCGCCGCGGCGCAGCGCGTAGCGCAGGTGCGACCGGTTCGAGCCCTTCAGGTCGAACCGGTCGAGCGCGATGTGCGCTTCCTCGCCGAGCTTCATCAGCGTGAGCCCGGCGTCGAGGTACAGCGGCAACGCGTTCGCGCGCACCTGGTAGAACGCCGCGCGGCCGCTGTGCGCGTGCGCCAGCGCAATGAACTTGCTGATCAGCGCCGGCCATTCCTCGCGCGGGCCGACCGGATCGTGCAGCGCGGCCCACGTGCGGCCGTTTTTCGCGTACATCAGGAACGCGCGGCGCGATTCGGAGAACAGGAACGACTTGTCGCCCATCAACGCGAGGCCCGCATCGCTGCATTCCTGCGCGCGGATGATCTGCTCGGCGTCGAGGAGGTCCTGCGCGACCGGCTTCACGAAACGGCCCGGCGCGGGGCGCAGCAGCTGCCACAGCGCGAACAGCGCGACGAATACGCCGGCCGCCAGGGTTGCGCGCAGCGCGCGCGGCGCGCGTGCGTCGAACGAGAAATGCGACCACAGATCGCGCGTGTACGGCACATCGCGGAACGCGAAGCACAGCACCCACACCGCGAGGATCAGCACCATCGTCACCGACACGAACCAGCTCATCGTGAAGCGCTCGGCGAGCAGCGACGAATGCCGGCTGAAGCGGCGGCGGCTGACGAGCAGCAGCACCAGCAGCGTGCCGAGCACGCCGGCCTCGACGAACGCGAGGCCCTTCGCCAGCGACAGCGCGAGGCTCGCGAGCGTCAACGCGAAAGTCATCCACCACGCGCCGTCCAGCCGGCGCAGCAGCCCGCGCGCGACGAACAGCAACGCGACGCCCAGCACGCTGCAGATCACCTGCGAGCCTTCGAGCACCCACAGCGGCACGATGTTGCGCAGGATCGCGATCCGGTGCCAGAACGCGGGCGTCGCGCTCGAGATCACCAGCATCCCGCCGACCGCGAAGGTCACGAGGCTCAGGAACAGTGGCGCCAGTTGCGACACGCGCGCGGCCTGCCGCGACACGAGCCGGCGCCGCAGCGCGCGGCCCTCGAAGCCGGCCAGCAGGCCGGCCGACAGCACGAGCGGCACGCCGAAGTAGATCGCGCGATAGGCGATCAGCGCGGCGACCATCGCGTGCGCGGGCAATTCGCGGCCCAGCGTGAACACCATCGCGGCTTCGAACACGCCGATCCCGCCCGGCGTATGACCGATCATCCCGAGCAGCAGCGCGGCCGCGTACACGGTGATGAAGGTCGGGAAGCCGACCGGCGCGACCGGCAGCAACACCCACAGCGTCAGGCCGGCGGCCACGACGTCGAGCACCGCGTAGAGGACCTGCGCGACGAGGTCGCGCCGTGCCGGCACGTCGAACGCGAGCCATTTGAAGCGCGTGACGACCGGACGCGCGGTGTTGCCGCACATCGCGACCACGACGGCCAGCAGCACGAGCAGCGCGGCGCCGCTCCACGTGAGCACGCCAGGCGCGACATGCAGCATCGCGGCGAGCGTCTGCGGCACGCAGACCATGCCGACCGCCGTCATCAGCACCAGCGCGAGCGCGAGCGTGCCGCTGGTGAATACCGTCATCCGGCCGATCTGCGCGGGCGTGACGCCCGACACGCCGTACACGCGCGCGCGCACGGCGCCGCCCGTGAGCGCGCCGAAGCCGGTCGCGTTGCCGAGCGCGGAGCCGGCGATCGCGCCGATCCACAGCGCGGCGCGCGGCACCTTCGCGGCGACGTAGCGCAGGCCGACCGCATCGCGGGCGACGAGCGCGAGATAGCTGAGGGCCGTCGCGGCGAGCGACGCGCCCCATTCGCCGACGGACATGTGGCGCAGCTGGCGGATCACCGACCGGTAGTCGACGGATTCGGACAGGTGCTGGAAAACCACGATCAGCAGCAGGCCGATGCCGAGCGCGAGCAGCGGGGACAGCACGCGCTCGTTGCGGATCAGCGTCGACACACGGGCGATCGCCGCCGCGGCGCGGCCGGGCGGACCAGAGTGGCGGGAAGACATAGATTGTTCAGTGGCGGTGCATAGCTTGTCGCGGCGCGGGACGGCCGGGCGGCGACGAATCTGGTTGTTGTGCGAGGGCGGCCGGCCTAGGTCCGAGGCACGGGCGCCAGAATTAGAAATGACGAGTATACGGAATGTATGTTACAGAATCTTTCAGCCTCGCACCGGGCGGTTTGGGCCCGGCGGGCGCATCAACGGCGCATCGAATCATGCGCACGGTGCGCATCATACCGGGAACCACCGGGGATTTTTCATCGGTCGAATGACGAATCGCGCATTCGGGAAAAATTCTCCCGGCCGCCCGCACGAACGAGCGAAAACCGCGAGCCCACGCGGGTTTCAGGGAATGGGGACGGATGGTCGCGCGCCGTCACTTCGCCCGCTCGTGCTCCGCCAGCCCGATTGCCTTGTAGTCGTAGGTCGGATAGAACTCCGTCCGGTACGCGCCCCACGCCGTATCCTCGAGCACGCGATTGACCTCCCGAACGCGCGACGCCGGCAACCGCAGCACCACGATCTGCCCGATTCCCATCGTCACGGTCCAGCTCACCACCTCCACGCCCGGCGGCGGAAACGCCTTGTAGAACCCCTGCTTCGCGAGTTGCGCGTTCAGCTCCGCGAGCGGGCGCGACTGGTCGTGCTTGAGAAAGACGGTCAACAGCACCGCGTTGTCGGGCGTCGCGGCAGCCGTGCCCGTCGGCACGGTCGACGTCTGGGCGGCAGCCGGCGCGCAGCCGAGTGCGGCGGCGGCCAGCGATGCGGCCATCACGAGGGTTCGAAGCGGGAAATTCCGGCGTGCCGTCATGACGCGACTCCAGGGCTGCGTGAGTGAAGCCGCCATCATGCGCCGTCCGGCGCATCGCTGCAGGGCAGGCCCTAACGGGTTCCGGCCCGCTCGCGCAGCACGTCGATGAATGCACGCAGCTTCGCCGGCACGTGCTTGCGATTCACGTAATAGAGCCACATCGGCGGCAGCGTCCGGCACGCGCCCGGCAGCACCTCGACGAGCGTGCCGTCGCGCAGGTCCGGCTCGATGCGCTCGCGCATGAACGCAAACGCGATGCCGACGCCTTCACGCGCGGCATCGATCACTGCATCGGCATCGTTCGTCACGTACACGCCTTCGGGATCGAGATCGACGTCGCGGCGCCCGTCGTGCAGCAGCCACTTGTGCAGGCGCCCGCTCTCCGAGAAGCGGAACCGGATGCACGCATGCCGCTCCAGCTCCGCGATCGACGCGGGCATGCCGTGCCGCGCCAGGTAGCCGGGCGATGCGACCAATGCGCAGGTCAACGCAGGCGCGATCCGCACGCCGATCATGCCGGGCTGCAGCCGGTCGGCAAGACGAATCCCCGCGTCGAAGCCGTCCTTCGCGATATCGACCAGCTCGTTCTCGTAGCGGATCTCGAGCCGGACCTTCGGGTAGCGCGCGCGGAACGCGGCAAGAATCGGCGTGATCACGAGCGAGCGTGCCAGCGGCAGCGCCGTGACGCGCAACAGCCCGCCCGGCTCGCTGCGCACCTCCTTCAGCGCGTCGCGCGCCTGCATGACCTGCCGGTACGCGGGCTCCGTCTGCTGCAGGTAATGCTGACCGGCTTCCGTCAGGCTCACGCCGCGCGTGCTGCGGTTGAACAGCTTCACGTTCAGCTCGCCCTCGAGCTGCCCGATCGCGAGGCTGACGGCGGCGGGCGTCAGGCCCAGCGCGGCGGCCGCGCGCGTGAAGTTGCCGGCCGTCGCGACGCTCATGAACACGTGCAGCCCGGCCATCGGATCGCGTCTGCTCATCATTAAAAAAACTTGAAACTCCTTCGAGCGGAATGCCGATTCTCCCATATACCGGAACTGCCTACACTGCCCCTTTCGCCCCCAACGGAGCATCGAATGAATCCGCACCGCCCCCCACTGCCGCTGGCAGCCGTCCGGCACACGCTCGACGCCGCACTCGCGCAGGCGGCGTCGCTGCAGGTCGCCGGCGTCTCCATCGCGATCGTCGACGCCGGCGCGAATCTGCTCGCGTTCATCCGCACCGACGACTGCTTTCTCGGCGCGATCGACCTGGCGCAACGCAAGGCGCTGACGGCGATCCGCTTTCGCGCGTCGACCGGCGCGCTCGGCGCGATGTCCGGCGACGGCCCGCTGCGCGGGATCGAGCACAGCCACGGCGGGCTCGTCACGTTCGGCGGCGGTGAACCGCTCGTCGACGGCAACGGGCGCTGCGTCGGCGCGATCGGCATATCGGGCGGCAGCGTCGAGCAGGACGACGCGATCGCCCGGCACTGCCGCGATCAATTTCAAGCAACCTTTCCCACCTCGAGGTAAGTACATGGCACGCAAACGCATCCTCATCACCGGCGCGGGCACCGGCTTCGGCCGCGAAGTCGCGCTGCGGCTCGCGCAACACGGTCACGCGGTCACGGCCGGCGTGCGCACGACCGCCGAAATCGGCGCGCTGAGGGAAGCCGCCGCGCAGCGCGGCACCGCGTTGCGCGCGCTGAAGCTCGACGTCACGTCGGCCTACGATCGCGCTCACGCGGCCGATCTCGACTTCGACGTGCTCGTGAACAACGCGGGCGTCGGCGAAGCCGGCGCGCTGGTCGACCTGCCGCTCGAGATCGTGCGCGAGCTGTTCGACGTCAACGTGTTCGGGCCGCTCGAACTCACGCAGCGCATCGCTCGCGGGATGGTCGCGCGCGGGCACGGCAAGATCGTGTTCGTGTCGTCGATCGCAGGGCTGATCACCGGGCCGTTCACGGGCGCGTATTGCGCGTCGAAGCACGCGGTCGAATCGGTCGCCGAGGCGATGCATGCGGAGCTGGCGCCGCACGGCATCCGCGTCGCGGTCGTGAACCCGGGCCCGTACAGCACGGGCTTCAACGACCGGATGATGGAAACGCCGCGGCGCTGGCACGATCCGGCCGTCCACATCGTGACGCCCGAGCGGCTCACCTTCCCGCTCGAGCAGCACGATCCTGCGGAAATGATCGCGCTGATGGTCGACGTGATCGAACGCGACGGCGGCGCGTTCCGCAACCTGCTGCCGAAGTCGTCGGAAGCGTTCGTGCGCGCCGAGCAGGCGCACGCATGGAACCGGCAGCAATAACGGCCAACACGACGGCGGGCGCCGCACGCCCGCCGCTCATGCGGTCAGTACACGTCCCGCATGTAGCGCCGCGCCTTCGCGAGCCGCGCGACGTAGTCGTTCGCGGCTTCGTCCGACATCCCGCCGTGCTCGGCGACGACCGCCTTCAGCGCGGTATCGACGTCCTTGGCCATCCGCGCGGCGTCGCCGCACACGTAGAAGTGCGCGCCCTCCTCCAGCCACTTGTACAGCTCGGCGCCCTGCTCGCGCATCCGGTCCTGCACGTAGATCTTGTCGGCCTGGTCGCGCGAGAACGCGAGATCGAGCCGCGTCAGGAAGCCGCTGTCGCGCATCGCGCCCAGCTCGTCGCCGTAGTAGAAGTCGGTCTGCGCGTGCTGCTCGCCGAAGAACAGCCAGTTGCGTCCGCGCGCGCCGCGCGCCTGCCGCTCGTGCAGGAAGCCGCGGAACGGCGCGACGCCCGTGCCGGGGCCGACCATCACGACCGGCACGTCGCCGTTCACCGGCGGCCGGAAATGCGCGGACTTCTGCACGAACACCGGCACGCGCCCGTCGTCCGCGCGATCGGCAAGAAACGTCGACGCGACGCCTTTGCGCGCGCGCCGGCCGTTGTGATAGCGCACGGCCGACACCGTCAGGTGGATCTCGCCCGGGTGCGCGCTCGGGCTCGACGCGATCGAATACAGGCGCGGCTGCAGCCGCTTCAGCATCGCGACCAGCTCCGCGCCCGACAGCTCGACCGGAAACTCGTGCAGCACGTCCGCAAGCTGTTGCCCCCACAACCATTGCTTCAGGTCGGCCTTGCGATCGTCGCCGAGCAGCGCCTTTAGCGCCCCGTTCGCGCTGCGCGACGCGATGAACGCGAGCGTGTCGGGATGCGGGCGCGTGATGTCGAAGTGGCGCGTTAGCGCGTCGCCCAGGCGCATGTCGCCGACGCCGTCGATCGACACCGGCGCGTCGGCCTTCAGCGCGGTGACCGACAGCAACTCGTCGACCAGCTCCGGGCAGTTGGTCGGCCACACGCCGAGCGCGTCGCCGGCTTCGTATTCGAGGTTCGCGCCTTCGGTCGACAGCGACACGTAGCGCGTGTCCTTCGCGGCGCCCGGCCGGTTGAGCCGCAGGTTCGCGACGAGCTTCGACGGCGCCGGACGCGCCTTGGTCGGCAGCAGCCCCGACGCGCTCAATCCGGCGGTCGGCACCGCGTGCAGCGCGGCATCCGCGTCCTTGATCCGGGCGACCACGCGTTCGAGCCACTGGTCCGCATCGCGCTGGAACTCGACGTCGCAATCGACGCGTGCGCACAAGCGCGCCGCGCCCAGTTCCGCGAGCCGTGCATCGAGCCGGCGGCCGTGGCCGCAGAACTGGTCGTAGTTGCGATCGCCGAACGCGAGCACCGCGAAGTGCACGCCGTCGAGGCGCGCGGCGCCGCCTGCCTGCAGCGCATCCCAGAACTCGCTGCCGTTGTCGGGCGCATCGCCGTCGCCGAACGTGCTCGTCATCAGCAGCACGTATTGCGCGCTCGCCAGCGACGCGACCGGATAGTCGGACATGCACGCGGTGCGGATCTCGAAGCCCGCGTTCATCAGCTGCGTCGCGTAGTCCTCGGTCAGCGATTCGATGTTGCCCGTCTGCGACGCCCACAGCAGCACGACCTTCGGACGCGTGCGCACGATCCGCACGCCGCCGGGCGCGGCGGCGTCGGCCGGCAGCGCGGGCGCCGCGCCCTGCGCCGGGTGGGCGGGCAGCGAGCGGCTGAACAGCCCCGCGAGCATCCCGTCGAGCCACAACCGCACCGGCGGCGTGAGCGGCGCGCCGGCCGGCAGCACCGGCACGCCGCCCTCGCGCCGGCCGGCGCTCGCCTTCAGCCCGCTGACAAGGCCGGCCACGTACAGGTGCTCCGCATCGGTGAGCGGCGGCGGCGCGAGATCGGCCACGCCGAGCGCCGCCGCGAAAGTGTCGAGGTCTGCCATGTCGGATTCCTGTGAAGCCGTGATCTGCACCGCCGCCGGCGCGGGCCGCGCATCGGCCGCGGCGGCCGCGGCGGCATCGGGCCGCGCCGTGTCGTCGTCGTCGGACGCGAACGCGTCCGTGTCGACGCGCGTCAGCGCGACCGCGCAATATTTCAGTTCGGGTTGCTGCGATTCCGGATCGATCGCGTCGTTCGTCACCGCGTTGATGCACAGGTCGTCGCCGTACACGTCGTTCCAGTGCATCGGCGCGAAGCAGCTACCGCGCTGCACGCGCTCGGTCACGACGGCCGGCAGCACCGCGCGGCCGCGCGCCGAACGGATCTCGACGCTGTCCTTCGTCGCGATGCCGAGCGCGAGCGCGTCGTCCGGATGCAGTTCGACGAACGGGCGCGCATTGAGCTTGTTCAGCATCGGGACCTTGCCCGTCTTCGTCATCGTGTGCCATTGATGCTGCAGCCGCCCGGTATTCAGCACGATCGGGAACGTGTCGTCCGGCAGTTCGGCCGGCGCGACGTGCGGCCGCGCGAAGAAGCGCGCCTTGCCCGACGGCGTCGGGAACGCGATGCGCGGCGCATCGTGCCCGCCGTCTGCCGCGCGCGGCGTCTGGCTCACGCCGTCGTTCAGGTAGCGGATCGGGTGGCGCTCGCGCGCGGTGCCCGGCGCGACCGGCCATTGCACCGGGCCGTCGCGCAGCGCCGCGTGACTCGCGCCGCGCAGGTCGTAGCCGGTCGCCGGATTCGAAAAACGCACGATCTCGTCGAACACGTCGGCCGCCGACGCATAGTCGAACGCGTCGCCGAAGCCCATCGCGCGCGCGACCTCCGCGACGATGCGCCAGTCGGGCAGCGCGTCGCCGGGCGGTGCGATCGCGGCGCGCATCAGCGTCATGTTGCGCTCGGAGTTGACCATCACGCCGTCGCCCTCGGCCCACAGCGCGCCGGGCAGCAGGATGTCCGCGTAGCGGTTGGTCTCGGTGTCGAGGAACGCGTCCTGCGCGATCACCAGCTCCGCGGCCTGCAGCCCCGCGATCACGTTCTGCCGGTTCGGCACGGTCGCGACCGGATTCGTGCAGACGATCCAGCACGCCTTGATGTCGCCGGCCGCCATCCGCTCGAACAGGTCGACCGTGCCGTTGCCGGTTTCGTTGCGCAGCGTGCCGGCCGGCACGCGCCACAGGTTCTCGACGAAGCGCCGGTCGTCGTCGGACAGCACCGAGCGCTGGCCGGGAAGGCCTGCGCCCATGTAGCCCATCTCGCGACCGCCCATCGCGTTCGGCTGGCCGGTCAGCGAGAACGGCCCGCTGCCGGGGCGGCAAATCGTGCCCGTCGCGAGATGCAGGTTGCAGATCGCGTTGGTGTTCCACACGCCGTGCGTGCTCTGGTTGAGCCCCATGGTCCAGCAGCTCATCCATTCCTGCGCGTCGCCGATCCATTGCGCGGCCGTGCGGATGTCGGCTTCGGCAAGGCCCGTGATTTCCGCGACGCGCTCAGGCGTGTAGTCGGCGAGGAACGCGGGCATCGCGTCCCAGCCTTCGGTGTACGCGTCGATGAACGCGGCATCGGTGCGGCCGTTCGCGTGCAGCAGGTGCAGCAGCCCGTTGGTCAGCGCGAGATCGGTGCCCGGCCGGATCTGCAGGAACAGGTCGGCCTTGTCGGCGGTGCCGGTGCGGCGCGGATCGACGACGATCAGCTTCGCGCCGGCCTTCACGCGATCCATCATCCGCAGGAACAGGATCGGGTGGCAGTCGGCCATGTTCGCGCCGATCACGAAGAACAGGTTCGCGCGATCGAAGTCCTGGTACGACCCGGGCGGGCCGTCCGCGCCGAGCGACTGCTTGTAGCCGGTGCTCGCGCTCGCCATGCACAGGCGCGAGTTCGACTCGATGTTGTTGGTGCCGACGAAGCCCTTCGCGAGCTTGTTCACGAGGTATTGCGCCTCGATCGACATCTGCCCGGACACGTAGAACGACAGCGCATCGGACCCGTGCGCGTCGAGCACCGCGCGCAGCCGCCGCGCGGTCTCGGCGATCGCGTCGCGGGCCGGCAGCGGCACGAGATCGTCCTCCCGCGCGCGCCGCATGAACGCGCGATCGAGCCGCCCGGAACGGCGCAACGCGACGTGCGCGGACGAGCCCTTCGTGCACAGCCGCCCGAAGTTGGTCGGATGGTCGGCGTCGCCGGACACCTTGACGACCTCGCCATCCTCGACGTGCAGCACCATGCCGCAGCCGACGCCGCAGTACGGGCACACGCTCTTGACGGGGGTGGCGCTCATGCGTGCTCCGGCGCGCTCAGGCGGCAATCCACACGAAACCGTCCTCGATCCGCGACGGATACGCGCTCACCGACTTCTCGGGCGCTTCGAGGCATTCGCCGGTGCGCAGGTCGAAATGCTGCTTGTACAGCGGCGACGCGACGACGACGCGCTCGCCGAGGCTGCCGATCAGCCCGCGCGACATCACGGCCGCCTGCGACACCGGGTCGACGTTGTCGATCGCGAACACGCCGCCGGCTTCGGCGTGCGCGACGTGGAACACCGCGACCTGCTCGCCGTTGACGAGCGCGCACACGCCGGTGTTCGGCACGATGTCGTCGAGCGGGCACACACGGGTCCAGGACAGGGGAAGACGATCGTTCATGATGGGCTCCTTGGAAAAGACGCGGGTGTCGGTCGGGTCAAACGGTTGCCGATTCGGTTGCGGATTCGCTGCCCGATTCGGCGACGACCGGAATCCGGACGGGCCTGCCGCCCACGCGCTCGTCGGGCGTCGCGGGACGGATCTGGCCGCGCGTCTCGACGAAGGCGATGTTCGCGTCGGGCGCGTCGCTGTTCACGAAGTGGCGGAAGCGCTTGCGCGTTTCCGGATCGGTGACGGCCTTCTTCCATTCGCATTCGTAGGTGTCGACCACGTGCTGCATGTCAGCTTCGAGTTCGGCCGCGATGCCGAGCTTGTCGTGCACGACGACGTCGGTCAGGTAGTCGAGCCCGCCTTCGAGGTTGTCGCGCCATACGCTCGTGCGCTGCAGCCGGTCGGCGGTGCGCACGTAGAACATCAGGAAGCGGTCGATGTAGCGGATCAGCGTGGCACGATCGAGGTCGGACGCGATCAGTTCCGCGTGGCGCGGCTTCATCCCGCCATTGCCGCACACGTACAGGTTCCAGCCCTTCTCGGTCGCGATGATGCCGATGTCCTTGCCCTGCGCTTCCGCGCACTCGCGCGTGCAGCCCGACACGCCGAACTTGATCTTGTGCGGCGCGCGCAAGCCCTTGTAGCGGTTCTCGATGTCGATCGCGAGGCCCACCGAATCGTCGACGCCGTAGCGGCACCACGTCGAGCCGACGCACGACTTCACGGTGCGCACCGACTTGCCGTACGCATGGCCGGATTCGAAGCCCGCGGCGATCAGCTCTTCCCAGATCGACGGCAACTGCTCGACGCGCGCGCCGAACAGGTCGACGCGCTGGCCGCCCGTGATCTTCGTGTAGAGGCCGTACTTGCGCGCGACCTGGCCGACCGCGATCAGCCCTTCCGGCGTCACCTCGCCGCCCGCCATGCGCGGCACGACCGAGTACGTGCCGTCGCGCTGGATGTTCGCGAGGTAGTAGTCGTTCGAGTCCTGCAGCCCCGCATGCTCCTTCTTCAGCACGAACTCGTTGAAGCACGACGCGAGGATGCCCGCGACGGCCGGCTTGCACACGTCGCAGCCCAGGCCGCGACCGTGCTTCGCGAGCAGTTCGCCGAACGTCGTGATGCGCTCGACGCGGATCAGGTGGAACAGCTCCTGTCGCGAATGCGGGAAGTGCTCGCACAGATGGTTGTTGACCGCGAGGCCCTGCTTCTTCATCTGGGCCTTCATGATCTGCGTGACGAGCGGCACGCAGCCGCCGCACGACGTGCCCGCGCCCGTGCACGACTTCAGTGCGCCGAGGCTCGTCGCGCCGTCGGCCACCGCCGCGCAGATCTGCGACTTCGACACGTTGTTGCACGAGCAGATCTGCGCGCCTTCCGGCAACGCATCCACGCCGATCGCGGGCTTCGCCGCGCCGTCCGACGACGGCAGGATCAGGAATTCCGGCGACTCCGGCAGCTCGATCCGGTTCAGCATCATCTGCAGCAGCGTGCCGTATTCGGCCGCGTCGCCGACCATCACCGCACCGTGCAGGAACTTGCCGCAATCCGACACCACCAGCTTCTTGTAGACCTGGCGACGCTCGTCCGCATACTGGTAGGTACGGCTGCCGGCCGTGGTGCCGTGCGCGTCGCCGATGCTCGCGACGTCGACGCCCATCAGCTTGAGCTTCGTGCTCATGTCGGCGCCGGCAAACGCGGCCGCGGCCGCTTCGTCGACGGCGCCCGCGAGCTGCTTCGCGACCACGCGCGCCATGTCGTAGCCGGGCGCGACGAGGCCGTACACCATGCCGTTCCAGGCCGCGCATTCGCCGATCGCGTAGATGTCGGCGTCGCTCGTGCGGCACGCGTCGTCGATCGCGACGCCGCCGCGCGGGCCGGTCTCCAGGCCGCACGCGCGTGCCAGCTCGTCGCGCGCGCGGATGCCGGCCGAGAACACGATCATGTCGGTGTCGAGATGCGAGCCGTCGGCGAACGCCATCCGATGGGTACCTTCTTCACCGTCGACGATCTCGAGCGTGTTCTTGCCCGTATGCACGGTCACGCCGAGCGCCTCGATCTTCGCGCGCAGCATCCGGCCGCCGCCGTCGTCGACCTGCACGGCCATCAGCCGCGGCGCGAATTCGACGACGTGCGTCTCGAGCCCCATGTCGCGCAGCGCCTTCGCGCATTCGAGGCCGAGCAGCCCGCCGCCGATCACCACGCCACGCTTCGCGTGCGCGCCGCACGCCTGCATCGCCTCGAGATCCTCGATCGTTCGGTACACGAAGCAGCCCGCGCGGTCGCGGCCCGGCACCGGCGGCACGAACGGACGCGAGCCCGTCGCGAGCACCAGCTTGTCGTACGCGAGCGTCTCGCCCGACGCAAGCGTGACCGTGTGCGCGGCGCGGTCGATCGATGCGACGCACGCGTTCAAGCGCAGGTCGAACTGCGGCTGGCGTTCGAAGAAGCCGGGCTCGACGAGCGACAGGTCGTCCGCCGACTTGCCCGCGAAGAATTCCGACAGGTGCACGCGGTCGTACGCCGGGCGCGGCTCCTCGCCGAGCACCGTGACCTGCAGCGCATCCGCCGCGCCGGCTTGCGCCGCGACGCATTCGAGGAGCTTGTGGCCGACCATCCCGTGGCCGATGACGATGAGTTTCATGATGGCGTTTCCCTCGGTCGATCAGTTCGCGGCTTGCGCGGCGGCCAGCGCGCGATCGCGCAGCTCGGCCTCGCGTGCCTTGTGTTCTTCGCTGAAGCGCACGGCCATGGCGCACAATGCGGTGGCGGTGACGGCCAGCCCGAGCAGGCTCAGCGTGTGCTGCACGTCGCCGACGCCCTTCAGCAGGAACGATGCGGCCACCGCGCCGACGTTGCCGCCCGCGCCGATGATCCCCGCGACGCCGCCGAGCGCCTTGCGGTCGATGAACGGCACGAGCGCATAGGTCGCGCCGCAGGCCATGTGCGTGAACAGGCCGAAGGTCAGCATCGCGACGAGGGCCATGCCGATGCCTTGCGCATGCGAGAACCAGATCAGCCCGAGCCCTTCGCCGATGATCAGCGCGCACAGCAGCGCCGCGCGCACGTCGAGGCTGCGGCGCGTGGCGATCTTGTCCGACAGCCAGCCGCCGAGCGCCCGGGCGAACAGCGCGAGCATCCCGAACAGGCCGACCGCGAAGCCGGCATCCTTCAGCGACAGGTGGAAGTGGTCGACGTAGTACAGCGCGGCGATGTTGTGGATGAACACCTCGACGCCGAAGCACGCGCCGTACGTAACGAACAGCATCCACACGCGATAGTTGCCGCACGCCGCGAAGAAGCTCGCCCAGCCGCCCTTCTTGCCGCTGTCGACCGTCACGCCCTGCTTGCGCAGCGCGACGAAGTCGCCTTGCGGGCAGTCCTGCGTGAAGCGCCAGTACGCCCATGCCATCGCGAGCATCGCGACGCCCGGCACGATCAGCGCGATGCGCCACGACGCGCTGTCACCGAAGCCGAGGATCAGGCCGGCCGCGACGAGCAGCGGCATCATCGCCTGCGTCGCGCCCGCCCCCGCGTTGCCCCAGCCGGCCGTCGTCGCGTTCGCGGTGCCGACCACGTTCGGCGCGAACATCACCGACGTGTGGTACTGCGTGATCACGAAGCCCGCGCCGATCGCGCCGATGCCCAGGCGGCAGATCAGGAACCACAGATAGTCGTGCGTGAACGACACCGCGAACACGGGAATCGCGCCGAGCACGAGCAGCCCGGCATACACGCGACGCGGGCCGAAGCGGTCGCACAGCGGGCCGACCAGCAGCCGCACGGCGATCGTCGCGGCCACCGCGGCGATGTTGATGTTCGCGACCTGCGCCGCGGTGAGGTGGAATTCGCGCGCGATCAGCGGCATCAGCGGCGCGCATGCGAACCATGCGAAGAAGCACACGAAGAACGCCATCCACGTCATGTGGAATGCGCGCATCGGCGCGGTGCGGAACGAGAAGAGATCGATACGGGTAGCTTTGTCGGTCATGTCATCCGCCAAACGAAAAACGGCGTCCTGCGCACCCGGTCTCGTCGAGAGACCCGATGCGTAGGACGCCGTTGCCCATGAAGAAGCCCGTTGCCGGGCGCGTTCAGTAATCGGTGCTGCGGACGAATCGCCGTTGATTCGCCCGGACCACCTAACGCAAGCGCCGTGCCATGTCGGCCCGAATCGCGCCGAAAGCCCCGCCGCGCAACGCTCGACGCCCGTCGCCCGCATCTTTGCGGCGCGCGGCGCGCGATTCGTTGGAATGCATCGAGGCACAGATGTGGTGCGCTGCAGCACTGTCGCCGTGCGACATCGCGGTGCGCACTGACGGGGCGCGATGCACGCCGAGATGGCATCGCATGCGCCGCGATCCCGGGGCCGGATGCGCGCGCTGCGCCGCGACGCAGCCATCGGGCGGCGCATGCCGGCATGCGCGCCGTACCGTCCGCACAAGCTGGCCCGGATATTGCTGAATCCATTGCACACACCGGCAACGGAGCCGGTAGGCGGTCCCCGCAAAGCGGGCGCGCCGTCGCAGGCAGGTACAGCAGACCGGACAACGACGTCCCTCCCGTGCACGGCACGGCCGGATGCCATGGTCGCTTCGACCGCCCGCCGCCGCCGCGCGCACCGATACGCTCTCGACCGCCGCACGCACGCGGTACAGGAACACGACATGACGACTGGCAAAGTCACGCTGCTGGGCGCCGGCCCCGGCGATCCCGATCTCCTCACGCTGAAGGCCGTGAAGGCACTGGCGGCCGCCGACGTGCTGCTGCTCGACGATCTCGTCGCGCCCGGCATCGTCGAACTCGCGCCGCACGCGCGCGTGATCCGCGTCGGCAAGCGCGGCGGCTGCCGCTCCACGCCGCAGGCGTTCATCGAGCGGCTGATGCGCCGCTACGCGCTGCGCGGCGCGCACGTCGTGCGCGTCAAGGGCGGCGACGCGCTGCTGTTCGGCCGCGCCGGCGAAGAACTCGCGACGCTGCGCGCCGCCGCGATTCCGGTGGACATCATCAACGGCATCTCGTCGGGATTCGCGGCGGCCGCGAGCCTCGGCATCTCGCTCACGCACCGCGAGCACTGCCAGGGCGTCGCGTTCGTCACCGCGCACCGCCAGGACCACGGCGAGCCCGATTGGGCGGCGCTCGGCGCCACCGGCACCACGCTCGCGATCTACATGGGGATGAGCCGCGTCGACAGCATCGCGGCCGGCCTGCTCGCCGCCTTGCCGGTGTCGACGCCGGCCGCCGCCGTGCAATGGGCCGGCACGCCGCACGAGCGCCGCTGGACCGGCACGCTCGGCGGTCTCGCATGCGGTGTGGCCGCAGCCGGGCTCGGCAGCCCGGCGGTGATCCTCGTCGGCGGCGCAATCGGCGAAGCGGCCGTGCAGCGCATGCCGGATGCGGGCGCCGCGATCGAGACGGCGTTCTCCCGTGCCGCGTAGCATGTTCGACGCCACGCGGCACCGGCCGCCCACCTATCATGAAAACAGCGGTGCCGATGGCGCCGGCCGCCGGACCGCCGCGTGCTGCGGCGGCCCGGTTTCCGCACGCGGCCGCCGCGCCCGATCCGCGCATCGCACCACGATTTCGCCGCCGCCGTTCGCCTCATGAGTACGCCTGTTCCTCCCCTCCGCCTGCGCGTGCTGCTCGTCACCGACACCGACAAGCCGATCGGCGAGCTCGGCGACGCGCTCGCGCACCTCGGCTACGAAATGCTCAACGACGTCGCGACGCCCGCGCGCCTGCCGGCCGCCGTCGAGGAGCAGCGCCCCGACGTCGTGATCATCGATACCGATTCGCCGTCGCGCGACACGCTCGAGCAACTCGCCGTGATGCACGCCACGGCGCCGCGCCCCGTGCTGATGTTCAGTCACGATGCCGATCAGGACCTGATTCACGCGGCGGTCGGCGCGGGCGTCAGCGCGTATCTCGTCGAAGGGCTGTCGGCCGAGCGTCTCGCGCCGATCCTCGAAGTCGCGCTCGCGCGCTTCTCGCACGACGATGCGTTGCGCCGCCGGCTCGCCGACGTCGAGCGCGAACTCGCCGAGCGCAAGCTGATCGACCGCGCGAAGCGCCTGCTGATGGACCAGCGCAAGCTGTCCGAACACGATGCGTATGCGTTCCTGCGCAAACGCGCGATGGATCAGGGGCTGCGCATCGTCGACGTCGCCCGGCAACTGCACGACGCGTCATCCCAATCTTGAATGCCATGACACCTTCGCCTCCCGCCGCGCCGGAACGCGCGCATCTTCGTCTCGGGTTCGTCGCGCTGAGCGACGCGGCCCCGCTGATCGTCGCGCAGCAGCTGAATCTCGGCGCGCACCATGGCCTGACGCTGGAACTGAGCCGCCAGCCGTCGTGGGCCGCCGTGCGCGACAAGCTGCTGACCGGCGAGCTCGACGCCGCGCACGCGCTGTACGGCCTCGTGTGCGGGCTGCAGCTCGGCATCGGCGGCCCGCAGACCGACATGGCCGCGCTGATGGTGCTGAACCGCAACGGCCAGGCGATCACGTTCGCGCGCGGCCTCGCCGACGCGTACCGCGAAAGCGGCGACGTGCGCGCGGCGCTCGCGACGCTCGGCCGCAAGCCGCTGCTCGCGCAGACCTTCCCGACCGGCACGCACGCGATGTGGCTGAATCATTGGCTCGCGTCGCACGGCGTCGATCCGCTGCGTGACGTGCGCAGCGTCGTGATTCCGCCGCCCGAGATGGTCGCGGCGCTCGCGAGCGGCGAGCTCGACGGCTTCTGCGCGGGCGAGCCGTGGCACGCGGTGGCCGAGGCCTGCGGCGCGGGCCGGACTGTCGCCGTCACGAGCGAGATCTGGCCCGATCATCCGGAGAAGGTGCTCGCCGCCCGGCGCGAATTCGTCGCGCTGTATCCGGCCACGGCGCGCGCGCTGATCCGCACGCTCGTCGATGCGTGCGCGTGGCTGGACGATGCCGCGCACCGTCGCGAGGCGGCCGGCTGGCTCGCGTCGCCCGACGCGCTCGGCGTGCCGGCCCGGCTGATCGCGCCGCGTCTGCTCGGCGACTACGGCGCGGGGCCGTTCGCGCAACCGCCGCTGCCGATCCGCTTCCACGACGGCGGCGCCGTGAACCGGCCGGATCCGCGCGACGGCCAGTGGTTCCTGTCGCAATACCGGCGCTGGGGCATGCTCGACGGCGCGCACGACGACGCAGGGATCGCCGCGGCGATCGCGCAGACGGCGTTGTATGATGCTGCGGTCGCCGAAGGCGGTTCAGCGGGCGCGTGATCCCGATACGCGGGATGCCGGCGCCGCGGGGCCGCCGGGTCGACGCACCGCGCGATGCCGCGCCCCGCGGAACGCGTGGCGCGATGCGCCGGCCGGCCGCCGCGCCGCCCCTTCCGTCCCCGTTCAGAATCGATGCCGAAACGAACGCGCACGCCGCTCGACGTGCTGCTCACTGAAATCCGCGCGTGCCGCGCCTGCGAAGCCGATCTGCCGCTCGGCCCGCGTCCCGTCGTGCGCGCCCATCGCGACGCACGCATCCTGATCGTCGGGCAGGCGCCCGGCGCCCGCGTCCATGCAAGCGGGATCCCGTGGGACGATGCGAGCGGCAAGCGGCTGCGCGACTGGCTGGGCGTCGACGCCGACGCCTTCTACGACGAGACGCGCTTCGCGATCGTGCCGATGGGCTTCTGCTATCCGGGCCGCGGCGCGAGCGGCGACAACCCGCCGCGCCCCGAATGCGCTCGACTGTGGATCGACCGGCTGATCGCCGAACTGCCGTCGATCCGGCTCACGCTGCTGATCGGCCAATACGCGCAGCGGCATTTCCTGCGCGACACGCGCAAGGCGACGCTGACCGACACCGTGCAGGCGTGGCGCGACTATGGCCCCGACGTGCTGCCGCTGCCGCATCCGTCGCCGCGCAACCAGGCGTGGTTCAAACATCATCCGTGGTTCGACGCCGAGGTCGTGCCCGAGCTGCGCCGGCGCGTCGCGCCGCTGGTGGCGGGCTGACGGCAGCCGCTCGCACCGCGCTTCCCATCGACATGAATCACAACGACATCGACTTTTCATGCACCGGCTGCGGCCGCTGCTGCCACGACCTGCGCATTCCGCTGACCGTCGCCGAAGCCGCTGCGTGGCTGCGGCGCGGCGGCCACGTGGAGCTGCTGTGCGACGCCATGCCTTGGCCCGTCGAACCGGCCGCCGACGACGCGTTCTCCGCGTACAAGCGGGCACGTTCGTCGCCCGCGCTCAGCGGCACGCTGCCGATACGTGTCACCGCCATCCTCACCGCATCCCATGCGGGGCCGTGCCCGAACCTGCGCGACGACCTGCGCTGCGGCATCTACGACGAACGGCCGCTGGTGTGCCGGATCTACCCGGCCGAAGTCAATCCGTTCGTGCCGCTGATGCCGGACGGCAAGCAGTGCCCGCCCGACGCTTGGCAGCACGCGCCGCTCGCCCGCCACGGCATGATCGTCGACGTGCAGACGCGCGAGAACATCGCGCGCTCGCGGGAAGCCAGCGCGGCGGAGGCGCCGCTGCGCGCGCGACTGTGTGCGGCACTCGGCATCGATGCCGCGGCCGTCGCGAACGAAGGCTTCGCGATTCATGCGCCGCCTGCCGACCGGCTGCTGTGCGAACTGAGCGCGCTGGCCGATCCATACACGGCGGCGGCGCAGGCAGTGGCCGACGATCGCGCGGCGCCGGTGTGGACGCTGCTGACGAATCGCGCCGCGACTGCCGACACGCTCCGCTCGGTCGGCGCATTCAGCCGGCTCGCGAACGACGAGGCCGGCACGCGCTGCCGCTATCTCGGCTTTCATCCGGCAACGTAATTCGCCGTCGCCCGGCCGAGCGCCGCGCCATCCGACAGCCCGCGCGGATCGACCGGCGGATTCCGGCCGCGCGCGGTTCGCTGTACCATCGCGGCTCAACCGCGTCACGAACAGCAGAATCCTTCATGCCCTCCATCGCCCCGCCGCGCCTGTACGGGATGCCCGAACGCAGCGACCGGCTCGATTTCTACATCCGCGACCAGGCGTCGCGCCAGGCGATCACCGAGCCGCACCGTCACGCGTATTTCCAGATCCAGTTCAACCTCGGCGGCGACACCGAACAGCGGATCGGCGGCGTCACGCGGCCGTTTCCGCGCGGCGCGCTCGCGTTCGTGCTGCCGCACCGCGAGCACCTGATTCCGCATCCGGACGGCGCGCACTTCATCGTGATCAACTTCAGCCAGGCGTTCCTGCGCGCCGATCTCGACGTCGATCCGCTCGATCTCGAGGACGTTCCCGCGCACCGCTTTCCCGAACTGACGCCGTTCCGCTTCCAGGAACATCTCGACTTCATCCTGACCGGCGACGCGTTCGACGAGGCGCGCCGCCTCGCGCTGTGCATGCTCGACGCCGACCGCGTGCGCACGTTCGGCTCGACCACGCTGCTGCGCGGCTACCTGCTGCAGTTGATCGGGCTCGTCTGCACGCAGTACGCGGGCGCGCTCGACAAGCTCGCGCAGCGCGGCGCCCAGCGCGCGGGCCGGCGCGACGCACTCGCGCGCGTGCTGCGCCACGTGCGCGCGAACCTGACCCGCGAGGACCTGACGCTCGCGGCCACCGCCGAGGCCGCGTTCCTGTCGCCGAACTACCTCGCGCACCTGGTGCGCAAGGAAACCGGCAGCACCTTCACCGATCTCGTGACCGAGCGCCGGATCGCGCTCGCGCAATCGCTGCTCGCGCATACGAGCCGCCGCATCGCGGACATCGCGCGCTCGGTCGGCTTCCGCGACGAAGGGTATTTCGCGCGGCGCTTCCGCGCGCGGGTCGGCGTGTCGCCGAAGGCGTACCGGGACGCCAACGCCGCGTTGCCGGACGCCGACGCGGCGCCGGTGGCCGGCGACGCGTAGATTTGTCCGGTTAAAACGCAGTTGCGTCGCATCCGGGCGCGCATCCGTCGGGTATCGTTCCATGCATGCCGGCCCGCGGTGCACTGCGCGGGCGGCGGCATCCGTCTTTCCATCGAACGAGGCCATCCGATGTCCGCATACGTCATCGACGCTTCCGAGCGTCCTTCCGTCGAAGTCGATCAGTCGTCCGCGCGCTTTCCGGTGCGCCGCGTGTTCTGCGTCGGCCGCAACTACGCCGATCACGCGCGCGAAATGGGCGCCGATCCCGACCGCGAACCGCCGTTCTTCTTCACGAAGCCGGCCGACGCGATCGTCCCGGCCGGCGGCACCGTCCCGTATCCGCCGCTGACCAGCGACCTGCATCACGAAATCGAGCTGGTCGTCGCGATCGGCAAGGACGGCCGGTCGATCGACCCGGCCGATGCGCTGTCGCACGTGTGGGGCTACGGCGTCGGCGTCGACCTCACGCGCCGCGACCTGCAGGCCGAGGCAAAGAAACTGAGCCGGCCGTGGGACTGGGCGAAGGGCTTCGACGCGTCGGGCCCCGTGACCGCGCTGCGCTCGGCGAGCGTCACCGGCCATCCGGCAAGCGGGCGGATCTGGCTCGCGGTGAACGGCGAAACGCGCCAGCAAGGCGATCTCGCCGACATGATCTGGGCCGTGCCGGACGTGATCGCGTACGTGTCGCGCTCGGTCGAGCTGAAGGCCGGCGACCTGATCTTCACCGGCACGCCGGCGGGCGTCGGCGCGCTGCAGCCGGGCGATCGCGTGACGGGCGGCGTCGATGGGGTGGCGGCGTTCGAATTCGTGATGGGGGCGAAGCCGTAAGGGGATATCCAGGCCCACGCAACGCGCCGTCCATCCGACGGCCGTTGCGTCGATCCCTGCCGATCCGGGCGGCGAAGCCATCGCGCCGGATCGGCATGCCGTTCATGCCTGCCGTCGATCACGCATCCTGTTCGCGTGCGTCGAAGATCCGGATGCACCCCGCCGCCGCCAACGCGATTGCCGCGGACAGCAACATCACGACCAAAGGCGCATAACCCGCGTTGCGCACGGTCAGCACCGCGCCCGTCAACGCCCTACCGCGCCCGCACGGACACGAACTTGCGCGCGTTCTCGCGCTGGATCAGTACCGCGATCACGCCGCCGCTCGCTTCGAGCGCCGGCACGTCCTCCGGCGTTTCGAGCAGCGTGTCGTTGAGTTCGAGCACGACATCGCCCGGCCGGATGCCCGCGCGCGCCGCCGGCCCGTGCACCGCATCGACCATCATCCCGACCGCGAGCCCGGTCGAACGCCGTTCGGCATCGCTCAGCGGATGCATCGTCAGCCCGAGCCGATCGCCGCTGTCGGCCGGCCGCGCGGCGGCCGTCGCCACGCCGGCGGCGCCGGCAGCCGCTCCCGTGCCTGCGCTGCCCGTCGCGGGCGCGTTGTAGGTCGCGTTGGAAGTCTCGTTGTCGATTGCGTCACCGGCCGCCGCTCCCGTGACCGTCAGCCGCATCGACGCGCGGTTGCGGATCAGCCGCAGCGGCACCTTCCCGCCAGGCGGCAACGCGGCGGCCAGGTCGTTCAGCTCCGCAGACCGGCCGATCGGCTTGTCGCCGAGCTGCACGATCACGTCGCCGGGCTTCACGCCGGCCGCGGCGGCCGGCGAGCCGGGATCGACGCCGTTGACGAGCGCGCCGACCGGACGCGGCAGACCGAACGCGGCGGCCAGCCCGGCGCCCACATCCTGGACGTCGACGCCCAGCGCGTTGCCGGTCGACGCGCGCTGCGCCTGCGCGTTGGTCCGCATCTGCGCCTGCGCTTGCGCCCGCACCTTCATGGCGAATGCGATCGGGATCGCGAACGTCGTGCTCGCGTAGCGGTCGGCGCCGGTGTAGACCTGCACCGCGATGCCGATCACCTCGCCCGCGCGGTTGAACACGGGACCGCCCGAGTTGTCGGGATTCACCGCGATGTCGGTCTGGAGAAACGGAAACGCGCTGCCGTCCGGCAGCGGATGCGACGTCGCGCTGACGATGCCCGCTGTCACCGTATTGCCCGAGCCGTCCGCCGCGCCGATCGTCATCACCGGTTCGCCGGCCCGCACCCGCGCCGAATCGCCGATGCGCACAACCGGCAGCTTCGTCGCGTCGACGCGCAGCACCGCGACGTCGGTCTGCGGATCGACCGTCAGCACCGTCGCCTTCAGCTCACGACGATCGGCCAGTCGCACCGTCACGTCGGTCGCGTCGGCGACGACATGCGCGGACGTCAGGATCAGTCCGTCGGCGCTGACGATGAAGCCCGAGCCGGTGCCCGCGATCGCGCGCGGCGACGTATCGGGCGGCGGGGCCTGCGGGCCCTGCCCGGGCATGGGCGGAGGCGGCTGCGCGCCGCGGCGGAAGTACCCGGCCAGCGGATCGTCGGGATCGAGGATCGCGAAGGACGGGCCGCCGGGCTGCTGGTCGGGCCCGGTGGTCGTGATGGTCACGACCGCCGGGCCGTAGCGGTCGACGATCGCCGGGAAGTCGACCGGCATCGAGTAAGCGCGGGCGGCGGGCCTGCTTTTCATGACGGGCGGTGTGGCGGGCGTGGCGACGGTCCCGGCACGGGTTGGCGGCGACGACGACAAAATGCCGGCGAATACGCCCCCGATCAACGCGGTGCGAAGCACGGCGCGAGCAAGCGTCTGGCGAACCAAGGTGCACCTCCCCCGGCAGTCGCGGCGACGTCCCGCGCGAGACGCGCGGACGCCCGGCAGGCGCCGGTACACCCATCCATTTATAGTCCACGCCGCCTCGGCAATATACGATTCGGAAACCCGCATGCCGACCGGTCGAATGGCGGCAAAACCGCCACGGCGTTCGTTCCGGGCAAGTTTCGCGGTTCGTCAATCGGAATATTCACCGCAAATTGCATGCGATGCGCGCGGCCGCGATAGATCCCGCGCAGTCATCGCGCACCGCCGTCCCGCACTACCAGGCAAGCGCCAGAAAATTGCGCACCACCGCCGACGGATCATCGCGTCGCGACGCGATCGCGAGCCTCGCGCGCAACCCGTTGCCCGCGACCGGCCGATACACGACGCCCGCGACCTGCACCTGCGTGATCGCCTTCGGCACGATCGACACGCCGAGCCCGGCCGCGACGAGCGTCACCGCCGACGTGATCTGCGGCGCGGGCTGCGCCATGCGCGGTTGAAACCCGGCCGCATTGCACGCGGCGACGATGTCGTCGAACAGCGCGCTGCCGGCTTCGCGCGGCACCTGCACGAACGCCTCGTCGGCCAGCTCCGCGAGATCGAGCCGACGCCGCTGCGCGAGCCGATGCCCGACCGGCAACGCGACGAACATCGGCTCCTCGTCCCAGTCCGCCGCCAGCAACGTATCGGCGATACGCCGCTCGGGACGCACGATCGCGACATCGAGCCGCCCGTCTTCCAGCGCCTCGAGCAGCACGCCGGAAGTCGCCTCCTGCAACGTCAGCTCCGTGTCCGGAAACGCTTCGCGAAAGCGGCGAATCAGGTCGGCCACTTTCGAATTGAAGGCGGCCGTGCCGGTAAAACCGACGCGAAGCTGCCCGATTTCCCCGCGCGCGGCCCGTTTTGCCGCCCGTGCCGCGCGCTCGGCGTCGTCGAGCACGCGCCGCGCCTCTTCCGCGAACACCTCGCCGGCAACGGTCAGTTCGGCGCCGCGCGCGGTCCGCGTGAACAGTTCCACGCCGAGTTCGCTCTCGAGCGCCTTGATCTGCTGGCTCAGCGGCGGCTGCCCCATGCCGAGCGTTTCCGCGGCCTTCGTGAAGTTCGACGTGGCGGCCACGGCCAGAAAGTATCGGAGATGCCGAAGTTCCATGCGTGAGGTGATCCCGGGGTGGGGGAAGCGCGACGCGCGCCTCCAGGGCAGTCGTAAAACGTATCGCTACGGTTTCTTTCATATATTGGACATATGTGTGAGCGTGCGCAAGAATTCGGGGTATTCCCTGGCCAATCGGGTGCAAACCATGTCTTCTCCCGCGATTCCGCCTGCCGCTACCCGCATCCCGAACGCCACGCCGGATGCGCTGCCCGTGGGCGTGTCGCCGCGCTCGGCGGCCTACAAGCGCATCGCGCTGGCGCTCTTCCTGGCCGGCTTTTCGACCTTCTCGCTGCTGTACTGCGTCCAGCCCTTGCTGCCCGCGTTCGCGCGCGAATTCCATATCGGCGCGGCGTCGAGCTCGCTGTCCCTGTCGCTGTCGACCGGGATGCTGGCGGTCTCGATCCTGTGCGCCGGCGCGCTGTCCGAACGCGTCGGGCGGCGCGGGCTGATGTTCGCGTCGATGACGCTGGCCGCGCTGTTCAACGTGCTGGCGGCGCTTTCGCCGAACTGGAACCTGCTGCTGATCTGGCGCGCGCTCGAAGGTTTCGCGCTCGGCGGCGTCCCGGCCGTGGCGATGGCCTATCTTGCCGAGGAAATCGCGCCGGACGGGCTCGGGCTGTCGATGGGGCTCTATGTCGGCGGCACCGCGTTCGGCGGCATGGTCGGGCGGATCGGGATGAGCGCGCTCGAAGAGTACTTCTCGTGGCGCACCGCGATGCTGACGATCGGCGTCGTCGACCTCGTCGCGGCGATCGCGTTCGTGATGCTGCTGCCGCAATCGCGACGCTTCGTGAAGCGAACCGACCTGACGCTGCGCCACCACCTGCGGCTATGGAACGCGCAACTGCATCACGCGCGACTGCCGTTCGTGTTCGCGATCGGCTTTCTCGTGATGGGCTCGTTCGTGACGGTGTACAACTACGCCGGGTTCCGGCTGACGGCCGCGCCGTTCAACCTGAGCGCGACCGCATGCGGGCTGATCTTCGGCGCCTACCTGTTCGGGATGGTGTCCTCGTCGAGCGCGGGCGCCCTCGCCGACCGGCTCGGGCGCGCACCCGTCCTCGTCAGCGGCATTCTCGTGTTCGCGGCCGGCCTCGCGCTGACGCTGTCGCATTCGCTCGTCGCGATCATCGTCGGGATCGTGCTGATCACGATCGGCTTCTTCGTCGCCCATGCGGTCGCGAGCGGCTGGGTCGGACACCTCGCCGGATCGGCGAAGGGGCACGCCGCGTCGCTCTATCTGCTGGCCTATTACCTCGGGTCGAGCGTGCTGGGCTCGGCCGGCGGCACGTTCTGGCAACACGGCGCGTGGGGCGCGGTTGTCGCGTATGTCGCGGTGTTGCTCGCGTTGAGCCTGGTGGCCGCCCGCCGGATCATTCGCGCGGAACGCGTGCGGTAAGCGGCGTCACGTCACGCGCGGGCCGGCACACCGCCCGCAGGCCGCTTGCGGCTCGACTCCGCGGTCTGATTTTTGGCAATCCGCACCTCTCGCGATCGCGACCGAGGCGATCGCCGACTACCAGGAACTCGTGTCGCTGCCCTGCTTCCAGTGGCATCACGCGACCGTTGTGCCGGCCGACCACCCGCTGCCCGCGCCGCAGTCGTTCAATCCCCCGCGACCCGATGCGCGATCGCCGACAAGGTCCGCAGCATCGGCGCGAACGCATCGGCCGACGTATTGCCGAACCCGAGCACGAGCCCGTTGGCCGCCGACGTCGCGTGGAGCGAAAACCCCGACAGCGGAAACGGCCCGATGCCATGCTCGCGCGCCGCTTCGACGATCGCGCGGTCGCGATAGCGCGCCGGCAGCCGCAGCGCCAGATGCAGCCCGCACGGCCCGCCCTCGACCTGATGCGGCACGGTGAACGCGTCGTCCAGCGCGGCGAGCAGCGCGCGCCGCCGGTCGCGATACAGCCGGCGCATCCGCCCGAGATGCCGCCCGTACTCCCCCGACTCGATGAAATCGGCAAGCGCGAGCTGCACGTGGCGCGTGCCGCCGCGCAGCATCTCCGGCAGCGCCGGCCGCACCGCGGCCAGCAGCGCGTCGGGCAGCACCAGAAAGCCGATCCGCAGCGCCGGAAACATCGTCTTGCTGAACGAGCCGAGATAGACGACCGGCGAATCGGCCGCGAGCCCGTGCAACGCGCCGATCGGCTCGCCGGTGTGACGAAACTCGCTGTCGTAGTCGTCCTCGATGATCCACGCGCGATGCCGGCGCGCGGCGTCGATCAGCGCGAGCCGGCGCGAGATCGACAGCACCGCGCCGGTCGGAAACTGGTTCGATGGCGTCGTATAGACGAGCCGCGGCGTCCGTTCGCGCCAGTCCGCGTGTTCCGCGCGCAGCCCCTCCGCGTCGACCGGCATCGGCACGACGTCGAGATCGGCCGCCTGCATCGCGGTGCGTGCGCCGCGATAGCCGGGCTCCTCGACCCAGACCGTATCGCCGGGATTCGTCAGCAACTGCGCGCACAGCGCGATCGCGCCCTGTGCGCCTTCGGTGATCACGATCTGCTCGGGATCGCAGCGTACGCCGCGCGTCACGGCCAGATGGCGCGCGATCGACTCGCGCAGCGCGCGCTCGCCGAGCGGGTCGCCGTACGCGAGCAGGTCGCGGCCGGTGCGGCGCAGCGCGCGGTCGATCGCGTGCCGCCACGCATCGATCGGGAAATGCGACAGCGCGGGCACGCCCGGCCGAAAGGCGTCCGACTCGCCGGTGCCGATCAGGCTCGGACGCATCCGGCCGAGCCGTTGCGCAACGACCGGCGCCGCGGCCCGCCGGCGCGGCGCCGCCGGCCGCGACAGGCCCACCACGCGCGTGCCGCGACGATCGGATTGCAGGAAGCCTTCGGCGACGAGCTGCTCGTAGACGGCCGCCGTCGTGTTGCGCGACACGCCGAGCGTCTCGGCCAGCGCGCGCGTGCCGGGCAACCGCGTGCCGGCCGGCATCGCGCCGCCGAGAATCGCGTCGCGCACGCGGCGCAGCAATTGCCGCTGCAAGGAAGGCGCACCGGCCGTGCGCGCGAGCGGCGCGTCGAGCGGCAATAGCGGCGCGGTGCCGGAAGGAAGGACTGTGGTCATCAGGGTATGGCGGCGTGGAGATCTCGGTGCATGGCGCGGCCATCGTGGCGCAATCACGGCATCAACGTGGCGCCACGGCGGCACTCCGTGGCACCATAAATTTGCCGTCGTCTGGCGCTTCTCATGGTACCTCGCCGGGACTACGATCGTCTGCATGCCGGCATGTCGCCGGCCGCCAACCGAAGCGAGATCGACCTTGTCCACGCTCACCAACGACTTCCAGCAGCCGATCGGCCGCCCCGTTCCCGACTGGTCCGCGCGCCCGCGCCCGGAGCGCATCGTGCTCGAAGGCCGCTACTGCCGCCTCGAACCGCTCGACGCCGACCGCCATGCCGCCGACCTGTACGCCGCGTACGCGCAGGCGCCCGACGGCGCCGACTGGACCTATCTCGCGCACGGTCCGTACGCCGACGAGTCGAGCTACCGCGACTACGCGCGCGGCGCGGCGGCGAGCACTGATCCGCTGCACTACACGGTGATCGACCGCGCGACGAACCGCGCGGTCGGCACGCTCGCGCTGATGCGGATCGACCCGGCCAACGGCGTGATCGAGGTGGGCTTCGTCACGTTCTCGCCGCTGCTCAAGCGCACGCCGATTTCGACCGAAGCGCAGTACCTGCTGATGAAGTACGCGTTCGATACGCTCGGCTACCGACGCTACGAATGGAAGTGCGACGACCTGAACGCGCCGTCGCGCAAGGCCGCCGCCCGGCTCGGCTTCCGTTACGAAGGCACGTTCCGGCAGGCGATCATCTACAAGGGCCGCAATCGCGACACCGCCTGGTTCTCGATCGTCGACGGCGAATGGCCGGCCGTGCGCGCCGCGTTCGAAGCGTGGCTCGCGCCGGAGAACTTCGACGCCGCGGGCGCGCAGCGCGAGTCGCTCGTCGCGATCCGCCACGCGCACGCGCGTGCCCGCGACGCGGCCGGCCGTGCGAACGATGCGACGCGCGTCACGGTCCGGCCGCTCGTCGCCGCCGACGAAGCCGCGTGGCGCCCGCTGTGGCAGGGTTATCAGAAGTTCTACGAGACCGCGCTGAGCGACGCCGTGTTCGCGACGACGTGGGCACGCCTGATGGATCCCGCCGAACCGATGTTCGTGCTCGGCGCATTCGACGCGTCGGGTGCGTTGATCGGCATCGTGCACGCGATCTACCACCGCTCGTGCTGGACCGACGGGCCGTACTGCTACCTGCAGGACCTGTTCACGGCGGCCGACGCGCGCGGGCAAGGCGCCGGCGGCGCGCTGATCGAGGCCGTGTACGAGCGGGCCCGCGAAGCCGGTGCGAGCCGCGTGTACTGGCTCACGCACGAAACCAACACGACCGCCCGCGCGCTGTACGACAAGCTCGCGAACAACGCGGGGTTCATCCAGTACCGGAAGGATCTCAAGTAAACGGGCAAGTGCATCCGGCGGCGTTCAGCCGAGGACGTCGACCGGATCGGCCGCCTCGCCGCAGGCCGGCGCAACGTGACGCACGATGCCGGCCGCGTCCGGCACCGACGCGGCGCGGATCATCTCGTCGCCGTTGACGGGCACCGGCCGCCGCACCGGCCGGTACACCGGCTCGCCCGGCTCGATCGGCTGCCCGGAGATCGCGCAGCGGCCCGCCTGCGATGCGACGCGCAAGCGCCAGCGCTGCTCGCCGTAATGGCAGCGCCCGCTTTCGCTCCAGCGCACCAGCAAGCCGTTGTCGCCAGCCTCCAGGACCGTGACAAACAGTTGCGGCCGCAACGGAGAAACATCGGGCGCGACAGTCTCCGGCACCGGTGCGCGATCGTCGCCCGTCGACAGCATGACGTCCCGCTCGTCGTCGACCAGCATGTGATACGACACGTATTCGCAGATCAGGCTTTCGATGAAGTTCGGCATGCTTGACGACATTCCGTGAAGATGAAGCGGGCCGCGCACCGTGCGCGATCGGGCTGCCGCAGATGATACAAATTGAAGTTAACTTCAAGTAAAGGAGAACGTGCGCAACGATGCGTTGCACAGATCGGCATAATGGGCCGGCACCATGGCGCGCGACGGCGAGCCTGCCCAAGCCGCGCGTCTCGCATTTCGTCTCAAACGGCTGAGACGAATGTCCCGGCGTCTCACCGGAACCACCCATCGCCATCGCAGCAAATTTCGCGCGCGATTCACGCGGTATCGCCGGACGCCAACGCAAGACCCCCCTGCTGCACCGCACACTCCCGCCCCCGCTCGCTCGTCCCGCAAACGCCGATTCAAGCTGGCCCCGTTCCTGCATATCGGTCGCTCGCGCAATCGCGCGACGGACGCACCGGCCGCTTGCCGCGCGTCCGACGACAACCTGACGGAGACAGCAACGTGAGCACACCGGCACTGAACACCGCACCCACCATGAAGGCCGCCGTCTGGCACGGCCGCAACGACATCCGCGTCGAAGAGGTCCCCGTTCCGGCGCACCCGCCGGCCGGCTGGGTCCAGATCCGCGTGCACTGGTGCGGAATCTGCGGCTCCGACCTGCACGAATACGTCGCCGGGCCCGTGTTCATCCCGGTCGACGCGCCGCACCCGCTGACGGGCCTGAAGGGCCAGTGCATCCTCGGCCACGAGTTCAGCGGCGAAATCGCGGCGCTGGGCGCGGGCGTGACGGGTTTCGCGCCCGGCGACCGCGTGACGGCCGACGCGTGCCAGCATTGCGGCACCTGCTGGTATTGCAGGCACGGGCTGTACAACATCTGCGAGAACCTCGCGTTCACCGGGCTGATGAACAACGGCGCGTTCGCCGAATACGTGAACGTGCCGGCCGAGCTGCTGTACAAGCTGCCCGAGCACTTTCCGACCGAGGCCGGCGCACTGATCGAACCGCTCGCGGTCGGGCTGCACGCGGTGAAGAAGGCCGGCAACATCGTCGGCCAGACCGTCGTCGTGGTCGGCGCCGGCACGATCGGGCTGTGCACGATCATGTGCGCGAAGGCCGCGGGCGCCGGGCGCGTGATCGCGCTGGAAATGTCGGCCGCGCGCAAGCAGAAGGCGCTGGAGGTCGGCGCGACGGTCGTGATCGACCCGAAGGCGTCGGACGCGATCGCGGAAATCAAAGCGCTGACGGGTGGCTACGGCGCCGACGTGTCGTTCGAGTGCATCGGGCACACGGCCACCGCGCAGCTCGCGATCGACGTGATCCGCAAGGCCGGCAAGTCGGTGATGGTCGGCATCTTCGAGGAGCCGACGTCGTTCAACTTCTTCGACATCGTGTCGACCGAGAAGGAAGTGATCGGCTCGCTCGCGTACAACGGCGAATTCGCGGACGTGATCCGCTTCATCGCGGACGGCCGCATCGACGTGCAGCCGCTGATCACCGGGCGGATCACGCTCGGCGACATCGTTACGCACGGCTTCGAGGAACTGGTCAACCACAAGGACCGGAACGTGAAGATCATCGTCCAGCCCGCGACGGCCTGACGAACCCGCGACCGGGCGATGAGCGCCGCGTGACGGCCGGACGCGGTGCCGGGCGGCCGCGAGCGGCCCGTCGGCAGCCCTGGCGCGGCGCGCCGCCCGCCCGCCCGGCGCGCGAGCCTGCCCGGAGTCGGTGCGTGCACAACGGCGTCGGGTGCGGCGCGCGGGGTCCGACTTCGATATACTCGAACCGACCTCACCGCCCCGCGCGCCACCCGCGCGCCCGCTTCCGTGAAACGACGAGCCGGCCTGATCCTCGAACTCTTCGTCAACCTGGCGCTGCCCTGGGTCGCATACCGGGTCGCGCATCCGTATTTCGGCGAAACCGGCGCGCTGTACGCGTCCGCGATTCCACCCATCGTCTGGTCCATCGTCGAATTCATCCGCTCGCGCCGCGTCGACGCGGTGGCCGCGGTCGTGCTGCTCGGCATCGCGCTGTCGATCGCCGGCATGGCGCTCGGCGGCAGCGCGCGCACGCTGCTGATGCGCGAATCGCTCGCGTCCGGCACGATCGGCGTCGTGTTCCTGCTCTCGCTGTTCCGCGATCGCCCGCTGATCTTCTACCTCGCCCGCGCGACGGTCGCCCGCGAGACGGCCGGCGGCGCCGCGCGTTTCGAGACGGTGTGGGCCGAGCAGCCGGGACTGCGCCAGATGCTCCGGCTGATGACCTTCGTGTGGGGCGCGTGCATGACGCTGGAAATGCTGGTGCGGCTATGGATGGTCGTCACCTGGCCTGTCGAGCGCGTGCTCGTCGTGTCGCCGATCATGGGTTACACGGTATTCGGCACGCTGCTGCTGTGGACCTTCTGGTACCGGCGGCGGATGCGCGAGCGCAACAGCGTCGACATCCCGACCCGCGACGGCGTCACCGAGATCGCTGGCCGCTGACCGCCGGCCCCACCCGGCGCGGCCGGCCCGGCGCCACGTCACGGTTACTGGGGTATGATGCGCGGCGTCTCGTTCGACCCATGCATCGCCCCATGTCCCTTTCGCTTCTCCCGTGTTCCACGATCTGCCTCGCACTGTTCGCTGCCGCCGCATTCGCGTGGCTGCGCCCGCTGCACCGCCCGAGCATCGCTATCGCGGCGCTCGGCTATGCCGGCGCGCTGGCGGTCGGCAAGCTCTCTCCGATCGTGCTCGCGCCGCTCGCGCTGCTCGTGGCCGCCGCCTGGGGCGTCGCGCCGGGCCGCCCGCTCGCGGTGCGGATCGCCGCGCACGTCGTGTTTGCCGCGCTCGCGATCGCGCTGAGCCTGCACCTGGTTCCCGGCTTCCATAATCCGCGCGTGATCGAGCCGACGCGCTTCACGCCGGACGCCGTGCCGTTCACGATGTACCTGAATTTCGACAAGCCGCTGGTCGGCCTGTGGCTGCTGTGGGTGCTGCCGTGGGTCATGCCCGACGTCCCGCTGGCGCGCGCGCTGCGCACCGGTGTCGTGGCGGCCGTCGCAACGGCCGCGGTCTGCCTGGCCGGCGCGCTCGCGTTCGGGATGGTCGGCTGGGCGCCGAAATGGCCGGCGTCGGGCTGGATGTGGCTCGCCAACAACGTGCTGCTCGTCACGCTCGCCGAGGAAGCGCTGTTCCGCGGCTACGTGCAAGGCGGGCTCACGCGCGTGCTCGGCCGCTTCGGCTGGGGGCCGTGGGTCGCGCTCGCGATCGGCGCGGTGCTGTTTGGCGCCGCGCACGCGGCCGCCGGCTGGCAGTGGATCGTGCTCGGCACGGTGGCCGGCATCGGTTACGGCCTGGCATGGCGGCGCGGCGGGCTGCTCGCGTCCGCGCTCGCGCATGCGGGGCTGAACGTGATCCACTTCGGGCTGTTCACGTACCCGATGCTCGCCGCCGCGCGCTGAACAGCGCGTACGGCGGCGGCACGCGCCGGTTTCGCCCGGTTTCGCCAGCTTGAAATCAGTTGAAACCGGCCACCGCGTGCGGCACGTACGGGCCTTCGAGCGCCGCGATTTCGTCGTCCGTCAGCTTCAGTTGCAATGCACCGAGCGCATCGTCCAGATGATGCGGCTTCGAGATGCCGACGATCGGCGCGGTGATGCCGCGCTTGTGCGCGACCCACGCGAGCGCGACCTGCGCACGCGGCACGTTGCGCGCGGCGGCAATCGCCGCGACGGCCTCGACGATCGCGCGGTCGGCATCGGCCGTCGCATCATAGAGACGCTGGCCGACGTCGTCGCTCTGCTGCCGCTCGGACGACTCGTCCCAATTGCGCGTCAGACGGCCGCGCGCGAGCGGGCTCCACGGAATCACCGCGATGCCCTCGGCCTCGCACAGCGGCAGCATCTCCCGCTCCTCCTCGCGATACAGCAGGTTCACGTGGTTCTGCATGCTGACGAAGCGGGTCCAGCCGTTCTGCGTCGACGTATGCAGGGCCTTCGCGAACTGCCATGCGAACATCGACGGCGCGCCGATGTAGCGCGCCTTGCCGGCCTTCACGACGTCGTGCAGCGCCTCGAGCGTCTCCTCGATCGGCGTGCCGTAATCCCAGCGGTGGATCTGGTACAGGTCGACGTAGTCGGTGCCGAGCCGCTTCAGGCTCTGGTCGATGTCGGTCATGATCGCCTTGCGCGACAGCCCCGCGCCGTTCGGCCCCGGCCGCATCCGGTAGAACACCTTGGTCGCGATCACGACGTCGTCGCGCTTCGCGAAGTCGCGCAGCGCGCGGCCGACGATCTCTTCCGACGTGCCGTCCGAATACATGTTCGCGGTATCGAAGAAATTGATGCCGGCCTCGATCGCGCGCTGGAGGATCGGGCGGCTTTCCGCTTCAGGCAGTGTCCACGGATGCGTGCCGCGCGACGGCTCGCCGAACGTCATGCAGCCCAGCACCAGCTTCGACACGTCCATCCCGGTCGACCCGAATTTCACGTATTCCATCGCTCGCCTCGTCATTGAAGTGGGGTTGCGGCCGGATGCGCGCCGCGCGTCGGTGCACCGGGCACGGACGCCGGGGCGTGCATCCGCCGGACGTCGCATGGTATCCCGCGGCGCGCAAACGCGTCGCGGCAGGCTCGGGCGGGGACGGGCCGAGTTGGGAGTTGGGTAGGACGGACGCGACCCGTGGCCCGCACGCACGCGCCGGACGGGGTCACACGTCGACGAAAGAACGGATTACTTGATCTGATCGGCGAGCGGCCGCAGGAACTCGGAGAACCCGGTCAGCATGATCTGCACGCCGATGCACAGCAGCAGGAACGCGGACACGCGCTTCGCGACCTTGGTGCCTTCGATGCCGAGATAGCGCGACAGCAGCGCGGCGCGGCTGTAGGTCAGCCAGATCACGACCGCGACGAGCGCGGAGACCGAGATCGACACGATGCTCGACAGCATGAATTCCGACAGCTTGTGCGTGCGGTTCGCGTTCAGCGCGATCGCGGTGGCGATCGAACCGGGGCCGACCGTCAGCGGCACGGTCAACGGGAAGAATGCGCGGGTCATGATCGCGTTCGCGTCGATCGGCTTGACCGGCGTGTCGCCGCCGCCCGGGCCGTCCGGCTCGTTGAGCATCTGCCAGCCCGCGACGGCGACCGCGAAGCCGCCGCCGATCCGCAGCGCTTCCATCGAGATCCCGAAGAAATGCAGCACCGGCGTGCCCGCGAAGAACGCGACCAGCAACACGATGAATGCGTTGAACGCCACCTTCTTCGCGAGCAGGTTCCGTTCGGGCTCGGTCAGCGCCTCGGTGCGTTCGAGAAACAGGAACGCAATGCCGATCGGATTGATGATGCCGATCAGGCCGGTAAAGCCGAACAGGATCTCGGAGATAAGGCGGTCGACGATCATCGGGGGCGAGGAAACGAACAGGGCTGGGGCCGGCGGCGCGCCGGAGGTCACGCATTGTAGAGCAAGCGCCCGCGCCCGAGACGCAATTCGCGACCCGGGCCCCGCGGCCCCCGCCACCGCCTCAATCGGTGCCCGGCTCCCACGCCGGCGGCCGCTTCGCGAAGAACGCGGCGAAGCCCTCCTTCGCTTCCGGCGTGGCCCGCACACGCGAGATCGTCTGCGCGGTGAACGCCGCGCGTTCGTCCGACGGCGGATACTCGCCGATCTCGTCGAAGAAGCGCTTGATCTCCATCAGCGCGTTGGGGCCGTTGCGGCTCAGTTCCGCGAGCGTCTTGTCGAGTGCTGCGTCGAGCGCGTCGAGCGGCACGGCCTGGTGGATCAACCCAATCGCGACGGCTTCGCCGGCCGCGAGCTGCGTCGCGGTCAGCGCGAGCCGGCGCGCCTGGCGCTGGCCGACCGCTTCGACCAGATACGGGCCGATCACCGACGGCAGGATCCCGAACCGTGCCTCGCTGACCGAAAAGCGCGCATGATCGCTCGCGATCACGATGTCGCAGGCCGCGCACAGGCCGACGCCGCCGCCGAACGCGTGGCCCTGCACGCGGGCGACCGTCGGCTTCGGGCACTGCCGGACCGCGCGCATCATCGCGGCGAACCGCTCGGCGTCGCGCAGGTTCGCGGCCGCGTCGTTCGCGCTCGCGCGCTGCATCCACTGCAGGTCGGCGCCCGCGCAGAACGCGCGGCCGTCCGAGCGCAGCACGATCGCGCGCACGTCGTCGCGCCGGCCGAGCGTCGTGAACGCGTCGGTCAGCTCGGCGATCATCGTCTCGTCGAACGCGTTGAGCACGTCGCCGCGCTGCAGCGCGACGGTCGCGATGCCGCGCGCATCGACCGCAACGGCCAGGGTCTTCAATCCATCCATCGAACAGGTTTCCTCGGAGTAGAACAGGGAACGACGAAACTCAGGCGGCCTGGCGCCGGTCGATCACGCGCCGGGCCTTGCCGGTCGCGGTCGCGGGAATGCCGCCCGCGGCGAGCACCGTCACGCCGGCCGACACGCCGATCATCGTCTTGATCCGGTGCTGCAGTTCGCGCGCAATCGCCGCGCGCTCGCCGTCGGTCACGCATGCGACGGCCTCGGAGCGCAGCTCGACCGCGAGGTCGAGCCGGTCCATGTGGCCGTCGCGCGAGAGCGTGACCTGGAACTGGCCCGACAGCTTCGGCTGCGCGACCACGATTTCCTCGATCTGGCTCGGGAACACGTTCACGCCGCGCACGATCAGCATGTCGTCGGAGCGGCCCGTGATCTTCGCGAGCCGGCGCATCGCGCGCGCGGTCGGCGGCAGCAGTGCGGTGAGGTCGCGCGTGCGGTAGCGGATCACCGGCATCGCTTCCTTCGTCAGCGACGTGAACACGAGCTCGCCCTCGCTGCCGTCCGGCAGCACTTCACCGGTCACGGGATCGATGATCTCCGGATAGAAGTGGTCTTCCCAGATCACCGGGCCGTCCTTCGTCTCGACGCATTCGCACGCGACGTCGGGGCCCATCACTTCCGACAGCCCGTAGATGTCGAGCGCATCGATGCCCACGCGCGTTTCCACTTCCTCGCGCAGCGCCTGCGTCCAGGGCTCCGCGCCGAAGATGCCGATCTTCAACGACGACGCGGCCGGGTCCATCCCCTGCCGCACCATCTCGTCGATCAGGTTCAGCATGTACGACGGCGTGACGAGGATGATCTTCGGCTCGAAATCGCGGATCAGCTGCACCTGCTTCTCGGTCTGCCCGCCCGACATCGGCACGACCATGCAGCCGAGCCGCTCCGCGCCATAGTGAATCCCGAGGCCGCCCGTGAAGAGCCCGTAGCCGAACGCGTTGTGCAGCGTGTCGCCCGGGCGGCCGCCGGCTGCGCGGATCGAGCGCGCGGTCACGTTCGCCCAGGTGTCGATGTCGCGCGCCGTGTAGCCGACCACCGTCGGCTTGCCGGTCGTGCCGCTCGACGCATGCACGCGCACGACCTGCTCGCGCGGCACCGCGAACAGCCCGAACGGATAGTTGTCGCGCAGGTCGTTCTTGGTCGAGAACGGGAATTTCGCGAGATCGGCGAGCGTCTTCAGGTCGTCGGGGTGCACGCCCGCCGTGTCGAACGTCCGACGATAGTGCGGGACGTTGTCGTACGCGTGGCGCAGCGACCACTTGAGGCGCTCGAGCTGCAGCGCCTGCAGTTCGTCGCGGCTGGCGGTCTCGATCGGATCGAGGGCGGCGGCGGGATGCGTCGGGTGAGTCATCGGGGTGCTCCTCCAATGGAGTGATGTCGTTATCGTGATCGGGGTGATGGGGCCGCCGGCTAGCGAAACGTGCGGCCGGCCGCGTGCAACGCGGCGATGCGCGGCGACACGCGATAGCGATCCTCGCCGTAGCTCGCCGCGAGGTTCGACAGCACGCGATGCACGCGGCCGATGCCGATCGCATCGGCCCACGCGAGCGGGCCGCACGGGTAGTTCACGCCCTTCTCCATCGCGAGATCGAGATCGGCGGGCGAGCACACGCCCTGGTTGACCGTGTCGGCCGCCTCGTTCGCGAGCATCGCGACGGTGCGCATCGCAACCATGCCCGGCACGTCGGCGACGCCGACGACGCGGAACCCGGCTTGCTGGAACAGGCCGACCGCATCGGCGTAGGCGGCGTCGCCGCACTGGAGCGCGCGCGTCAGCGCGACCAGCCCGGCCTGCGCGTAATCGCGCGCGAGATCGACGAGCACGAGATCGGCCACGCCGGTTTGCGCGGCGCGTACCGTCGCGGTGCGGCCATCGGTCAGCGCGATCGACGCACGGCCGGCCACGGCGAGCAGTTCGTCGGCATGCGCGCCGTCGCGCCGCGCGCCCGCGATGCGTTCGGCCAAGCGTGCATGCAGCGCGGCAGCCGGGCCGTCCTGCGCGAACAGCACGACGTCGGCCGGCGCGTCGCGCGGCGCTTCGAGCGCCGGCGCGGGCGGCGTCGCGCCGTCCGCATACGCATAGAAACCGCGCCCCGACTTGCGCCCGAGGAAACCCGCGTTGACCATTTCCTGCTGGATCAGCGACGGCGTGTAGCGCGGATCGTTGAAGTACGCGCGGAACACCGACTCCGTCACCGCGAAGTTCACGTCGTGGCCGATCAAGTCCATCAGCTCGAACGGCCCCATGCGGAAGCCGCCGGCTTCGCGCATCACCGCGTCGATCGAGACCGGCGTGCCGCCCTGCTCGTTCAGCACGCGCAGCGCCTCCGCGTAATACGGCCGCGCGACGCGGTTCACGATGAAGCCCGGTGTGGATTTCGCCATCACGGGCTGCTTGCCCCATGCGGCGGCGGTCGCATGCAGCGCCTGCGCGACTTCCGGCGCGGTCGCGAGGCCGCTGACCACCTCGACGAGCGCCATCAGCGGCGCCGGATTGAAGAAATGCAGGCCGGCCACGCGCTGCGGCGCGCGCAGCCCGGCCGCGATCGACGTGATCGAGATCGACGACGTGTTGGTCGCCAGCACGCAGGTATCGTCGACATGGCGCTCCAGCGTCGCGAAGATCTCGCGCTTCACGTCGAGACGCTCGGCCGCCGCCTCGACGATCAGCGCGGCGCCGGCGAACTCGGCCAGCGCGCGCACCGCGCGAATCCGGTTGCCGGCCGCGTCGGCTTGCGCCGGCTCCATCCGCCCCTTCTCCGCGAGGCGCGCGAACTGCGCGCGGATGCCGGCGAGCGCCTTGTCGCACGCCGCGTCGTTCAAGTCGTACAGCAGCACGGTATGGCCGGCCGCCGCCGCGACCTGCGCGATGCCCGCGCCCATCGCGCCCGCGCCGATCACGCCGACGACCGCCGACGGCGCCAGCGCGCCCGAATTCACCGAATGTGCAGAAGAACCAGCCATCGCTTGCGATCCGTCACTGAAGTGGAAGTGCGAGCGATTATAAACCGACCGGTCGGTAGATTTATGTCAGGACGAGCCCGAATTTGTCATGCAAGAGAGCATTACGGAAACCGCAAAAAAAAAATCGAACGATTGGGGCACTTTTTGTAAACCGAAAGGTCAATGAAAGCATTCGAATATGAGATAGCGACCCCCGAACGCCTGATAAAATTCGACAAATCGCCGAATTTCGGGGGAAACCGCGTGTCACGCCGCCGCCCATCGCCCGCCGCCCTTTCGGGGCCGGTTCCGAACCGCAGGGCCGCCAGCCGGCACGTCCACGCGCCCCGTCATCGGCACCCGGTCGCATCGAACCGTTTCATCCAGCGACGGGCTTCGGCCCGCCCGCGCCCTCGCCGCCTGATGGCGGCGAACCCGTGGCAGCGCCGTTGCGCGCTGCCGCTCATCAGCATCATCGTCCTCGTTCGGCGGATTATCCGGCCGGGCTTCATCAATCCGTGACGGCGCGTCGCGCGCCGCCACTCGCATAGGAAACCGTCCATGCCGATCTCGTCCAACCAGCTCCCGCGCTGGACCCTCTGGGCCCCGCTTGCCGCGTGGCTGGTACTCGCGCTGTCGCGCGTCGTGCCGGCCGAAGGCCTCGTCATCGCAGTGTTGGCCGCCGCGCTCGCCGGCGCCGTGTTCGCCGCCGTCCACCATGCCGAAGTCGTCGCGCACCGCGTCGGCGAGCCGTTCGGCACGCTCGTGCTCGCGGTCGCCGTGACCGTCATCGAAGTCGCGCTGATCGTGTCGGTGATGCTCGGCGCCGGGCCCGAGAAATCGGGCCTCGCGCGCGACACCGTGTTCGCCGCCGTGATGATCATCTGCAACGGCATCGTCGGCCTCTGCCTGCTGGTCGGTGCGTGGAAGCACGGCGAGCAGGATTTCCAGGGGCGCGGGGCGAGCAAGGCGCTCGCGGTGCTCGCGTCGCTGTCGGTGCTGTCGCTCGTGATGCCGAACTACCTGAACGCCGCGCCCGGCCCGTTCTTTTCGAAATCGCAGCTTGCGTTCGCCGGCGTGTCGTCGCTCGTGCTGTACGGTGCATTCGTATTCGTGCAGACCGTGCGTCACCGCGACTACTTCCTCACCGCGCACGACAGTGCGAACGAATCGGTGCACGCGGCGCCGCCGACCGGCCGCACCGCGCTGATCAGCCTCGTGCTGCTGTTCGCGAGCCTCGTCGCGGTCGTGCTCCTCGCGAAGCTGCTGTCGCCGGCCGTCGAGCATGCGGTGATGAAGCTCGGCGCGCCCGAAGCGGCGGTGGGCATCGTGATCGCCGCGCTCGTGCTGCTGCCCGAAGGGCTCGCGGCCGTCACCGCTGCGCGCGCGAACCGCCTGCAGACGAGCATGAACCTCGCGCTCGGTTCGGCGCTCGCGAGCATCGGGCTCACGATCCCGACCGTCGCGGCCGTGTTCATCTGGGTCGGCCAGCCGCTCACGCTCGGCATCGGCGCGATGGAAACCGTGCTGCTGGCGCTCACGCTGCTCGTCAGCACGCTGACGCTCAGCCAGGGGCGCACGACGGTGCTGCACGGCGTCGTGCACCTGTCGCTGTTCGCGGCCTATCTGTTCCTGTCGATCACTCACTGACACCTCAATGCGCGCGGCCCGGCGGATCGTTTCCGCCGGGCCGCGCGTCGCTTTACCTTCTCTGCTTCGCCTTCCCCGCTTCACGGCACGGCCAGCGGGCCGGCATCACCCGATGCTGGCCGGCCAAGTTCGGGTTCGGGTTCGCCAGTTCGTTGCGGCGTCAGACAACTGCCTTTGGCTAAACGCCGCCGCCGTCCGCCCCTTCCGTCAGAAACCGCTCGACCATCGCGTTGAACACCGGCAGCGCCGGATTGTCGTTGTCCGCGCGCCAGGCGAGATACAGCTCGGCCGCCACGTCGACGCCCGCGAGCGGCCGGAACACCACGCCGTCGACATGCAGCTCGCGCGCCGACGCCGGCACCAGCGCGGCGCCAAGCCCCGCACGCACCAGGCCGAGGATCGTATGCGTCTGCCCGACGTAATGCAGGTAGTTCGGCAAGCGGCCGGCGCCCGCGAACATCCCCGAGATCATGTCGTGGAAGTACTTCCCCTCGTTCGGCGAATACGCAATGAACGGCTGCCGGTCGAGCTCGTCCGGGCCGATCCGTTCGTATGCGGCGAGCGGCGCTCCCTGCGCGACCGCGACGAGCATCGGCTCGCGCTGCACGAGCCGGTATTCGAGCGGATGGCGCGCGGCGCGCTGGCGTACGAAGCCCGCATCGAGCATGCGCGACGCAAGCGCGTCGATCTGCACGGTCGACACCATTTCGCGCAATTCGACATCGACGTCCGGCAGCGCATGCGCCGCGTGCGCGAGCAGCACCGGAATCATCCGGTACGCGCTGACCGCCGTGAAGCCGAGCGTGATGCGACCGGCCCCGCCGTGCGCGACGCGCTGCGCGGCCTGTTCGGCCCGTGCGGAAAATTCGAGGATGTGGCGCGCATCGCGCAGAAAGCGCTCGCCGGCCGCGGTCAGCCTGACCTGCCGGCTGCTGCGCTCGAGCAGCGCGATGCCGAGCGCGTGCTCGAGCAACTGGATCTGCCGGCTGAGCGGCGGCTGCGTCATGAAAAGCCGCTTGGCCGCGCGCCCGAAATGCAGTTCCTCGGCGACGGCGACGAAGCAGCGAAGCTGGTTCAGTTCAATCATTCAAATCTTGAATCAATCGATAGTCTTTTGATGTTAGACCAACATCGATCCGATTCCTATACTCGGTTGCACCTGATGCGGGGCCCGCGCCGCGCACGACGACCGAGACCTTCATGACCATCGACATCCTGCTCACCCAGCCGCTTCCCGACGCCATCGACGCCGAACTGTCCGCCCGCTACGCGGTGCATCGGCTGTATGCGGCCGACCAGCCCGACGCGCTGCTCGATCGCGTCGCGTCGCGCATCCGCGGCGTCGTCACGGGCGGCGCGAACGGGTTGTCGGCCGCGTTGACGGACCGGCTGAGCGCGCTGGAGATCATCGCGATCAGCGGCATCGGCACCGACGCGGTCGATCTCGACCGCGCCCGCGCACGCGGCATTCACGTGACGACGACGCCCGACGTGCTGACCGACGACGTCGCCGACATGGCGATGGGGCTGATCCTGATGACGCTGCGCGATCTCGGCGCCGGCGAACGCATCGTGCGCGCCAGCCGCTGGGGCAAGGTCGCGCAGCCGCTGGCGACCCAGGTGACGGGCAAGCGGCTCGGCATCGTCGGCCTCGGCCGCGTCGGCCGCGCGATCGCGCAGCGCGCGCAGGCGTTCCGGATGCCGGTCAGCTATTTCGGCCCGCGCGAACACCGCGACAGCGGCTACCGCTATGTGCCCGACCTGATCGCGCTCGCCCGCGACAGCGACGTGCTCGTGCTCGCGGCATCGGCCGATCACGGCAAGGTGCTCGTCACGGCCGACGTGCTCGCCGCGCTCGGCAACCAAGGATTCCTGATCAATGTCGCGCGCGGCAAGCTCGTCGACGAGGCCGCGCTGGTGCGCGCGCTCGCGGACGGCACGATCGCCGGCGCGGGCCTCGACGTGTTCGTCGACGAACCGCACGTGCCGGCCGCGCTGCTCGAACTCGAGCGTGTCGTCGTGCAGCCGCACCGTGCGAGCGCGACGCACGAGACGCGCGAAGCCATGGGCCGAATCGTGCTCGCCAACCTCGCCGCGTGCTTCGCGGGCCAGCGCCCGCCGACCAGCGTCACGCGCTGAGCGACGCGCGTTCCCCCGTCTACCACACCAAACGAAACGCCTCCGCACGACGGAGGCCAGGAGACTCGCATGCCCAATCGACCCAGCGGCGGCGCGGCCGTCACCGCTTCATCCGCTTCATCCGCTTCATCGCGCACGATCGGGCGCGTCCGCTACACGATCCTCGCGTTGATCTTCGCCGTCACCGTCGTCAACTACGCGGATCGCGCGACGATGTCGATCGCGGGCACCGGCGTCGCGCATGACCTCGGGCTGTCACCCGTGCAACTGGGCATCGTCTTTTCCGCGTTCGCATGGGCCTATGCGATCGGCCAGATCCCGGGCGGCTGGCTGCTCGACCGCTTCGGCGCGCGCCGCGTGTACGGCCTGAGCCTGCTGCTGTGGTCGATGTTCACCATGCTGCAAGGCACGGTCGGCTGGTTCGCCGTCGAGGGTGCGGCCGCGACGCTCGCGCTGTTCGCGATGCGCTTCATGCTCGGGCTCGTCGAATCGCCGGCGTTCCCGGCGAATTCGCGGATCGTCGCGTGCTGGTTCCCGACCGCCGAGCGCGGCACCGCCTCGGCACTGTTCAACTCCGCGCAGTACATGGCCGTCGTGCTGTTCACGCCCGCGATGGCATGGCTCACGCATGCGCTCGGCTGGGAACACGTGTTCCTGTGGATGGGGATGCTCGGCGTCGCGCTGTCCGCGCTCTGGTTCGCGTGGTATCGCGAGCCGCACGGCCATCCGCGCGTGAGCGACGCCGAGCGCGACTACCTGCGCGCGCACGGCGCGCTCGTCGATCTCGAGGCGAACCGAATCCGGCACCGGCCGCGCGTATCGTGGCACGACGCGTCGCAGCTGTTCCGCCATCGGAACCTGTGGGCGATCTATGTCGGCCAGTACTGCATCACGGCGCTCACCTATTTCTTCATCACGTGGTTCCCGATCTACCTGATCAAGGGGCGCGGGATGACGATCATGGAGGCCGGCTGGGTCGCCGCGCTACCGGCACTGTGCGGCTTCACGGGTGGCGTGCTCGGCGGCGTGCTGTCGGACTGGCTGATCCGGCGCGGCGTGCATCCGTCGCGCGCACGCAAGACGCCGTTCGTCGTGGGGATGGCGATGGCGACGCTGCTCGTGCTCGCGAACGGCGCGTCGTCGAACGCCGTCGTGATCGCGCTGATGACCATCGCGTTCTTCGGCAAGGGGCTCGCGGCGGTCGGCTGGGCCGTGCTCGCCGATACCGCGCCGGAAGGCATGGTCGGCCTGAGCGGCGGCGTGTTCAACGGCCTCGGCAACATCGCGGGGATCGTCACGCCGCTCGTAATCGGCTACTTCGTCGCGCACACCGGTTCATTCGCGGGTGCGCTGTGGTTCGTCGCAGCGCACGGTCTGATCGGCATCGCCGCCTATGTGTGGCTCGCCGGCCGCTTCGAGAGGATTCGCATCACGCCGGCCGCCTGACGCGCGGCGCCGCCCGGCGAATGAACCGACGTCCGCGACGTCACGCGCGCTGACGCTTGCCCGGCGTCTGCTCGGGCGCGAGCCGGTCGAGTTCGCGCAGGTCGTTCTCCAGCGCGGGCGTGAGCGTCGTGCGCAGATGGTCGAGGAAGGTGCGGATCTTCGCGTCGAGATAGCGGCGCGTCGCATAGACGGCGTACACGCTGACCGTCTGCAGCCGGTAGTCCGGCAGCACGCGGATCAGCCGCCCTTCGCGAAGGTCGTCGAGCACCGTGTACAGCGCGACGCACGCGATGCCGCGCCCCGCCCGCACCGCGACGCACAGCGCATCCGGCACGTTGACCTGGAACGGTGCCGGCTGCAGTTCGTAGACGGTCTCCTCGTCGTCGCCGCGCTCGAGCCGCCACTCGCTGGCCGGCGACGCGGGCGTATCGAGGCGCAGGCACACGTGGTTCGGCAAGTCGTCCGGCGTCTTCGGCGTGCCGTGCCGCGCCAGGTAGTCGCGCGATGCGACCAGCACGCTGCAGCTCGTGCCGCAGGTCTGCGCGACGTAGCCGGAATCGGGCAATTGCGACGCGGTCACGATCGACACGTCGTAGCCCTCCTCGACGAGGTTCGGCATCCGCTGCGCGAGCGTCAACTCGACCGACACGTCCGGGTTGTCTTCCTGATAGCGCACGATCGACGACACGACATGACTCTGCCCGAGCCCCGTCATCGCATGGATGCGCATCTTGCCGCTCGGCCGCAGCAGCGCGTTGCGCGCTTCGGCGTTCGCGTAGTCGATTTCGGCGAGGATCGATTTCGCCCGCTCGAAGTAGCGCTCGCCGCTTTCGGTGAGGCCGAGATGCCGCGTCGTGCGATGCAGCAGGCGCGTCTGTACGTGGGCTTCGAGATTCGAAACCGCGCGCGACACCTGCGCGGTGGTCGCGTCGATTTCTTTCGCGACCGCGGTAAAACTGCCGGCTTCGACGACGCGCACGAACAGGCGCATGTTTTCGAGCATGTCCATTGAATTGGCTTGGGGAGTGTCGGTGGGGAAACGTCGGCGGCGCTCGCGTCAGACGGGAATCGGAGCGTGCGCGCCAACGCCGCGCAAGCGATCGCCATGCCGGGGAACGGGCGGAAGAGCGGGCATCGCGTGCGTGGCTGTGGCATATCGGGGAATTCGGTGGCCGGAATTGTACGCCGCCGCAAGCAAAATTGCGCGATCGCGCGACATTCAGGCTTTCATCCGATGAAAGGTTCTTGCAAGCGTCACGCTCGGCGCGCATGCACCGCGGTGATGCGGCGCGACAATTTGTATCACAACGCGATATAATCGCGGTTTTCTTGCGCCGGATCATTGGCGCCGCCATTTTTACCGCTTACCGACCATGTCGTCAGGCTCCTCCCCGTCGCGCCGCACGTGCCGCCAATGGCTGCACAGCTTCATTCCCCATCCGATGACGCTCGGCTGGCGCGAGCGCATGCGCTCGTGCGCGGGCGCGCTCGTCGGCATCGCGACGGTGGGCGTCACGATGCGGCTGCTGCCGGGCGTGCCGGGCCTCGTGCCGCTGCTCGTCGCGCCGATGGGCGCATCGGCCGTGCTGCTGTTCGCAGTGCCCGCGAGCCCGCTCGCGCAGCCGTGGTCGATCATCGGCGGCAATCTGGTGGCGGCGACCGTCGGCGTCGCGTGCGCGCAATGGATCGCCGATCCGATCACGGCCGCTGCGGTCGCGGTCGCCCTCGCGATCGGCGGCATGTTCGCGCTGCGCTGCGTGCACCCGCCGTCGGGCGCGGTTGCGCTGACGGCCGTGCTCGGCGGCCCGGCGATCCATGCGCTCGGCTTCGGCTTCGTGGTCGAGCCGATCGCGTTGCAATCGGGCATCCTGCTGTCGGCCGCGCTCGTGTATCACGCGCTGACGGGCCATCGCTATCCGCACGGCGGCGTGCGTCCCGACGCGAAACCGCAAGCCGGCAGCGCCGCGCCCGCACGCGGCGGCTTCACGCGCGCCGATCTCGACGCGGTGCTCAAGCGTCGCAGCGAATGGCTCGACGTCGATCCGGACGACCTCGAAATGCTGCTGCGCGAAACCGAGATGCAGGCCTATACGCGCACGTTCGGCCAGCTCACGTGCGCCGACCTGATGACGAAGAATGCGATCGAAGTCGCGCCGTCCACGTCGGTGGCGGCCGCGCTGACGCTGCTCGAGCGCCATCGCGTGAAGGCGCTGCCCGTCGTCGACGGCGACGATCGCTTGATCGGCATCGTCACGCGCGCCGACCTCACACGCCAGATGCGCCGCCCGACCCCGCTGTGGCAACGGCTGTCCGCGCGGCTGCCGCAGTCGTTCGGCGCCCAGCCGCCGAGCGTCGCCACCGTGATGACCGGCGACGTCGCGGCCGTGCCGCAGACCATGCCGATCACCGCGCTGGTGCCGCTGTTCACGCACTCGGGCCACCACCACATCCCGGTCGTCGACGCATCGCGCCGGCTCGTCGGGATCATTACGCAGACCGATCTCGTCACGGGCCTGTACCGGCAAACGCAGATGCGGGAAGCCGCGTAACCCGAACGAACGCCACCGACGCACGGCGCAATGCGGGTCATTCCGCCGAAAATCGGCCATTTATATCATGTTGTGATATATTCCCGCTACCGAAACTGCCTGTCCGACCGACTGCAATGACCGATAACCGACGCTCGCTGACCAAAAGCGATTTCCAGCAACTGTCCGAATTCCGCTACCAGATGCGCCGCTTCGAGCGCTTCTCCGAACGCGCCGCGCAAAGCGAAGGCGTGACGCCGCTGCAATACCTGCTGCTGCTGCACATCAAAGGCTACCCGCACCGTGAATGGGCAACCATCGGGGAAATCGCCGAACGCCTGCAGGCGCAGCATCACGGCGTCGTCGCGCTGGTGACGCGCTGCGAGGCGCTCGGGCTCGTGAAGCGCAAGACGAGCGAAGCGGACCGCCGGCAGGTCGAAGTGCACCTCGAAGAGGCCGGCGAAACGCTGCTCGCCCGCCTCGCGGCCATGCATCGCGCCGAGCTGAAATCGCTCAAGGGCGCGTTCCAGGTTCCGCAGATCGATTACTGACCCAAGCTTTACCGACCTTTCCTCACGCCGATGAACGCACCACACAAACGCGATTTCTCGACCAACGAACGCCTGCCCAGGATCGCGTTGCTCGCCGCCGGGATCGGCTTGCTCAGCACGCTGGCGGCGTTCGTGCTGTTGAGCCTGATTCACCTGTTCACGAACCTGTTCTTCTTCCAGCAGTTTTCGTTCGCCGACCGTTCGCCCGCCAACCATACGCTCGGCGCATGGGTGATCGTCGTGCCGGTGATCGGCGGCCTGATCGTCGGGCTGATGGCGCGCTTCGGGTCGGAGAAAATCCGCGGCCATGGCATTCCCGAGGCGATCGAGGCGATCCTGTTCGGCAAGAGCCGCATGTCGCCGAAGGTTGCGATCCTCAAGCCGCTGTCGTCGGGTGTCGTGATCGGCAGCGGCGGCCCGTTCGGCGCCGAAGGCCCGATCATCATGACGGGCGGCGCGCTCGGCTCGCTGATCGCGCAATGCGTGCACGTAACCGCCGCCGAGCGCAAGACGCTGCTCGTCGCGGGCGCGGCCGCCGGCATGACCGCCGTGTTCGGCACGCCGGTCGCCTCCGTGCTGCTCGCGGTCGAGCTGTTGCTGTTCGAATGGCGTCCGCGCAGTTTCCTGCCCGTCGCGCTCGCCTGTGCGGTCGCCGGTTTCGCACGCGCGGTGTTCTTCGGCGTCGAGCCGCTGTTTGCGCTGACCACCGCATCGCCGACGCCCGTCGCGCTGCTGTCGTGCATCGTCGCGGGCCTGCTGTCGGGCATGCTCGCGTGCGGCCTGTCGGCCGCGCTGTACCGCGTCGAGGACGCCTTCGCGAAGCTGCCGGTGCACTGGATGTGGTGGCCGGCGCTCGGCGCGGTCGTGATCGGCATCGGCGGCTGGCTCGAGCCGCGCGCGCTCGGCGTCGGCTATGACGTGATCGGCGACCTGCTGCATCAGCACATCGCGCTGAAGATCGCGCTCGCGCTGTTGATCGTGAAAGCCGTGATGTGGGTGATCGCGCTCGGCTCCGGCACGTCCGGCGGCGTGCTCGCTCCGCTGTTGATGCTCGGCGCGGGCCTCGGCACGGTGCTGTCGCCGGTGCTGCCCGGCGGCGATCCGGCGCTGTGGCCGCTCGTCTGCATGGCCGCCACACTCGGCGCCACGCTCGGCGCACCGCTCACCGCGATCGTGTTCGCGTTCGGCCTCACGCACGATGCAAACGCGCTGCTGCCGCTGCTCGCGGCGACGCTGGTCGCGCACGGCTTCGCGACCATCGTGATGAAGCGCTCGATCATGACGGAAAAGATCGCGCGCCGCGGTTATCACATCTACCGCGAATACGGCGTCGATCCGCTCGAACGTCACGACGTGGCTGAAGTGATGACGTCCGCCGACGCGCTCGTCGCGATCGACGGCGCCACGCCGCTCGACGCCGTCGAGTCGCAATACTTCGGCGCGAAGCAGACGCACCGTGCCTACCCGGTCGTGCAGAACGGCCGCCTGCTCGGCGTCGTCGATCGCGCGACGCTCGACGTGCACCGCGCGCAAGCCGGGCTCGACGCATCGCTGGCGAGCGCGTTCGCCGATCGCGCACCGGCCGTCGCGCAGGCGCACGAGACCTGCCGCGTGGTCGCATCGCGACTCGCGATGCTCGGTCTCGAACGCCTGCCGGTCGTCGACGATCCGCAATCGCTGCGCGTCACAGGGATCGTGTCGCGCAGCGACCTGATCAAGCCTGCGCTTCAGCACTTCGACGACGAACAGAAACGCGAGCGCTTCCGCCCGGTCGTGCCGGTCAACCTGCGCGATATCGGCGCCCGCAAGGCCGGCTGATCTTTGCTGCGGTGCGCCAGCCGCGCATCGCTCTTTTCGCCATCGCACGTTGTCCGAAACGGCGCGTCACGTTTGAACTTCGTTGACAATTCACCGGACGAAAGTTTGTCATCATGGTGCTCATGCGACGGGGCCACCATTCAGCCATTCCACTTCGTCATCCAATAAAGAAGCGTCGCGGCGCGACATGCAGACACATGCAGCACGCCGCGGCCGTCAATCCGCCACACCACGGGCAGCGAGCCGACCTCACGACGCATGACGTCGTTGCCGCGTCCCCGCCTCCACGCGGGCCGCGCGCGACGTATGCCGCAGCGCCGCAGAACGCACGCATCCGGATCGCCGTTTGGCAAGCGCGTTAACAACTTGTTTCGGAATCGCCGGAACCGCGTTGGTCCGATGCAATCTCACAGAGACGCAGTTCTGCTGCGCATCCCACTCAATCAATCACGACTCGAGGGAGATAAAACGTGAACATGAAATACTTACCGCTCATCGCATTGACCGTGGCAATTTCTGCACATGCAGCCGATCCGGCCGCGCAGAATGTGGGACAAAGCCAGAAGTCCGCTCAGGACGTCTCGGCATGCATCGCCAAGACCTGGGCTGACAAGTCGCAGCAACAGGTCGTCTCGCAGAACGTGCTCGCCAACGGTCTCGCGACCGATGTCTACGTACCGGGCCAGCAACCGCCGAACGGCGCGGCCGCGATGATTCGCCCGTCGTGGCAGCCGGGCGCGAAGACGTGGGTCGGCGTGCGTGGCGACGCCGCTTCCGCCGGCGACATCAGCGCCTGCCTGTAAGCCCCGCACCGGACGGCATTGCGCCGTCCGCATGCGACGAGCCCCGCTTCGGCGGGGCTTTTGTTTGTGCGCCCAGCATGGGCGCACTCCTGCGGGTGCAAGTCCCGCCATAAGCTGGTCACAGCGAATGAAGTGAAGCGC
>NZ_JAWRYD010000661.1:0-233 GCF_046534765.1 Burkholderia sp. SIMBA_062
CGTCGTAGGCCTCGACGACGACCTTGTCGGAGCCGGTCATGCGGAAGTTGGTGTTCACGCTGCCGATCTGTTCGGCGTGCGCGATGCCCGATGCGCAGGCGAGCGCCGCGGTGAATGCGGCAGTGAACGCGGCGGACAGCGTCGGGGCAAGGCGGATGGATTTCATGCGGATTCCCGGGAGTGACGAGGTGTCATTATCGGGCAGGGCGGCGCTAGTAACCGAGTTCTCGTTG
>NZ_JAWRYD010000662.1:0-233 GCF_046534765.1 Burkholderia sp. SIMBA_062
GTGCGTCATCACGACTTAAAAGAGTGGATGCTGAAATACTATCCTGGGCAAAAGCCAGAATTCTTATTCGATGAGATTGAGCGAGGAGTCCATCATTCGATTAACATTGATGACTATCTGGCCTTACAGTCGAAAATTGAGGCTACTGAAGCTAGAGTTGAGAAGGCTAAAGAAGCGTGGCTTGCTCAAAAAGAAGAAATAAATAAATTGAAAGAAGAGAATAAAAAGCTTTC
>NZ_JAWRYD010000663.1:0-232 GCF_046534765.1 Burkholderia sp. SIMBA_062
GTAGTGCCATATATGTCGAGAAGAAAGCTTAGTTTCGCTAACAAAACTGCTTCGTGAATTCACGAACAGCGGTTGCATAGCGATGGCACAGTACAATGAGAACCTGTCACTACGACTGAGATAACTATGTCACTTTGTGTTACGTGCCTATGTGGCAAGATTTCCGTCAACCTGCACGGCAGTCCGGCGGCACGTGCGAACTGTCACTGTTCGTCATGCAGGAGCTTTTATG
>NZ_JAWRYD010000664.1:0-232 GCF_046534765.1 Burkholderia sp. SIMBA_062
CGTGCCTTCCACGCCCAGATAGTGCGCGAGGCGCGCGGCGCGACTGTAGACGTAATAGATCACGACCATCACGAGCACCGAAATCGCCACCGACGCGATGCTCGACAGCAGCCATGCCGACAGCTTGTGCGTGCGGTTCGCGTTCAGCGCGATGGCCGTGGCAATCGAGCCGGGACCGGTGGTGAGCGGAATCGTCAGCGGAAAGAAAGCCTTGCCGGTCGCCGACCACGCG
>NZ_JAWRYD010000665.1:0-232 GCF_046534765.1 Burkholderia sp. SIMBA_062
CTGCGCCTCCAGGCGCGCGTGGCAGAGCAGGCGGGCAAGGAAGCGGGCCTGTTCTTCCCGAGCGGCACGCAGAGCAACCTCGCCGCGCTGATGGCGCATTGCGGACGCGGCGACGAATACATCGTCGGCCAGCTCGCGCACACCTATAAGTACGAAGGCGGCGGCGCGGCGGTGCTCGGCAGCATCCAGCCGCAGCCGCTCGATAAAGCCGCCGACGGCTCGCTGCCGCTCG
>NZ_JAWRYD010000666.1:0-232 GCF_046534765.1 Burkholderia sp. SIMBA_062
GGGAGGGGGCCTTTAATATAGAATCTTAAATTATGAAGCTTTGTTCATCACTATTGTCTGAACTATTACTGTAATAAAAATATAAATTGGAAAATAAACTTGCAATATGATGTCTGTCATTATTCGCGAATAGTAATAATTAAGAAAAATATACACGATTTTTTTTAATCAATAAAGTACGTGAAATTCAATAAAAACTGAAAATTATGATCTTAATAAATTACATTCAATG
>NZ_JAWRYD010000667.1:0-232 GCF_046534765.1 Burkholderia sp. SIMBA_062
GAGGCGGTCGCCACCACGGCGTCGCGGCTCGCGCACGCGCGCATCGCGGTCGAAAAAGGCTATGTGTTAGAGGCGATGCTGCGCGAGCGCTTCCCGCAAGCCACCCTCGTCACCTTCGCGAATACCGGCGCGGCGCTTCATGCCGTCGCTCACGGCGCGGCGGACGTTTATGCGGGATTCGCGCCCGTCGTGCGCTACCAGCTTTCGTTCGACGATTACGCCGGTTTGCGCG
>NZ_JAWRYD010000668.1:0-232 GCF_046534765.1 Burkholderia sp. SIMBA_062
CTGCTCGTCTCCCTCGCGGGGTGTAGCGGCAACATGGTTCTGCTCGATCCCAAGGGCAGCGTGGGCGTGGCCGAAAAAGAACTCATCGCCACGGCAACATGGGCCATGCTGCTCGTCGTGGTGCCCGTCATCCTGCTGACGCTCTACTTCGCCTGGCGCTATCGAGCGTCGAACCGCGACGCCACCTACGCACCCAAGTGGGCGCACTCCACCGCGATCGAGGTGGTGGTCT
>NZ_JAWRYD010000669.1:0-232 GCF_046534765.1 Burkholderia sp. SIMBA_062
CTGGTTTGTCGTGGCGCTGCTGTTTCTCGCTGGCGTCATCAATTATCTGGACCGCTCGGCGCTGTCTATCGCCGCGCCGCTGATCCAGAAGGACCTCAACTTTTCGCACGCGCAAATGGGCGTGGTGTTCAGCAGTTTCTTCGTCGGCTACGCGTTGTTCAATTTCGTGGGCGGCGTGCTGTCGGACAAGGTCGGCGCAAAACGCGTGTTCGGCACGGCAATGGGCGTATGG
>NZ_JAWRYD010000670.1:0-232 GCF_046534765.1 Burkholderia sp. SIMBA_062
GGGTAGCGACCGGCTCTGGCAATGCCTTCAGGTCGACCTTGCCGTTGACGGTGACCGGCATGTGCTCCAGCACCATCACATAGGCAGGCACCATGTGCTCGGGCAACAGGCCTTTGAGGGTGGCGCGGATGGTGTCCTGCCAGGCCATGCTGTCGGCCGGCACCTGTGTGGGCACCAGCCATGCGGCCAGTTGCAGTTGCGGGGCCTGGCCATGAACGCGAACCACCGCGTT
>NZ_JAWRYD010000141.1:0-370 GCF_046534765.1 Burkholderia sp. SIMBA_062
GTACTACTTCGTGCCCAAGCAGGCCGAGCGGCCGATCTACTCGTATCGCCTGTCCATCGTGCACTTCTGGGCGCTGATCACCCTGTATATCTGGGCTGGCCCGCACCACCTGCACTACACCGCACTGCCCGACTGGGCGCAGTCGCTGGGCATGGTGATGTCGATCATCCTGCTGGCACCCAGCTGGGGCGGCATGATCAACGGCATGATGACCCTGTCCGGTGCCTGGCACAAACTGCGCACCGACCCGATCCTGCGCTTCCTCGTGGTGTCCCTGGCGTTCTACGGCATGTCGACCTTCGAAGGCCCGATGATGGCGATCAAGACCGTCAACTCGCTGTCGCACTACACCGACTGGACCATCGGCCAC
>NZ_JAWRYD010000671.1:0-232 GCF_046534765.1 Burkholderia sp. SIMBA_062
GGCGTTGCCCGAGGCTGCCGGATGTACCGGCGATGCGAGGCGCCTCGCTCAGATGCCCAGCCGCCGCAACACCTTCGGCGCGGCGAACGCCACCAGCGCGGCGCACAGCGCGACTACCGACAGGCCCACGGTGAGATTCGTCACCTGCGTAATGCCGCCGATCACCACCGGCCCGAACAGCAGCCCGAAGTACGCGATGCCCGCGACGTGCGCGAGCCCTTCGGCCGCGTGG
>NZ_JAWRYD010000672.1:0-232 GCF_046534765.1 Burkholderia sp. SIMBA_062
CCACCCAGAATCCAAACATTAGTTCGGCAATTATTCGATCAGCGCTTTGATTTTTTTTCTCTTTATAAAGTTTGTTTTTTGACTTCTTTACCATGTTTTCATGATATGATGTCCAAGGTTTAAAGCCCTTTCTCGAACCTTTTGAAACACCTTTACGATAATATTCTTCTCTCTTGTGAGGGTGTTTTTTCATGTCGTTTTTGAATAAATCATGCCCAGCCTCTCTAGTTAT
>NZ_JAWRYD010000673.1:0-232 GCF_046534765.1 Burkholderia sp. SIMBA_062
GTTACAGAAAGGCGGACGCGCGGCTGTCCCTTTTCGGGGCGCTCGCGTGTCATGAAAGATGAGCGCGCACGTTCGCCGGGCTGACGGATGGAACCGTCGGCACCGGCCGAACGCGGCGAAATCCGCAGCAATGCGCATTTGCTGGCGAACGCGCGCAACTTACGAGATCATTGCGGCGCTCGCCGCTTTCCGTTTTTCCGCTTTCACGATCACCGCCATGCCTGTGTTGTTT
>NZ_JAWRYD010000674.1:0-232 GCF_046534765.1 Burkholderia sp. SIMBA_062
CTTCGCGGTTTCCACGCTCGCGGCGTCGGCTTCGACGTCGGCTTGCGCTTCGTCCGTGGCGGCCACGGCGTTGTCGTAATCCTGCTTGCTGACCGCGTTGGCCGCGTCCAGCACCTTGTAGCGATCGGATCGCGCCTTCGCGGCGACCAGCGTCGCGCGCGCCTTCGCGAGCGCGGCCTTGGCGTTGTCGAGCGTCGCCACATAGGGCGCCGGATCGATCTGATAGAGCAGC
>NZ_JAWRYD010000675.1:0-231 GCF_046534765.1 Burkholderia sp. SIMBA_062
ATTGCTAATTATTATCTAAAGAACTATAAAAAATCAGAAGAAAATCATTTAGACGCGGAACAGAAATTTATTAAGAACAATGATGCTTGGAATCTTGGGATTACCTATTATTTCTTAGGAAAGATTAATAATGATGTTAATAAAGAAGAAAAGGGGATACAATATTTTATCAAGGCTGATTCTGTTTTGTCGATATCCAAAAAGTTTGATCCGGTAACAAGAAATGGGTAT
>NZ_JAWRYD010000676.1:0-231 GCF_046534765.1 Burkholderia sp. SIMBA_062
GCCCGGCGCGGCGAACACGGTGCCGTCCTGGCTCTGCACCTGCACGACGCGGCTGCCGCGCAGCACCTCGTGCGCATAGCCGACGCGAAGCTGCACGTCGAGCGACCGCATGGCATCGCCGAACGCCTTGTCGAGCGACACGCCCACATAAGGCTGAAGGCTGCGCGCGTTGTCGGGGCCGACGTTCAGGTTCTGGCCGTTCGCGCCGCTCTCGCCGAAGCCGCTGCCGCG
>NZ_JAWRYD010000677.1:0-231 GCF_046534765.1 Burkholderia sp. SIMBA_062
CGTAAAAGTCTTTAGTCAGTTTTTTTAAGAAAAAATCATAGTTTCTCTTATCATCATATACCCAAACGATTAAGCCGGGTAATCCTTTAAAAAAAGAAGGGCCTTCAGGAATAGGAATATCTTGTGTAAACCATGCCGTCCATTGTCTATTTTTATATTTCAATGTTGCACTTTGACATTCATAATCACCTATCTTTTTTTTGGCTAAGCTTATTTTCCATTCTAATGTGG
>NZ_JAWRYD010000678.1:0-231 GCF_046534765.1 Burkholderia sp. SIMBA_062
GTGTTGGCCTGGATGGCCCTTGGCCCACTCAACGCGATCCGGTTGTGCGTCGCGTTCGATCCGATGAAAACCTGATCGCGCACGCATCGCTGCGTCCCATCGCAAGGCGGCCCCGGCCGCCTTTTTTGCGCCCATCGTGGGCGCTTTTTTTTCGCGGCACGCCTCGTACCGGCATTGACTGAAGGGTTTTCTAGAGCGACCTTGGTGTTAGTGCTAACGGCATAGCCGTTG
>NZ_JAWRYD010000679.1:0-231 GCF_046534765.1 Burkholderia sp. SIMBA_062
CTCCGCGGCTTACACTCGTCAAAGTGGTAAGACCATCTTCGTCAGCCAGTCCTACTGCATTATCCCCAGATATATTATTCTCATTGGGAGAAGTCACAGAAGCCGGAGCACTTTCCACATCCAAGAGACTCCCAATGCTAAACCCTGTTAGAGGAGCATGCAAGGCAGGCAATGGATTACCATCCTTGTCATTCTCAAAGCTGGACGGTACATCACCGTAGTCATAGGTAG
>NZ_JAWRYD010000680.1:0-231 GCF_046534765.1 Burkholderia sp. SIMBA_062
TTATCCGGGGCGTCAGCCGGGCTGGTGCCTCACGTCGAAGGTGCCGCTGCACGACGCGCACGGACGCGTGCTGGGCGTGGCCGGCATTTCGCGCGATCTGCAGGCGGCCGAAGGCACACATCCGGCTTATCAGCGTCTGGCCATTGCGGCGAAATACATTCAGGACAATTACGCACAGCCGCTCAAGCTTTCGCATCTGGCCACGCTCATCAATATGTCGGTGGCGCAAAT
>NZ_JAWRYD010000681.1:0-231 GCF_046534765.1 Burkholderia sp. SIMBA_062
GGTCGCACACGTCGGTGATGCGGCGCACGTCGGTGAGCACGTCGTCCAGGCCACTGATACCCAGGTCCGGCAGGCCCAGGGAGCCGGCGGCCACGCCGCCACCGGACAGGTAGATGGCCTTGAAGCCGGCGCGCTTGGCCAGCAGGGCATGGTTGGCGTTGATGGTGCCAACCACCTGCAGCGGGTGTTCAGCGGCAACGGCGTCGCGGAAACGCTGACCGGGGGTGCTCT
>NZ_JAWRYD010000682.1:0-231 GCF_046534765.1 Burkholderia sp. SIMBA_062
GTGCGTGTTGACGATCTGCATTTCGAGTTCGATGCCGAAAGTGAACGGCTTCGAATCGACAAAAGTTTCCAGTGACATGACGTCCCCTCTTTCGGCCACGCCGCGCTGCGCGTCTCGACTGGCGAGGCGCGCGCGGCGGGCGGTGTTACGGTGCGGCGGCGAGCCGGCGCTCCGGATCGTTCAGACGTTTGAAATCCGGCGCGCGCGGCGGCCACGCCGCTCGAATCATTC
>NZ_JAWRYD010000032.1:0-92878 GCF_046534765.1 Burkholderia sp. SIMBA_062
GGTTGCAGTTGTTGGTACGTTTTCTTTGCCATTCGCGGACATTAACGGATGACGAAAGTGTTGCACTTCAGATTTGAGGCCGCCGATAATATTTCTATCACGGAGGTAAGTGATGCTTAGGATGACAATATTTAAAGGTGATTCGAGGTCGCGCCGCAAAGACCGACTTAGCGAGAATGAACCAGATTCAACGTCACTTGAATCGACCGGCCGCGCTCTCACAGTTTGGCGTGGGGATGCAATCTCTCCGCATGATCTGAAGCGTCAGGGAATGTTTTTTCCACGAGCCATCAATGGAACTCGCCCCAATCAGCCACCTGCGGATATTAGTCTATGGAATCATATAAATGGCAGTCCAACTGGGATGTCCACACATACATCCGGCTACGTATCTACCTCTATTTCACGCATGAGTGCATTTCGGTTCTTGGTTGAAAGGTTGGGAGGAAATGGTTACTTGTATGAAATAAAAATAACGCCGAATTTCATTGATGCAGCTGGAACATTGGGCGGCACATATAGTAAGTCAAGAGAGCAAGAATACTCGGCATTAGGCGGCATTCGATTCGACCAGGTCAAAGGTTGGGTTAAAGTTTCTTTCAGTACAGAAGGCCGCTATAAGAGTAACGCCTTATATAAAAGTTCGCGCTACGCGACCTTTGCCGGTGGGAGTATTGCGCCACAACTTGCCGGGTTTCCGCCGGGACATTGGGCGTGGAAAAAATCTCCGTGGCACTCGTATCAGATCACCACCGGCAGGACTGAGCAAGACGCTGCCAACCGGGATCGGGAGGGTAACACTTAATAGATTAAATGGTGCCATCTATAACGGAATCGTTAGCAGGTCGCTGAACTACTGTCCGGCGCGACGTATTTTCCCTTCCGCCGTTCGCGGCGCTCACCGTTGAGCATTCGATTTCAATGCGAATGGATCAACGTCGTGGGCTGCCCAGGGCCCACCCCGAGACCGCGCGGCTCGGCACGATCAAGACGCTGGCCGGCTACGACTTCAGCTTCCAGCCGAGCCTGGATCGCGATCGCATCATGACGCTTGCGCAACTCGAGTTCATCGAACGACGGTAGACCGTTCACTTCCTGGGGCCGCCCGGCACGGGCAAATCGCACCTGTCCATTGCGCTGGGCGTGGAAGCCTTACGCGCGGGCAAGAGCGTCTACTTCGGCTCGCTGGCCGAGATCGTGAACTCGATGGCCAAGGCCGAACGCGAAGGCAGCCTGGCGCAGCGCGTGCGCTTCCTTGCCCGTAACAGCCTGCTCATCGTCGACGAGATCGGCTACCTGCCCATCGGCTCCAACGGCGGCAACCGGGGGTGCGGCTAAAATCTTGGACTGGTTTATGCCGCGATTCCGAGACTTTCCCGATATTCGAGTGGGCTGAGAGAGCCGAGCGCATCCATGATCTGGCTGTCCGTGAATCTCGACTTCTTAATTCTGTAGAACTCCCTCAACGAGAAAATTCTACTTCTGATCCCGCCGGTTCTGCGGGGGGATTACCGAGGCATGGCACGGTTTGGTGTCGTAGGCACCGTCAGCGCCGATGACATCGAGCAACTCGTCCTCCGGGATCTGGTTCAGCAGTTCGGCCAGGACGTCACCGTCGGCGACATCCTGATGCGTCATCAGCACAGCACGCACCTGACCGGTGTTCGCGTCGAGCCCAAGATGCACCTTGCGCCACGAGCGACGCTTCGAATATTCATGCTGGCGCACCTTCCATTCGCCCTCGCCGTAGACCTTCACGCCGGTGCTGTCGACCACCAGCTGGATCGGCTCGCCGTCGCCAACGATCGGCAATTGGATCTCAAGCGTCTGCGCACGACGGCACAGCGTCGTGTAGTTCGGCACGCGCAAGGTGGCGAAGGCCAGCGCGCGCAGGCTTTGCGCGAAGCCTTGCAGCGCACGCATCGGCAGGTGGACACGGTCTTGACGCACAGCAACGCCTGAATCAGCGGTCGCTGTACAGACGCGACCGGCCGCGCGTTGGCTCGGCATCCGGTATGTCGGCAAGGGCGGCTTCATCGATCCATATCATGACGTTACCTCGGTTGATCAGGCCGGCGTTGTAGTCAGACCAGTTCCTGACACGGTAGCGCGTCTTCGACTCGCACTCTTCTTGCTTGTATCCCTGCGCATCTTCTCGAAGCCAAAAATCGAGAGTCTACGCGGGAACCCGAATTGTTAACAGGGGCGCTGTACCGGCTATTGTGCGCAAACGTCAGCCGGCCGTATGCCCGTCCAATTTATGCAACAACGCCCATCCGGATCGTTGCTGCGAAAACTATGCGTCTGGATTGGTGACTCGCTCATCATGATGGTTGGTCGGGCCTTTGGTGCCTAGATTGAATTCCATGAGGAATCAATCGGAGCGGGAAGCAGCGCAATTCGCGGCCAACATCGTGGGGAAATGCGAGCCGCTCGATAAGCCGTCGGGCCGTATATGAGGTTTGCAGCCGGCGACACTGATGCGTGGCGAAACAATTCAGTTCCACAGTACAAAAACACCCACGAATCGTATTTTTCTGAAATCGATCATTTTTGAGAAATTCCATCGATATTCTGAAATAAATATTTTTTCAGAATCAATACAATGGCGCTGATCGTTACAGTTCATGCCGGGCGAATACGGCCGGAAGTGCATGAATGACTCAATTAAAAATCATGCGACGTTATCCGGCGCGTCGGAATGAAACCGGTTCACGGAGTCCGTGAATGGGGGCGTGCCCGTCGGCAAGCAGGCGCGCTTGCGCTGCACCAGCCGCAGAAAACGAGCGATGAACATTCTCTATACCAACTTTCATGGCGGCAATGGTGGCGGGCACGACACCTATATCTATCAACTTGCGGCCGGCCTGGGCCGCCGGTATCGCGTGGCGGTAGCGTCGCCGGCCGGCAGCCGTCTGTCGCGGATGGTCGACGCGCTGCCGGGCGTGTCCGTTGTCGACATGCAGTTCAAGCCGGGCTGGCGCGTATTCGTTCCGGAACTGTTGCGGTTGCGGCGGCTGATCGCGCAATCGGCGTTCGACGTGATACACGTGAACGGGTCGGCCGACCATCGGCAGATCATGCTCGCCCTCGCGGGCTGCCGCAAACGGCCGCCGGTCGTCTTCACGAAACACAATACGTATGCGGCCGGCAGCGTCGGCAATTTCCTGCGCGCGCGTTTCGCGACGGACCGCACGATCGCCGTCAGCGACTATGTGCGGGGAATGTTGGAACGGCAATCGCCGTACGGCGACATCACGGTGATCAAGCACGGCGTTCAACCGCCGTCGCAGGCCCTCGGGAACGCCGAGATCCGCCACCGCAGGGTCGGATATTTCGGGGAGGACGGCGCCGATGCGATCGTGCTCGGCAGCGTAGCCGGCACGGCCGAGCACAAGGGCTGGAGCGATCTGGTCATCGCGCTGGCGCGACTGTCGCCCGCGCTGCGCGCGCGGTTTCGCGTCATGCTGGCCGGCGACTGGCCTTCGCCCGAACAGCGCGCATTCGTCGAGCGCAGCGGCGTGGGTGAACTGGTCGCGTTCGTTGGACCAACGGATCGCACACACGACGTGCTGGCGGCATGCGACGTATCGTTCGTGCTGTCGTATCACGAGAGCCTGTCGTATGCGTGCCGCGAAGCGATGTCGATGGGCCGGGCGGTGATCGTGACGTCGGTCGGCGGCCTGCCGGAGAACGTGAGCGATCGCGTCGACGGATGGATCGTCCCGCCGCGCTCACCGGACGCGGTGGCGGCCGTGCTGCTCGAGATCGCCGCACATCCGGAGCGCATGGCGCGGATGGGCCGCGCCGCTCGGGCAAGGAGCGAGTGCGAATTCGGTTTCCAGCGGTTCATCGACGAAACCACGTCCGTCTATCGGGCATTGGTTCGAAAAGCGGCGACGCGCACATGACCGATCGCTCGATGCAACCGGCGGTGCTGTCGAGTGTGCCGGCGCCGATCCGATCTGCTGCGTCTTGTCCTATCCTGATGTATCACCAGATTCGGCCGCTGCCGCTACGTTCTGACGTCCTGCGCGGGCTGAGCGTCGACCCTCGTGCGTTTCGCCGCCAGATGCGCGTGCTGAAGGCGCTCGGCTATCGCGGCGTGTCGGTCGCCGAACTGCAACGGCAACAGGCGCAGGCGCGGGGTGGGAAGCTGTTCGCGATTACATTCGACGACGGTTTTCGCAACGTATTCGACTACGCGTTGCCCGTGCTCGACGAACTCGGCTTCACAGCGACCTGTTATTTCGTGTCGGGAAAGCTCGGACGAAGCAACGACTGGGATCGTGGGCTCGCGACGGCCGAGGCGGCGTTGATGGATTGCGGTGCTATGCGCGAATGGCTCGCACACGGACACGAAGTGGGTGCGCACACCGTCGATCACGTCGCACTATCCGGAGTCCCAGCACAGACTGCACGGCGGCAGATCGCGCACTCGAAAGCGCAGCTCGAGGAGGCGACCGGACGCGCCATCGTGTCGTTTTGCTATCCGTACGGATCGTTCGATACGAAAGTGAGGCGACTCGTCGTCGAAGCGGGTTTCCATAATGCGACGACGACCGCGCGCGGCCGCGCGACAGCGTGCACCGACCCGTTTTTGCTGCCCCGCTTGGCAGTGCCGGGCGGGCGCGGAATCGTGCGATTCATCGGGCGATTCTTCCGGTGAGGCGCGATACGTCTGTCGCGAACACCGCGCGCGCTGCCACTGCGTTCGACACGCGCTGGTTCGAGCGGCCGGCAGCCCGCGTACTGATGCTCGTCGCGCTCGGGATCGCGTATCTGGTGCCGGGACTTGTCGGGCACGACCCGTGGAAGCAGGACGAAACGTACACGTTCGGGATCGTTCGGCACATGCTCGATAGCGGCGACTGGATCGTGCCGACCAACGCCGGCGTGCCGTTTCTCGAGAAACCGCCGTTGTATGACTGGGTCGCCGTCGCATTCGCGCGACTGTTCGGTGGGCTGCTACCGCTGCACGATGCGGCCCGCCTCGCAAGCGGATTCTTCGCGGCGCTTGCGTTCGGCTTTACCGCGTACGCCGCGCGCGTGGCGACCGGCGCGACACGCTGGCTCGATCCGGGCGTGACGGGCCCGGTCGCGCTGTGCGCGGGCACGCTCGTCGTGATCAAGCATACGCACGACATGATGACCGACGTCGCGCTGATGGCCGGTACGGCGATCGGTTTCAGCGGCCTGCTCGAACTCGTCGCTGCGTGCACGCGCGGCGTTCGTCCCGAACGTCGTGCCGCGGTGTGGCTGGGTGCCGGCGTCGGCATTGCGCTGATGTCGAAGGGCCTGTTCGTGCCGCTCGTGTTCGGCGCGACGCTGTGCGTGGCGCTCGCGTTGTACCCGGCATGCCGCACGCGTGCATGCGCGCGGGCGCTTGCGGTGGCCGCCGCGGTCGTTGCGCCGTTCGCGCTCGTGTGGCCAGTCGCGCTCTATCTGCGATCGGAGACGCTCTTTGCGATCTGGTTCTGGGACAACAACGTCGGCCGCTTCTTCGGCTTTTCGGTACCAATGCTCGGTGCCGAGAACGACAAGCCGCTGTTTGTCGGGCGCGCGCTGCTGACGGTCGGATTCCCGGTCGGCCCGCTCTCGGTCGTCGCGATTGCCGGTGGCGTATTGCGCGGCTGGCGCAATCCGGCGATCGCGCTGCCGGTCGCATTCGCCGCGCTCGGGCTCGCCGTACTGCATGTCGCCGCGACGTCGCGGCAGCTGTACATCCTGCCGTTCGTCGGGCCGCTGTCGCTGATCGCCACGCGCAGCATCGAGCGTATCGACGCACGATGGCATACGGGATGGGATTACGCGAGCCGGTGCCTGTTCGGCGCGTTCGCGTTGCTCGTCTGGTACGTGTGGTTCGCGATGACGGGCGATATGTTGCCGCGCGACGTCGTCGCATGGCTCGGCGCGTGGTTGCCGTTCGACTGGACGATCCCGCTGCAACCGGTGGCGCTCTGTGCAGCACTGATGCTCAGCGCCAGCTGGCTCGCGGCACTGCCGCTGTTGCGCGGCGCGGGCCCGTGGCGCGGCGCGCTGTCATGGGCGAGCGGTGTGGTGCTCGCGTGGGGCCTCGTGTACACACTGCTGCTGCCGTGGATCGATGTCGCGAAAAGCTACCGTTTGCCGTTCGTCGATTTGAAGACTCGGCTCGCGAGTGAGTGGCGCGAGCACGATTGCGTCGCCAGCCCGGGACTTGGCGAATCGGAGGCGCCGATGCTCGACTACTTCGCCGGCATTCGCTACGTGCCGGCGCACGACCCGCATGCGTGGTCGTGCCGCTGGTTGATCGTCCAGGGCCTGCGCGGCGCCGTGCCGGATCCGGGCGCGTCGTGGACGCCATTCTGGCAGGGGGCTCGGCTGGGCGATACGCACGAGTCGCTCGTCATGTATCGCGCGGCCAGCGGAGATGTCGTGCATGCAGGCCGTGTACACGCTGCGTCGAATCCGGAGGAGAGCCGATGACTGCGCGCAGCAGACGCCGCGGCGGCTGGCTCGCGGCGCTTGTGATCGGGGCGACCATGCTGCTCGTGGCGGAATTGATCGGGATCGTTGCTTGGACCGTCGGTTAGTGCGGAAACAAGCGCCGACATGCGCTCCTAGCAAGGGCTCATGCGGGATCGGGTTTTCGATGATTTGACGGAAGTGTCAAAAAATCTATACTCGAGTCGAATCAAAACCCGCCGCGTCCGGTCGCATGCGCTGTTGCGACCCATCACGCCCCGGACGACTCGGACGCGCCGGACCCCGTCCGGCCTCCGCGAGACGCGTATGTCGCAAGGCTGGCCCGATGTGCGGCGGCTCGCATGCAGGCCTGTACCGGTCAGCGCACCTCAGCCGCGCCCTATCGATTTCGGCATGCAAACCATTCCTTCGACCCGACTCGACGCGCGATTCCTCGAAATTTCCGCCGCGGAACCCACGGCGGCCCATGCGACGATTGCCAACCGGTATTGCGCGTACCGCGAGCGCGGCCCGGACGCCGGCGCGATCGCGCCGGTCGTTCTGCACGGCACGGCATGCGGCGCGATAGCGGTATCGACGTTGACGTTCGGGCGCGACATCGAAATCGAGCCCGACGACCTGGGCGCCTGCCTGCTTGTCACGACCACCACGAACGGGCGGACGGGGATCACCGCCGGCCACGCGCACTACGGCGGCGGCCCGGGCACGACCGTGCTCAGTGTGGCGTCGGACCGACCGCGGTTCCATTACGATCCGGCCGCCGAAGTGCTCAAGGTGCAGCTTGATCATCGGCGCGTGTCCGCGGCGTGCTGGCGCATGATGCGGCATCCGGGCCGCGCGCCGCTACGCTTCGAGACGGCGATGCGCGATTCGCACGCGCTGACGCGCTGGTTCATGCTGCTGGATTTCGTTGTGACGACGCTGAACGAATGCGACGCCGCGCTGCGCGAGTATCTTGCGCCGAGCATCGAGGAAATGCTGACCGTCACGTTGCTCGATACGCAACCGCACAACTACACGGCCGAGTTGCATCGATCGAGTGGCGTGATCGCGCCGAAGCAGTTGCGTCGGGCCGTCGAGTTCATGGAGGCGCGGCTTGGACAGGCGCTGACGCTCGCGGAAATCGCCGAGGCGGCGGATTGCAGCATCCGTTCGCTGTCGCGCGCGTTCAGCGCATTCCGCCAGACGACACCGATGCAGCACCTGAATCATCTGCGACTGGAAAAAGTACGCAGCGAGCTGCTGTCGGACGCCGATGCCGCGACCACCATCTCGACGATCGCGCTGCGATACGGATTCGGTCACCTGAGCGCATTCAACCAGCAATACCGGCGCCGGTACGGCGAAACGCCATCGCAAACCCGCAAGCGGGCTTGCGATGGCGCGTTCTAGCGGCGGGGTTATGAGATCTTGTACATCCCGCCGTCGACGGCCAGTGCCTGGCCGGTCACGAAGGCACCGTCATCGCTCGTGAGGAACAGGATCGGCCCAACGATGTCTTCCGGCGTCGCGAAGCGCTTGATGGCCTGCTGCTGCCATACGCTGCGCGCGAGCTCATCGGGAATGCCGCTGGTGCCGGGCGTGCGCGTGAGCGCCGGCAGGATCGCGTTGACGGTGATGTTGTCGTCGGCCAGTTCGTTGGCGAGTCCGCGAACGAAACCGATCACGCCCATCTTCGCCGCCATGTAGTGGCTGAGTCCCGCGAGCGGCGTGCCGATCGAATTCGACGAGAAATTCACGAAACGCCCCCATCGGTTCGCCCGCATCAGCGGGACGAACGCCTTCGCCGAATGGAAATGCGAATCGAGGTTCACCCGCAGCGTGCGCGACCATAGGTCGAAATCGAGGTCGTCGAACGCCGCGAACGGATAGATGCCGGCGTTGTTCACCACGATGTCGGCGCGCCCGTACCGTTCGTCGACGGCTCGCGCGAATCCCGCCCATGCCTGCGGGTCGCTGACGTCGCCGGTGAGCACGAGCGGATCGCCATCGATCAGCGCACGCGTTTCCGACGGGACGTCGAGATCGATTAATACCAGTTGCGCGCCGCGCGCGGCCAGCCGGACGGCGACTTCGCGCCCGATGCCGCGGCCGGCGCCGGTGACCACTGCCACGCGTCCTTCGTGGGTGTTGTTCATGATGTCTCCTTCGATATGGATGAATGGGTACCGCAGACACTTCAAAGCGGGAATACCGCCCTGATCCAGAAAGCATGACCTTCCGCGCCGTTGCGGACGGCCATTTCGCGTTGCCACTTGGCGGTCACGAACCAGCCCTGGCGACTCGCGTACTTGATGCTCGGGCCGATCGCGAATGCCCTGTGACGATTGCCGGCGACGGTCCGACCGTCGTCCTGGTCGTCCGTGGTTTGAACCGTCACGTAGCCGCCGACACCGAGCACCCACTGCGGCGTGGCCGCCCAGCCGAGTGAATAGTCGGCATAGAGCTCGTTTCCGGAGGTATAACCGGTCGCGTGGTTGATCTGGTTGAACAGGTAGCCGAGCTTCACGTCCGCATTTATGCCATGCGGATCGACCCAGCTCGCCGCGTAGACCGGGCCGAAGGCCCAGTAATTGCGTCCGATGTTGGCGAGATCGTTCTTGTTGTAGCCGCCCGTCGGCGCGAAGAAGTCGAACGCGCCGATGACGTGCAGGTTCGGGCCGAAATGCCAGCCGATACCGGGCGACAGCGTGATGTCGCCCAACCCGGTCTTGGTCTGGCTGCGGCTGGCAGCTTCCACATGCAGGTTGACCATCGGCACGATCAGGCTCAGCAGGAAGTCGCCGCCCAGCACTTTTTGCGGCGTGACCCACACGAGGCGGCTGACGAGTGCGTTGGCATTGAGCCTGAAGCCCGGCGGCGTCACGTCTTGCCCGTCGTTGCCGACCAGTTTGCGCGCGAAGTACGCTTCGCCATAGAACAGCGAGTAGAGGCCAGGCGGCGGCAGCGCACCGGTCAGGTAGTTCTCCGCGCCGAACGGATAGACCGAGCCGCCGCCCTCCGTCGCACCCGCGGGCTGCATGCCCAGTGCGGCTGCCAGCGCGACGATGCCGGCCGCCGCGCGGCCGAGTGGAAAGGACATGGGAATCTCCTTTGCGCGCGGGCTATTGCCGTGCGCCGAAGATGCCCAGTGCGCCGGGCTGCAGGTCGACGATCACGCTCTTCGTCAACGTGTAATGATTCAGCACCTCGTGCGCGAATTCGCGGCCGAAGCCGCTTTGCTTGTAGCCGCCGATCGGCATGCCGCCGAGAAAGTTGTAGTAGCGGTTGATCCAGACCGTACCGGTTTCCAGCGCGCAGGCCATGCGATGGGCACGCGCGAGATTCGAGGTCCAGATGCCGCCGCCGAGGCCGTAGACGGATGCGTTGGCCAACCGCACGACCTCGTCGTCGTCCTTCCAGGTCAGCACGCTGGTGACCGGGCCGAAAATCTCCTCCTGAGCGATCTTCATCGTGTTCTTCACGTCGACGAACACGGTCGGCTGAATGAAGAATCCGTTTTCGTAACCCGGCACGCTGGCGCGGCCGCCCCCCATCAGCACCTTGGCGCCTTCGCGCGGGCCGTCTTCCAGATAGCCGAGGATCTTGTCCATCTGCATCCGCGATGCCTGGGGGCCGAGCTGCGTGTCGGGCAAGGTCGGATCGCCGATCCGGATGCCGGAGAGAATGCGCTGCAGCTTGTCGAGGAACGCATCGCGAACCTTTTCGTGGACGAACAGGCGCGAGCCCGCGAGGCACACTTCGCCCTTGTTCAGGACCGTCGACATGGCCGCGCCCTCGGCTGCGGCGTCGAGGTCGGCGTCCTCGCAAACGATGTTCGCTGATTTTCCGCCGAGCTCCATCGTCTGCGGAATGATGTTGGCCGCTGCATACTGGACGAGCTTGCGCGCGGTCGGGCGCGAACCGGTGAAGCCGACCTTGCGCACGCGTGTGTCGGTCACCAGCGCTTCGCCGAGATCCGGACCGTAACCTGTCACGATGTTGAGGACACCGGGCGGCAGCAGGTCCGCCATCTCGCGCGCGAATTCGAGCACCGACAGGCATACGATTTCGGACGGCTTCAGCACGATCGTATTGCCGGCGGCGAGGGCCGGCGCGATCTTGCACGCGAGCATGATCATCGGTACGTTCCACGGAATGATCTGCACGACCACGCCGAGCGGTTCGCGATGCACGATGCCGATCGAATCCGTGCCGAGCGACGATGTGTAGTGCATCGATTCGCCGTTCAGTTGCCACGGCGCGCCGGAGAAGATCGCGAACTGCTCGATCGCCATCGGCATGTCGAAGTGCATCGATTCGCTGATCGGCTTGCCGTTGTTCAGCGTATCCATGAGCGCGTAGTGCTGCTGCCGAGCCTTGAGGCGGCGCATGATCTCGTACAGGATCTCCTGACGCGCGGCGGGCGGCGTGCGCGCCCAGCCCGGGAACGCGCGCGCTGCCGCATCGATTGCCCGTTCGGCATCCTTGCCGTTTCCGGCCGCGATGCGAGCGAGCACGTCGCCCGTCGCCGGATTGTGCAGATCGATCGTTTTGCCGGCATCGCCCGGCGTCCACGTGCCGTCGATGAACTGGCCATATTCGTGCAGAAAGCCGGCGCCGGCAGGCGCGCGGGATGGGGTGGTCGCGGTCATTGAGGTCGTCTCCTTGATATCGTCTATTCGCGGGTGTCGCGCTCGAGGTTCTCGGCGTAGCGCCGTCGTGGTTCGAACCAGACGTCAAGTTAGGCGCGTGCGGACCAGGTCGCTACCATCCGCTGGCCAGCGCCGGTACATTCTTGCCAAAACGTGCATCGCGCCTGCACGCAAGCCCGGTGTACGGGCGGAATCGGAGGGGAAGGGAGGGGGGCGTCGACAGTCGTCGTCCGTTTTCCACGGCCACGCATGACCGCGGCAAACGGACGGCGCTTCGTCAGAACTTCTGCTGGAGGCCGACCATGGCGCCGAACTGGTTCATCCCGGTCCCGACCGTTCCACCTGCGGCAACCGGGTTGGCGGCCAGCTTGCTGTTGAACATGTATCCGAGCGACGTATAGGCGATCGTGCGCTTCGACAACGCGTAGTTCGCGCGCGCGACGAGCAGCGTCGAGTTCGCGCTGTGGGTCACTTCATCCCGGCCGCGCTGAAGGTGGCGGACGCCCTGCGCGTCGACGGAGAACGCTGGCGTAATCGAATACGTTGCACCGGCGAAGAAGATGTCCGATTGCAGGTGGGAGGCGGCCGCGATGTTGTTGCGTATCCAGCCGATCCCGATCTTGACCGGACCCGCGACCAGATAGCCGTCGACGATATTGCGCGTCGCGGTATACGTGTTCCGGTTCAATGGCGCGGAAGCGCCGGTGCCGCCGCGCATCACGTCGTAGGACGCCGCCACGCCGAAGCTCGCGGTGTCGTAGGCGACGAGTGCCGTGTATTGCCGGCACGCGAGGATGTCTCCCGGCACCTGCCCGGCGCAATTCGTCGCGCCCGGCCCGGCGGGGCCGGCTGCATCGCGTCCGAAGCTGTATGTCGCTCCGACGGTGATGCCGCGGAAACGGCCGAGATAGCCGATCGCATTGTCGCTGCGTGCGTTCGGCAGATACCCGTCGAACACGTACAGCGAATGAATCGACGGCCCGATCACGTCGGCCTTCGCCAGCGCGTACGTCGTCATGTTCATCTGCCGGCCGAGCGTCAGGGCACCGTAATCGCTGTCGATCCCGACGTTGGCCTGCCGCCCGAACAGGCGGCCCCCGTAATTCAGTGCGCCGGTGCCAGGCTGGAAACCAGATTCGAGCACGAAGAACGCGCGGTAGCCGCCGCCGAGGTCTTCGCTGCCCCTGAAGCCGAAACGAGACGGCAATTCGCCGGTCAGAACGGGCAGGCCGACCCACGATCCACCGTGTGCGGTCGCATGGTTGTAATACGACACACCGGTATCGACGATGCCGTAGAGCGTGACGCTGCTTTGCCCGTATGCGAGCCCTGACGCCGCCGCGAACACGGCGGCGCTCCATTTGATCTTCATGACGGTCCTATCTCCATTCCGGGCGCTACAGCGCCTTGTTTGAAATATTTTTGATTTGTCTGCGCGTTCGACGCTCGCGTGGCGCACGCTTGCGCATGCCAATCAATTAGTACAATTGAATTTGATCCGAACGCGCTGTCCGGATCGATCGTGACTCACCGGAGAGATGAGGCTTCATGCCGGCCGGAATGCCGGCGTGTTTGCAACGGGTCAGCGTGCCTGCAGCAGGGCGCCCGCGCCGGGGACTGCGGGTTCCAGACCCAGATGGTCGAGCATCCGGCGGACGGTACACACCGCGGTGGAGACCGTCGGAATCCCGGTCGCATCCTCGATGCGTTGCACGGCGGGCAGCGACGGCATCTGCACGCAAGCGGACGCGACGATCACGTCGGCGCCTGCGGTATTCAGGCGTTTGACGTCGTCCAGCAATTGCAACGGATCGCGCCGGCCGACTTCGAGGTTGTCGGGAATCTCGAAACAGATCGCATCGACGACCTCGATGCCCTCGTGCTCGATGTACTGGACGACCAGGTCGGTCAGCGGTTTCATGTACGGCGCCATCAGCGCGATACGGCGGGCGCCCAGCGTCTTCAACCCGTCCACCAGCGCGCCGGCCGACGTCATGACCGGTGCGAGGCAATGGTTGGCGCGCGCGACCTCGGTCAGTTCCAGTTCGGTCTCGCGGTGATAGCCGAGGCCCATGGCCATGATCGCGACGAGGCACGCGGTGCTCATCACGTCCACGCGGGCGTCGGCCAGTTCGGCGGCACAGCGCAGGCCCTCCCGGTTCATCGCGGCCAGTTCCTCCTTCGTGACCTTGTGCATGCGCATGCGGCTCGAATGGAAAGTGAAACGCTCGTCGGGACTGGCCGCCTCGCGAGCGCGGAGCATCGCGGGAATCTCGGTTTCCATCGTCGTGTTGGAGCTGGGCACGATCTGCCCGATACGGAAGTGTCTGGTCACGGTAGGGTCCTTTTCTTGCGGTGTGAGGGATCAGGTGCGGGAGGCGGCGTCATTCGGTGCCGGTTCGACCGCGTGCGCCGACGCCGGCAGGTCGCCGGCGCGCCAGAAGGCGAGAATCGCGAGCAGGGCCGCGACGCACGGTACGGCCGCGGCGACGAGCAGGCTGGAGGACGGCCAGTTCAATCGCACCAGTTCGCCGCCGATCACGGGGCCGACGATCGAGCCGATCCGGCCCACGCCGAGCGCCCAGCTCATGCCGGTGGAACGCAGCGCGGTCGGGTAATACACGGCGGCCAGCGCATTCAGTGCAGTCTGTCCGCCGAGCACGCAGAAGCCGGCGATCGCGATCGCGACGAACGCGGTCGCGAGCGAACCGGCCACCTGACCGATCGCGGCGACCGCCAGTGCCGAGCCGACGAAGGTCAGCGTCAGCGTGAGCCCGAAGCCGTAGCGGTCGACGAGCCAGCCGAGCAGCAGGTTGCCGGCGATGCCGCCGACCCAGAAGATCATGCCGGCGAGCACGGCCTGCGACGTGGCATGGCCGGCGCCGTTCATGATCATCGGGAGCCAGTTCGCGAGAAAGTAGGCGGCGAGCAGGTTCATGAAATTCAGGATCCACAGCAGCACGGTGCCGGTGCCGAGCGCATGGCGGAACAGATGCACGAACGGTACGCCGCTCGTCTTCTTGTCGGGCACGACGAATTCGACGTGCGCGTCGATCGCGAGCGTGGGATCGATACGCCGCAACAGCGCGCGGACGCGATCCCGGCCGCGCTGCTGCATCGCCATGAATTGCGGCGATTCCGGCATGCCCGCGATCATCACGAGGGCCACCAGCAGCGGGGCCGCCGCGCCGACGATAAACACCGACCGCCAGCCGAACGCCGGAATCATCGCCGCGGCGATGGCGCCGCCGATCGCCCCGCCGACGATGAATCCGGACGAGATGATCATCATCGTCGTGACGCGAATGCGGGTCGGGCTGAACTCGCCCGCGAGCGCGACCGCATTGGGAATGATCGCGCCCATGCTCAGCCCGGCCGCGAAGCGCAGCAGCAGCAACTGCGGCACCGAGCCGGCTTGCGCCGTCGCATACATGCACGCGGCCAGGCACAGCATCGCGCCGATCAGCACCGGGCGGCGGCCGATGCGATCCGCGACAGGGCCGAGCAGCAGCGCGCCGATCGTCATGCCGACCAGGCCCGCGCCGAACACCTGCCCGAGATCGGCCCGGGCGATGCCCCACTGCTTGATGATGGCCGGCGCGACATAGCCGATCGCCTGCACGTCGAACCCGTCGATCACGAGGCACAGCGTGCACAGCCCGAGGACGAGATACTGCAAGGCGCCGAGACGGCTGCGGCCGATGACGTCGACGACATTGACGGTGGTTGGGGTCATGGTGCAGTCCTTTAGCGGGCGCTGGCCCGCAGTGCGTCGTAGGCGTCGACGAACAATGGGTCGCGTTGCCGGAGATCGTCGCGGGTCACTTTTTCGGTGCGGCACATGTAGTCGTAGGCGAAGCTGACCGGGTCGAGATGCAGCTTGCCGGCGACGTTCTCGTACCAGTCGAGGCTCTTTGCCGCCGCGCCCTGGAAGCTGGACGACGCGGGCCGGCGCGCGGCCTCGAAAGCCGCGAACGCGGCCGGCAGGTCGCCGGGCGCCGCCGCTACGGCGCGATGCAGCGCGATGGCGTCCTGCATCGCCATGCGGGTGCCGGAGCCGAGCGAGAAGTGCACCGTGCGCAATGCGTCGCCGAGCAACACGATGTTGTCGTGATGCCAATTAGCGTTGCTGACGATGTTGGCTTCGAACCAGAGCGAGCGGTTGGTCAGCAGTTCGTTGCTGCCGAGCTCGGGGCGGAACACGTCGGCGCAGAAGCGGCGGCTTTCGTCCTCGCTGGCATGGTCGAGCCCGGCGCGTCGCCACGTGTCGGGGTCCGTTTCGATCAGGAAGGTCGACAGGTCGGGGCTGTACTGGTAGCAGTGCGCGATGAACACGCCGTGCGGGGTTTCGCGAAAGATCAGCGAAACCGGATGGAAGCGCTGATTCGTGCCGTACCACGCGAACTTGTTGCGGCGCTGGACGAACTGCGGGCGAAAGTGTTCGGCCAGTTGAGTGCGTATCGCGCTGTTGCCGCCGTCGGCGGCCACCAGCAAGTCGCAGCCGGACGCGAGCGTGCGCGCATCCTCGATGCGCCGACCGTATTCGATCCTGATACCTTCGCGCTCGCAGGCGCGCTGTAGGACCCGCAGCATGTCGATGCGCGACGTGCGCGAGAAATGATTGCCGTGGACCTGCACATGCGTGCCACGGTGAACGATTTCCATGTAGTCGCAACGTTCGTGATGCGCGATGAATTCGTCGAAGAACGCCGGATCGGCTTCCTTCAGGAATGACAGCCCGATATCGGAGAACACCACGCCCCAGCCGTAGGTCGCGCCCTCTGGATTGCGTTCGTAAATCGTGATTCGATGGGAAGGATCGTGCTTTTTTGCAAGCAGTGCGAAATACATACCGGCCGGGCCGGCACCGACGATGTCGATTTTCATGATGCGTCGTCCTGGATGAATGGATTCGAAGCGGCGCCGGCACAGTCGCGCTGGTAGTTCAGCAACGCCTGGCGGAACGCGGGCGGGATGTCGATCGACCTGCGCTCGTCGTGCGCGACGCAGACGGGCGTCAGGCGTGCGTTGAAGACGGCCGCGCCCTGCGGCGTGCGGGCCACGATGTCCAGCACGTACGAGCGCTGGCGCACGTCCGCCACCTGCACGGTCATGTCGAATTCGTCGTCGGGTCGCAGCGAGCCGATGAAATCGAACGACAGCGCCCGGCTCGGCGTGCCGAAGCCGAGCGCGCGCTTAGCACGCTGTGGCGTATCGGCGAGCAACGCTCCGTAGAACAGTTCGGCTGCGCAGATCACGTAATCGGCGAAGGTCGCGGTATACACCACGCCGGCCGGATCGCATTCGCCCCATTTCACTCGGCGGCGCACCGTGAGCGGCCGTTCGCCGAGCAGGTATTCGATCGGTGCGGGCGCGCTCATTGTCCGGCCTCCTGCGCGAGGAGGTCGACGATGAGCCGTTTCATCGCCGGCTTGTCGACCTTGCCGACGCGCGTGACGGGAAATGCATCGACCACCTCGACCCGCTCGGGGCACTTGTACCGGGCCAGCCCGCGGTCGACGAGGAATTGCCCGAGCGCCTGTACGTCGGGCGCCTGCATGCCCGGGCGGGGGATGATGAAAATGCAGCCTTTTTCGCCGTAGAACGGGTCGGGCATCGGCACCAGCTTGGCATCGGCGACCGACGGATGCTGGCTGACGTGGCTCTCGACTTCCTCGCAGCCGATCTTTTCGCCGCCGCGGTTGATGTTGTCGCGCAAGCGCCCTTCGAACGTGTAGTACAGCGCGCCGTCCACCGCATGCGCGGTGGCCATGTCCCCGGTGCGGTAGAAGCCGTCGGACGTGAAGGATTGCTCGTTGGCCTCGGCGTTCGCGAAGTAGCCGGTCAGCGTGGACGGCCCACGAAAGCACAGTTCGCCTATCTGGCCGGGCGGGACGGGCTGCTCCGAGCCGGGCTCCAGCAGGCGGATCTCGTCGTCGTCGCAACCGGAGCGCCCTTGCGTGCGATGGCGCACCTCGGCCGGCGCATCGGCCGGCGAGCCCAGCAGCAGGCCTTCCGTGATGCCGTACAGGTTCGAGCACGGCACGCGCAGGTGCGCCTCCAGCGTATCGGCGCGGCTCATCGTCGAGAACAGCTCGAGCGACGACAGGTCGTGACGCGCGATATCCGGGTAGGCCATCAGCTGCGGCGCGATCGGGCCGATCGACAGCGCATGCGTGATGCGGTGTCTGCCGATCAGGTCGAGCATCAGCGGAATGTCGACCTGCGGCATCAGGACGACCGGCACGCCGATGAGCACGGCCGGAATCAGCGCGTAGAGCTGGCCGGCGTTGTGCATCAGCGGCAGGGACCAGATCAGCCGGCTGTCGGCATCGACGCGATAGCGCCGCATCCAGCCCGTCGAGTGGCCGAGATACTCGGCATGAAACCGCGGAATGATCTTGGGGACGCCCGTGGTGCCGCCGGAGAGCTGGAAGCTGAGTACGTCCGACAGGCCGATCGGCACGCGCGCGAGGCGTTCGCGGGCCTGCGCGAGCGGCATGCCGTCGATCAGTGCCTGCATGCCGACTGCGCCGGCACGTTCGCCGCGCACGATCACCCGATGCGCAATCGACGGATGACGCGTCGCCATCGATTCGGCGAAGGCCGGCAGGTCGAAGCGGGGGCTGAAATCCGCCTGCACGAAGTAGCCGCGGGCACCGGACAGTTGCGCGAGCTGACTGATTTCGATCTCGCGATGCTGCGGCAGCGAGCATACCGGCACGATGCCGGCCTTGAAGCAGGCGAGCAGCGCGATCGTGGTTTCGACCGTGGTGCCGAGTTGAAAGATCGCACGGTCGCCGGGCGCGAGGCCCAGCGCGAGCAGCGCGGCCCCGAGTCGCTCGGTGGCCTCGTCGAGTTCGGCGAAGTCGATCGTGCGGTCGTGACCGATGAACGCGCTGCGCGCCGGATGGCGCTGTGCGGTCGCGCGCAGCGCGTCGCCGACGGTGCTGGCGATCCACGCGCCGCTGGCGAGTGCCGCTTCGGCCCGGATGCGGCCGGGGTAGACGACGCCGGCAATCGGCTGTTCGATTCGAGTCTCCATCATGTCTCCTCCCGTCGCGGCTCAGGACCGTACCGGCGCGATGCGCAGGACGTCGCGGTCGAACCGCTCGATGCGCCCGTGCAGGCCACCGGTCAGCATGCCGTACCAGAGCGCGGGCTTGAAGCCGAGCGCCCGGCGCTCGAATTCGATCGGGCTGTCGGCTTCGATTGAATCGTATTCCTTACCTTCGTGCACGCGGCAATCGGGATGCTGCAGTGCGGCGCGCACCAGCGGCGCGAATTCCGCCACGCGGGGTACCGAGATACGCACTGGCGCAGCGGAGGCGTTGCCGCGTTCGGCCAGCAGTTCCGCCTTGCGGTTCCAGATCGCGTCGACGGTATCCAGTGCGCGGCCGGTCGCGCGTGCGGCGTCTTCCAGCGTCATCGCCGCTTCGAGTGTGAGCTGCGCGTCCGTGGCATCGACAGCGGTCAGCGGGCGCAGCTTGTGCGTGAACTCGACGAAGTAGCCGTTGGGATCGCGCACGTAGACGGATTCGATCACTTCGTGCCGGGTTTCCACCGATACGTCCAGCCCTTGCGCATCGAGATGCCGCTTCCACGCGCGCAGCGCGTCCGGGCCATCGACGAGCCACGCGGTATGCGTGGCATCGGCGACGTGGTCGTCCGGCAGCGGACGAGCGGCTGATCGCGCCGCCATCTCGGCCGGCTCGTCGCTGCCGAGGTAGTAGAAGAACGCGATGGTGCTGCCGTTGCCGCTGTCGAAGAAGAAATGCAGGAAGTCCGGGTGCGTCGCCGGTCCCCAGCCGCGTGCGGAAATCACATGCACGAGCGGCAGCCCGAGCTTGTCGCGGTAGAACTCGACGGTTTCGCGCAGTCGCCAGGTGGGGCGCGCGGTGTGGTCGACGCCGTGCAGCGTCAGCGGGGGAAGAGGGTGAGCAGGCATGAGTCGTGTCGTCCGTGAAGGGTCGTGATGACGAAGAAGGGCCGGGAACGGCAGGTGGTCCGGTCAGAGCGAAAAGTGCTCGCGCAGCCATTGCGCGAGCAGGCGGCCGGCCTCGAGCCGTCCGGGTGCTTCGTCGGCGCTCAACGCGCGGCCATGGTGATCGCCGCGTACGCGGTGGTGATGTTTGGACGGCGACGCGATCGCATCGACGATGCATTGCACGTCGCCCGGAAAGCACGCCTGGTCGCCGGTGTATTCGATAACGAGCACCGGCTGGACGATCGAAGGCGCGGTGCTGGCCAGCGACGCGTTGGACGACAGCGCCGACCACGTCGACAGCCAGCTTTCCGGTGTGCACTGCCGCGCGAATCCGACCGCGCCGTAGTTGGACGCGTACGGGTCGGCGCCCCACAGCGAGCCGAACTTGCGGTCCGACGCATCGAGGCCGAGATCGAAGCAACGCAGGTCGGCGTCCGTGCGCCAGACGTTGAAGATCGGCGTGTGCGCGGCGACGCGCCGGTCTTCCGGCGTGACGTCGAGGCCGTTCGCGCCGTTTTCCTTCACACGCTTGCGAGCGTCCTGCCGCCGCGCGATCAGCGTCCGGGCGTACGCGTCGAGGCGCGCCACGCGTGCGCGCTGGGCAGCGCGGTATCGGTCGACGAATTCGGCGCTATAGCGGGTGTTGTCTTTGCCCGCGTAGCCGTTGGCCGGCGACAGCGGATCGAGCAACGGATCGACGGAGAGCGGATCGTTCTCGTCCGTGACGCTCGGATCGATGCAGTTGAGCAGCAGCGCGCCCTGTCCGGGGTGCGGCCCGACCAGCACGAAGCCGTCGACGGCGGGCATGTCGAGTTCGGCCAGTTGCGTCGGGCGTCCGCCCGGCGTGCGTGCGATGCGGAGCGCGCCGGGTCGCGCGGACTGCTGCACGTACAGCGCATACAGTCCCGCGCCGCCCGAATTGCCGAGCAGCACGATGCGCCGAAATCCGGCCGCGCGCAGGTATTGCAGCCCTGTGGCCACGTCGTGCAGCGCGAATTCGTGTTCCAGCCGCAGGTCGTTGCCGACCGAGCGCGGCGACTGCGACCAGGCGGCGTAGCCGGCGCCCACGATATCCGGAATCAGGTAATGGCACGCCATGAACTCGCGCGGATGCATCACGCACACGACGGTGTCCGTCGCCGTCGGCGGGCGGTACAGCGAACCGCCGGTGGCTGCCTGGTCGGCGGTGCGCAGCACGACGTTGGTCGTGACCGTGCCCAGCGGAACGTCGCGCGGGTTCCAGTCGGTGTTGAGAAAGCCCGCGGTGGCCTGGGCGGCCGGCTTGCTGGAGGAAGATAAACCGTTCATCGGACGAATCGCGCGTGCGCGCTCCTGACATTGACCATGTGCCAATGCTAAGTAAATTTGACGGAAGCGTCAAATTTTTGACGTAAGTGTAAACGCCGATTCGGATGCGACCGATGAACTGCCGGTGCGTCAGTCCTTGCCGTGCAGGCTGCTTTCGAGGGTGGCCAGCGCTTCGTGCATGCCGGCCAGCGCGCGGCGGACGTCGGCGCGCGCGGCGGCAGGACGGGTGTTGTCGGCGGCGCTTTCGACGCGGAGCATGCGCAGCCCGAGCGACGCGATGAGTTCGGCGACCGCGTCGCTGGACGCGTGCCGGCGATCATCGAACCACCACGCGCACCAGTTGCACATGCCGATGATGGAGAAGGCCGCGACATCGGCGTCGACCGCGTGGAAAACGCCTTGCTCGATGCCGCGCCGGATCACGTTCACGAAATCGTTTCGCACGGCGCGTCGCGCTGCCTGGGCAGCGTTGCGCTGCACGTCCGGCAGGCTGCTCTCGCTGCGTTCTACGACACGGAACTGCAATGGATGCGCGAGGATCAGGCCGGCGTGGCCGAGGATCAGTTGGCGCAGCCCCTCGTCGGGCGGAAGCTCCGCGCGTTGCGCGACTTCCTTCGTCAGGTCGCTGGCGCGTTCGGTAACTTCCCGCGTCAACGCCTCCAGCATCGATTCCTTGCTGGGGAAGTAGTAGTACAGCGCCGTGCGCGTCATGCCGACTGCGTCGGCAATGTCGTTGATGTTGGTACCGCCGAATCCTTTCTCGATGAACAGCAGCGATGCAGCATCGAGAATCGCCTGCCGCTGTGCGTCGCTGCGGGTCGGGCGCGATTTGGTCGGGGTTTTCGTTTTGCTCATGCCTAGTTTGCGCGGAGTCGCTTTTGATCGACGCATGTTAGCACTGGCAAAGCGTGCCATCGAGCCGGCTCGGGCCTTCAGAGATGTATTCGCCCGCCTCCGCGAGCGGCGAGCATCGGAAAGGGCGATGTCAAGTTGAGTGCCGTGCTGGTTAGAATGATGGCATGAAGAAGAGCCAATCGCCTTACAAAGGTTTCCGGTTTCCGGCAGCGGTCATCAGCTGCGCGGTGCGCTGGTACCACCGCTTCAACCTGAGCCTGCGCGACGTCGAGGAGTTGCTGCTCGAGCGCGGTGTGACGGCTAGCTACGAGTCGATACGTAACTGGTGCGACCGGTTCGGCACGCAGTTTGCGCTCCGCGCAAAAGCCGCCCGCGGCAAGCCGGGTTCGACGTGGCATCTCGACGAGATGTTCGTGACACTGCGCGGCGAGCCGTACGTGCTGTGGCGCGCGGTGGACGAACACGGTGCCGAGCTGGATGTGCTGCTGCAAAAGCGTCGCGACAAGGCAGCGGCCAAACGCTTCTTTCGGCGGATGCTGCGCTTGTACCCGGTGCCGAAAAAGATCGTTACCGATCAGTTGCGCAGCTACCCGCAGCGAAAGCCGAGGTGCCCGAGCTGGCCGGCGTGAAGCACGTGTTCGTCAAGGCATCGGCCCGGGTCAATAACCGCGCGGAAAACAGTCAGCAGCCCACGCGTTGGCGTGAGCGCCAAACGCAGGGGTTTCGCGACCCGCGGCGTACCCAGGCGTTTCTCTCGCGCATGGGTGCCATCCGTCAGCACTTCGCCTTGCCTCGACACCGAATGAAGGCTACCAGCCATCGCGCGGCACTTCAGGCACGCCTGTCCGCTTGGCAGCGCTGGTACAACGAAAAACGGATCAAAGGCTCCCTTGGGTATCTCAGCCGAAAGCCTCGGGTTAACAACGTAAACCAATCCAAGAAAATAGCCGCATCCTCCGTGGGTCAGGATTCCGTACAAATCAACAACGCGTGATCACAGCGTCGCGCTTTGGCCAGGAACCGCGCGGTATATCGACCGGATTGTGCGGCAACGCACGCGACCGGCGCGATGCGACTCCGGCGCGGCAGCCATGCGCTTTCGTTATCGCGCAGCGGCCGTGGCGTGCGGCGTGCGCGCGACTTCGGTCGCGACCACACGGATCGCATCGATCAACGCGCGTGCCGCCGGCGACGGCGGACTGCCGGCGCGCGTCATCAGACCGATGTCGCGGGTCGTTTCGCGCATCGGCACGTCGAGCACGGCAAGCAACCCCGCTTCGCATTCGTAATGCAGTTGCTGCGCGGACAGCACCGCAAGCATGTCGGTGTGCAGCAGCACGCCGCGTATCACCGCGAGATCGGCGCTCTCGACCGTCGGCATCGGCGGTTTGAGCTTCATGCGCCGGAACAGCGATTCGAACAGCCCGCGCGCGGGCGAGTGGCTGCGCGGCAGGATCCATTGCGCGCCGGCGAGGCTCGTGAGCCCGAGATTGCGCACGTCGGCGAGCGGGTGATCGCGCCGCGCGAGCACGACGAGGTTCTCGGACATCAGTCGTTCGTTCTCGAGGTCGCTCGCCGGATCGCGCGCGCGCAGCGCGCCGAGGATGAAGTCGATGTCGCCCGCGCGCACGCCGGCGACGAGCGCCTCGTATGCGCTTTCGTCGGTGATCACACGCACCTTCGGAAAGCGCGTGACCGCTTCGGGCAGCATCAGCGTGCGGCCGAGCGGCAGCGCGCCGACGGTCACGACGCCCTGGATGCTGCCGTGCAGCGCGGCGACGTCGTCGGCGACGTGCCGCAGTTCGTTCAGCGCGCGCCGCACGTGCAGCAGGAACGTCTCGCCGTCGGCCGTCAGCAGCAGGCCGCGCGGATGCCGATGGAACAGCGCGAAACCCGCGCCGCTCTCGAGAATCCGGATCGCGCTGCTGACGGCCGGCTGCGTGACGCCGAGCGCACGCGCGGCGCTCGGCATGTGACGGCGCCGTGCGAGGGTCGAGAACAGCTGGAGCCGCCGCGTGTTGAGCAGGTAAGCCGGCAGGCCGCCGTCGGCCGATGCGCGGCGGCGCGACTGGCGGAGCGCACACCAGTTCGCGAGGGCGCCGAGTTCGGCGATCACGCGTTCGCCGCGCTTGAGCACCGCACGACCGACCGGCGTTGCAAGCATGCCGGACGGCTTGCGATCGAACAATGCTTCGCCGACGGCCGTTCCGCTCGGCGGGCGCCATCAACTGGCTGCCGTACATCATGCCGCCCGGCTCGACGGCGGAACCGCCAGCGGGCTGGCGTGGCTGGGCATCGGCCAGACCAGCCGTCATCGCGATCGCGACGCCGATCAGGCACGAAACGGTGAACCTGTTCACTGCGGACATGACGCTCTCCCGATCGTTTGCATGGTTTCAACCGTACGCAAAGCCGGCGGTCGAACCTTTGCCGCAGATCAAGTACGCCGGAGTAGCCGCCAATACCATCGAATACATGCCGGCGATCACGCTGTTGTCAAACGTGCGGCGCATCGTTCGACGTCACGGTGACGAAGCGTGGTGCGCGACTCGATTCCTGTCATTTCGGAGCTGCCAGCCATGTCGAATTCACGGCGTTATCGTGAAAGAACCGCGGAAGTTGCCGAGCAGATGCGTAAGCTTCGGCAGTCGCAGCCTGACCTCTTGTCCGCCTTCGGCGCGCTGGATGCGGCCGGGCGCGCCGACGAAGAGGACCCGCGAGCTGATCGCGTTGGGCATCGCGATTTCGTGCCGCTGCGACGACTGCATCGGTTTTCATATGCAATCGCTGATCAAGCTGAAGGTGACGCGCGAGGAGATCGACGAGGTCGCCGGTGTCGCCGTCTACATGGGCGGCGGCCCGTCGATGATGTACGCCGCACATGCGTTGATCGCGTTCGACGAGCTGTCGACGTGACGTCCGGCCTTGCTCGACCCTCGAACGTGACCTGAATCGTGATGTCAAAGAACCCTGACGTTGTTTCGGAAACCGTCGCCGACGCGACACTCGCGACACCCGCGATGGCCGCAGCGGCCACGCGAAGCACCTGGGTGAGCGTTGCGGTCAACCTTGCGCTGAGCATCGGACAAGTGGTGATCGGCATCCTGTCCCGATCGCAGGGTCTCGTGGCAGACGGCATTCACTCATTGTCCGACCTGATCGCGGATTTCGTCGTCCTGCTAGCCGGTCACCATAGTCGCAAGCCTGTCGACGAAAAGCATCCTTACGGCCATCAGCGCTTCGAAACCGGCGCGTCGCTCGCACTCGCGGCGATCCTGCTGCTGGTGGCTGGCGGGATGCTCTGGTCCGCCATCCAGAAGCTCGAGCATCCGGAAGCGATCGCGCGCGTCCACGTTGCGGCGCTCTGGGTGGCGCTCGTAGCGCTCGCCGCGAAGGAATGCCTGTTCCGTTACATGCTTGCGGTGGCAACGCGAGTGAAATCGGGCATGCTGGTCGCCAACGCATGGCACGCGCGCTCGGACGCCGCATCCTCGCTGGTGGTCGCGTGCGGCATCGTCGGCAACCTGCTCGGCTATCCGCTGCTCGATCCCGTCGCCGCGCTGGTCGTCGGCGGAATGATCGTGAAAATGGGCGCCACCTTCGGCTGGGACGCATTGCACGACCTGATGGATCGGGCGGCCGATGCCGAAGACGTGCAGGCGATCCGCGCGACGCTGCTTGCGACGCCGGGCGTGCTCGACGCGCACGACCTGCGCACGCGAAAGACCGGCGATCTGATCCTCGTGGACGTGCATCTCGACATCGACGCCGATCTCACCGTTGCGCAAGGGCACGACATCGCCGTGGCGGCGCGTGCTCGCGTGATGCGGCATCACCGTGTCCTGAACGTGATGACGCACGTCGATCCGCGCAAGCGGGAAAGCCTCGCCAAAGTCACATCCGTGATTCGCGGCCGATAGCAGACAACGGTCGGCCGACGCGGCCGTTCGACATGTCATGCACGTCTGGTGTCATTCAGAGCCGCGTGGACGATGGCCGCGCCGGAACGTCAACCGGCGTTCATCGACGAGCGCGCGCCAATCGAGCTTCATCAACCCGAACACGAGGCCGAGCAACACCAGTTGCGTGACCACGAAGTATCCGCCGAGGTACGTGCCTTCGAGTTGAGATTCCATGTCCAGCCGGCTCGACGCAAAGCGGCCGAGGTGCGCCCAGATCGCATAAGTCGTCGCGCGGCCGATGAAGAACGCCACCGCGATGATTCTGAGCGGCAATCTGGAAAGTCCGTATGCGATGAAGAGATAGTTCGACGGAAGCGGGCTCAATGCGTAAAAGAAGAATGCGCCGGCAGTGAGCGTCCTGTGCTTTCGCAGCCAGCGTGTGGCGACGTCGATATTCTCTCGATCGGATTCCCGTATCCAGCGGGAGCGGACGAGCGATCGTGCGAAGGTCGCCAGAATGACGCGGCCGGTTGTCGCCGCGCCGGCCGCCACGACGGCAAAGATCAACGGATTGCCGTCAGGCACGTTGAACCCGACCCATGACATCGCCATCCACGTGGGCGGAGCGAACGCCGGCATGAGATTCAGCAGAAGAATCAGCAGAAAAAGCACAGCCAGCGTCAGCACGATATCGACTCCCGGCCATCCGGTATCACGCCTCGATTTTGCTGAAGAAAGGAGGCGACCGCTTGACTCACGTCAAGCAACTTGCCGTGCCCGCAGTCCGCGGGAGGCCCTTCCTCGTGACCCATGTCAACGGTCGAAGCGCGGTGTTTTCTAGACTGGTGCCACGCCGTCTGCAACCGGGTTCGATCTCAGCGAATCCGTCCACGCGCGGCGCTTGGAAAAATTGTCATGTCCCGAATCCGTTGGTCGACCGATCTTGTGTTGCTGGTCGTGGCTGGCGTTGCGCTCGCCGCAGGAGGCGTGTGCGTGGCGTTCGGTCTGTCTTCATTCGCGCGAGTCGTCTGGCTGCTTGGTACGTTGCCCGTCTTGCTCGCGTTGACTGTATCCCTTGCAACGGCCGTGGCGAAGCGGCGGCCCGGCATCGACGTGCTCGCGTGGCTGGCGATCGGCCTCGCGATCGCGCTCGACGAGATGCTGACTGCCGCGGTAATTGCATTGATGCTGGCAAGCGGCCGTGCGCTGGAGCAGTATGCGCAGAACCGCGCGCAACGCGAGATGACCGCGCTGCTCGGCCGTGCCCCTCGGCAGGCAACCCGGTTCGAGAACGGCGAATGGCGTTCCATTGCGCCGGAAACCATCCGCCCGGGTGACAGGCTACTCGTGCGAAGCGGCGAATGCGTGCCAGTCGACGGAACGTTGACCGATGACGCGGAACTCGACGAATCCATGCTGACTGGCGAGTCGTCAACCCAGCCGCGACGCTCCGGAGAAAGCGCATGCAGCGGCGTGGTCAACGCCGGCGCGCCGTTCGAAATGGTCGCCCGCACGACGGCAGGCGACAGCACGTTTGCCGGCATCGTCCGCATGGTCGAACGTGCGCAACACGAGCGCAGTCCGTCCGTGCGTCTCGCGGATCGCTACGCCGCATTCTTCGTGCTCGCTGCGCTGCTCGTCGCGGGCATGTCCTGGCTGCTCACCGGCGACGTCGCGCGTGCGCTCGCCGTGCTCGTCGTGGCCACGCCTTGTCCGTTGATCCTCGCCGTGCCGGTCGCCATCGTATCCGGCATGTCGCGTTGTTCGAAACGCGGCATCCTGGTCAAAGGCGGAGGCGCGCTGGAACGTCTTGCTCAGGCGACGATCCTCTTCTTCGACAAGACCGGGACGCTGACAGGAGGGCGGGCGCGCATCGTTGCGATCGAATGCGGCACGGACGTCGAAGCGGATAATGTGCTGCGCTTCGCGGCGTCATTGGCCCAGGCATCGGGGCACGTCATTTCGGATGCACTGACGGTCGCCGCGCGGGAACGTCGGATCAATCTGTCGCCGCCGTCGATCGTCATGGAAACGGCGGGTGAGGGCGTGACCGGGCGGGTCGATAACCGGGCCGTCGTGATCGGGAAGTTCGGGTACGTCTCCGCCTCCTCGGCGGTTGCACCTTGGAGCGGCGCGTTCCTGAAGCGGGTTGGCAACGAGGGCGGCGCTGCCGTATTCGTCGGTGTCGATGGTGTCATGATCGGCGCGATTCAGATGGCCGACCAGGTGCGGCTGGAAGCGCCACGCGCATTGCGGCTGTTGAAACGTGAGGGCGTCGAGCGCCTCATCATGCTGACCGGCGACCGGCGGGACATTGCCCAGGCCGTTGGCGAGCTGCTGGGTGTCACCGACGTGCGCGCCGAGCAGACACCGACAGACAAGCTTGCCGCCATTCAGGCCGCTCGCAAGGAGGGCGTGACGATCATGGTCGGCGACGGTGTGAACGATGCGCCGGCGCTGGCGGCGGCCGATGTCGGTATCGCGATGGGCGCGCGAGGCGCGGCCGCGTCATCCGAAGCAGCCGACGTGGTACTGCTGGTGGATCGGCTGGATCGACTCGTGGACGCGATGCGCATCGCACGGCGGTCACGCCGGATCGCGCTCGAGAGCGTGGTGGCCGGCATGTCGTTGTCGGTTGTCGCAATGACGATTGCAGCGGCCGGACTCCTGCAGCCGATCGCCGGTGCGGTGATTCAGGAAGTCATCGATGTCGTCGTCATCGTCAATGCGTTGCGCGTGTTGCTGGTTCGCCCACGGCCGACGGATGCTCGGCTGGCCGATGTCGACGTCGAGCAACTCAAGCGCGAGCACACGGCGTTGTCACCGTTGCTCGACCAGATCAGGGATCTCGCGGATCGCATGCCGCAATTATCCGGAGCGACCATGACCCGCGAGCTTGCCCAGGTAATCGACTCGCTGGAAGAACGGTTGCTGCCGCACGAACGCACCGACGATCTGGACGTATACGCGCGTCTTGCTCCGCTTCTCGGTGGCGAGGATCCGCTTGCAGCGATGAGCGGCGCCCACCGGGAGATTTTCAGGATGGTCCGATCACTCAGACAGATGGCCGTGGACCTGCCGCGCGACGGAACGAACACCACGCAGGTGCATGCGATACAACGCTTGCTGTACGGGCTGGAGGCAATCGTACGCCTGCATTGCGCTCAGGAGGAAGAGCTGTTCCACGCCGTGGGAGGGGATGCGTGATGACGAAACGCATCACGCACGCGACGGGTTCACGAGCAGGACCGGCGTTTTCGTGATGCGAGCCACGCGACCGGCCACGCTGCCGACGAGCCCCCCCGTGACGCCTCGCCGCCCGTGAGTGCCCATGACGATCATGTCCGCATTCCATTCGATCGCGTCGCGTACGATCAGATGGGGAACGTCCGCGCCGGTTCGATCCGCGTGAATCAGTTGCGACTGCGCATGTCTGGCCGTGCCTTCGAGTATGGCCGTGGCACCCTGGAGTACATGATTTCCTTCGCCGATCAATGCTTCTTCCAGTTCCCCGCCAAGGACGAAGTCGCCCAACATTGGTGGGCGATCAACCACGTATATCGCACGGAATTCGGTGTCGGGCCGCGAGAATGTCAACCCTGTCCGCAATGCGTCGAGTGCGATCGCGCTTCCGTCGACGGCGAACAACATCCGCCGTGGCAGGTGCTCGGCAACCGACGCGAAACCTTCCGGAACGATGAGCAGCGGGCACCCGACGAGTTTGCCGAGCGGGCCTGAAACCGTCCCTTCGACCCATCCGAGCAGGCCATGATGCTGACGTGCGCCGACGATCAGGAGTTTGGCCTGCCAGGTTTGCGCGCTGTCGATCAGCGCATCCACGACATCCCCGCCGTGCGTTGACAGGTCGATGACTTCCGTGTCGATGGCGAGGTCGTCGCGATCCATCGCGGCTTTGGCGCGAGACAGCGCGTCGGATGCGTCTCGAAGCAACTCGTCGCGCGCCGCTTCGAGAAATGCCATGGTTTTCGATCCGAGCGGGACGAGCGTTCTCGGGTTTTCCGCAACGCTGACGATGCGCACCGCTGCATTCGGCGGAACGAAGGCTTTGGCATACGCGAGTGCATGAGCGGATGCGGTAGAACCGTCGATGGCGATCAGCACCCGTTGGGGAGCGGGGACTGCCTGGAGGGGGGAAGTCGTTGTGCTCATGAATGTCTCCCGATGGGAACCGCCGAACGTACCTGCGGCAATTTTTCGCTTGCGCGGTTTTTCCGGTTTGACCTTTGTCAAGCACCATCGTCGTCGCGATACCGGGAGAAATGTCGAAGCGCGGGACGGTGTGCCGATTCTGACGCGTCCAGCGGCGGGGGACGCGCGCAAATGCGCCGGTCATGACAGCTGTGGCGCACACATCGGGTGCCGATAAAGCGAAAGCCGTCGCGGAGTGACTGGAGTCTCGGTAACCGCTATCGACTCCCGGTTCTCGTCAGCGGGCCGATTGCGAGGCTAGCTCACCTCATCCGGGATCGCATGGACAATAATCGAGAACAATCTTTCTAGATCGCCCTCGAGCCTTTCGTCTTCGAACGGATCGCGATTTGTTTCGAAGGCGGCGTCGATCTCGGCCCAGTCGTCCCTCGTCAACAGACGTTCGGCGGCCGGCAAGATCAGTGTCTCTTCCAGGCACCGATGGTCCGCATAAAACTCCGCGTAATTGTCCATCAGTGCGCCCAGTGTGCGAAGCGCAGAGGCGCCCTTCAACTCGTACCGCGTCAACGCATGCTCCAGATTTCGCAGCTCCAGGTCGCCTCTTTCGTGCTGAGCCTCCAGTTCGTCAAGGACGCTGTCGAACTCGTTCGTTCGATTCCGCAATGGGCTGAACAGGTAGAGATCCGTAAGCGTCAATCTGAGGCCGTCTTGACGATCAGAACTTGACCTCTGAGAGTCGCTGATTCGCGAGCACGAGATCGAAGGCGGCAGGATCGAAGCTGCCGCCACACCACTCGAGGAAGTGGTCGTGCTCCTCGTGCGTCGGGCCGGTGATCGCTTCGAGGAAGTCGGCATATCCTGGCACTCCACCGACGTCTTCCGGTGGACACGCATTCTGCCCGTCCAGGCACAGCGGCCGGCGCATGTCTGGATCAGGCGCCAGCGCCTTCTCGACCTTGATCCGATGCTGCCAGTTGTCACCGTAGTCGTAGATGTAGGTGAATGACTTCAGCTCGCCCAGCGCCTTCGCCAGCGTGACCCGTGCTTCATTGAGCATCGGTGGATCGCTCTGGAATCCGAAGTCATCAGGTTCACCATAGTTGGTTTCGCCGAAGACGAACTCGTGCAGGTGCCCGCCTTCCCAGCCCATGGCCAGTTGCAGCACGACGTGCAGCTTGCCCAGCCGGATCGAGCCGGGAACGATGATTCGTCGCCAGATCGCCGGCTTGATGTACTTCAGCTCAATGCGCAGTACGTAATCGGGCACTGGCGCCTTGACCAGGCGCACGGCAGGTTTGCGGGGTTGGACCATCGGATTGATTGTCAGGCGGCTTGCTGCTCAATGTGTGCAGCCGGCATCAGGCGCCACGGCAGCAACTCGTCGATGCGGTTGATGGGATGATCGGCGATGCGCTCAAACACCGTGCGCAGGTAGGCAAACGGCTCGATGCCGTTCAGGCGCGCCGTACCGATCAGGCTATAGATCACCGCCGCGCTTTGGCCACCGCCGTCGGAGCCTGCGAACAGATAATTGCGCCTGCCGAGAACCAGCGGCCTGATCGCGCGCTCCGCCGTATTGTTGTCCACCTCGACGCGCCCGTCTTCACAATAGCGTGTGAGAGCGTGCCAGTGCCCCAGCGAGTATCTGATCGCCTTCGCCAGCCCCGACTTCGCTGAGACCTGTGACAGCGTGTGTTCGAGCCAGGCCTTCAGCTCAGCGAGCAATGGGGCCGAGCGCTGCTGACGCGCAGACAGGCGCACGTCTGGCGTCTGGCCGCGAACCTCGCGTTCAACAACATACAGCGCCCCGACGCGGCGCAGTGCTTCTTCGGCAATCGGTGAGCTGTCCAGCTTGTACAGATCGTAGAACTTGCGCCGCGCATGGGCCCAGCACCCGGCCTCGATGACCGTGCCGTCACGATACAGCGCGTCATACCCGCTGAAGGCATCTGCCTGCAGGATTCCCGTGTAGCCCGCCAGATGTTCCCGAGGTCGCTCACCTTTGCGGTCGGGTGAGTACCTGTACCAGACTGCTGGTGGCGCGCGGCTCCCTGCTGGGCGGTCATCCCGCACATAGGTCCACAGGCGCGCCGTGCGTGTCTTGCCACGCCCCGGCTCCAGCACCGGCACGGGCGTGTCGTCGGTATGGATCTTGTCTGCGGCGCGCACGTAACCACCGAGTGCATCGGACAGCGGTTGCAGCAGCGCAGCCGCTTCACGAACCCACGATGCCAGTGTTGCCCGGTCCAGTTCGATGCCCGCGCGGCGATAGATGCCGGCCTGCCGGTACAGCGGCATATGGTCAGCGTACTTCGCGACGACGACCTGCGCGAGCAGCCCGGCACCCGTCATCGAGCGCGCTATCGGTCGCGAAGGTGCTGGCTCCTGCACCACTGCAGCACAGCGCGGGCAGCTCAGCTTCGGACGTACGTGACGCAGTACCTTGAAGTAGCCGGGCACATAGTCGAGCACCTCCGAGGCGTCTTCGCCGAGCGCGCGCATCTGTTTGCCGCATTCCGGGCATCCGCAGTTCGTTGGCGCATGAACAACCGTATCGCGAGGTAAATGGGCAGGAAAGTGCCGCGGTTTACGGCGCAGTGGAATAAGGTTCGTAGTAGCCGCCGTATCCGCAGTCGCGTCGGCATCAGGCGCCTTCTCCGGTGCGGCCACATCTGGTTCAGGAACAGGCAGCTCACCGAGCGCGAGCTGCAACTGGTCCATCAGTTCTGTCATGCGCTCCGATGAGCGGCCATACTGCCATCGCTTCAGTCGCGAGATCTCGGCCAGCAACTGCGCGATGGTCTCGTCGCGCGAGGCAACGATGCGCTTGAGGGCGGCGATGTCATCGGGCAGATGGTTGGCTGGCATGCATGCCAGTGTAAATGAAGCCCATGCGCTTGTGGGTTCCCGCTACGCGGCGTGCGTCGGCTGCCACGTCCGCTCTGGATGCCGCCAGTCAATCCCCTCGAGCAGCATCGACAGTTGGGCGGCTGACAGATGGACTGTTCCCGAGTCCGCCTGCGGCCACACGAAGCGTCCACGCTCGAGTCGTTTCGCGTACAGGTTCATGCCGTCGCCGCTCCACCATAAAATCTTGATGAGGTCACCGCGACGCCCACGAAACAGGAAGATGTGCCCCGAGAAGGGATCACGTCCGAGCGCTGACTGCACCAGTGCGGCAAGTCCATCCATGCCACGGCGCATATCGGTAACGCCCGCTGCCAGCCATACGCGGGTACCGCCTGGCGGCGCAATCATGCTGGCATCAGGCAGCGCAGCACGAGGCGCAACTGCACGGGGTCGACCATGCCCGTGACGCGTACACGGGCACCGTTCAGTTCGATCTCGATGCCCGACGCTGCCGGCACGCTCTCGCGATGTGGCTCGACAGGCTGTAGAGCGAGCGACGCCGGTTCTGCGGTCTCGCCGATCGGTGCATCTGGTAGCGCTACGGGCAGCAACACCGCTGTGCTGTGCGCCACCCCTTCAAGCAGGCCCGCCCGCAGTTGCCGGCGCCACTTGAACACCATATTCGGATTCAGTCCGTGCGCCTGCGCGAGCTTGGCCACCGAAATACCCGGCTCGCACGCCGCGACGGCAACTTGCCGTCGGTACTCTGGTGTGTAGTTCGGTCGGCCCTTGCGGTTCGATGATCGCGCATTCCGTGTGTCCAAAGTAGTCCCCATCACTTGAAGTAACGGACATCACTTTGGACACCGGCTTCAGCTCTGTCCATGCGGCCACGAAATGACGCTTACAGAGATCCTCTTTGGGATGATGTATCTGCTGTGGATATTCCCGGATGTAATAAAGCATTGCCCGAAGCACGATGAGGCCCGGGACGGGCGCGCCGGCAACAAGCAGATGGACAAAGCGCCGCATGCCGTCGATTACGGTAGACAACTGATCGTGTTCGCGGCGGATGACGGTTACAGCGCTACGCGGCCCGAGCAATGGCATTTCCCCCCCACAGCGATAACGAACGAACCGGCGGCTCACGTCCTTACTAGACGGCGCCCATGAAGCCCTGGATCGTCACTTCCATATTGATCACATGCCACGCGCGATCAAAGCGTGCGGATCCCGCGGCGTTGACGAAGATCAACGAACGATGTGGCACCTTTGCCCATCAGCGTGCGGGGGGCGACCGGCTTTTCCTGGCACCCATGTTCGGCTGAAGGCTGCTGCTCAGGCTCCAGCCGATATCCTCTGCCTGAACGCGACGCTGCCTTGCACGCGTGTCCCGGGGCGGGATGCGCAGGAGAAGGCTCTTCTGTTCTGATTCGACCTCGCACGAAGCCACGCACTGATGTCGGGCGATCCGACCGTGGCAGAGGTGGTGCAAGGCTTCTCGGCTGAGGCCGAATCCAATGTGCCACCAACCAATTACGACGCATTTGAATATCGTGTCGCTGGTCGGCGCCGCCCCCGCCGCCGGGGCGCCCGAAACTATCGTGACTTGAGCTCTCGCGAACGTTCATAAGCGGCTTCCACTTCCGTCCATCCAGGTCACCCAGTTCGTGCCGCCGGTTTCGCGGATGATCGTTCCCCGCCGCCCGGAGTGCGCTGAATGACTGCACCGACATGGGGCAATTCTGTCGATGCGCCCGGCGATGCCTGCATTCCATCGAATTAGACGAAAGCGTAATGCCCATGGAAACGATTCGATTGGGTTCGATATCCGAGAATTAATCTGAGAAATCCGCGGTCCAGATAAAATGGCAACGAATTCAAATCATGCACGAATTCCGTGCATTTCTTCAATGGTAAATTCAGGATCCGATTATATCGTGTGCATGCATGGTATCGGAAGATTTGATGACGACTTCCAAGATTCGATTGCGGACCCGGGAGAGCCGGCTGCGTGATCGTCTAATAATTTCAGGCGAAAATCGTCGGGCGAATCGTTGCGCGAAACTGAAGCGTGTACGATGAAACCGCGACGTCGCCGATCCGTGTTCAGTGACGAGCGGCCCGAGTGAGCCCAATTTTGTCGCTAATCTAGCGTACTGCGTCAAAAACTGGTGCGCCGCGCTCGATCTCTGCACTCTGCCGGGATGGCTGCTGGATTCGGGCCCGGCGATATGTGGGCTATGTCGTTGCGCCGTGCGTTGTCCGCTAGCTTCATTCAGGCCGGGCGATAGTTGCCAATTTCGATCTAGACGACTCTACCGTTTCGGCGAAGTGGTCGGTGCGATACCTCCGTCCATCCGCTCCGACGGCGCCAGCTAGTACTGGCAGTGAACTAGCGAAATTCACTGCGTCTGGGGTGTAACGGTTCACATCATTCCGGCTGAAATTACGGGTCAGTGATTCATATCAATTATGGCTAGGGGTTACGCGAAATCATTTTTATCGCGCCAAATGAATCTCAAAAAAATAGTGCCGCACCGCCGGCTTGATTTATTCAGACAGCAGTACGGTGAAAACAGACATTTATAAATCGGCTGGCGGGGAGGGGCTTATGCTGCAGTGCAGAAAACAGAGACTGTAAGAAATTGTTAAGGGGCCATCATGATGCAAACAGTACCGGATCGCTTGTCCGCGGGGCTAAGGGTGCATCGTGGTAGAAGCCTCATCAATGGGTACCAACGAGCAAGCGTGATCGTACTGTTGCTTGATGGTTTTTCCATTATGCAAATCGGCAAGCTGGCTGCGGTTTTCGAACTCGCGAACCAGCTCGGTCGTGCCGGCGGCGCAATCGTCGACCGCTACGAATTACGCCTGTATTCGGTTCACGGCGGGCCGGCTCGTTCGTCGTCGGGCGTCGAAGTCTGGACAGACGCAATCCGCACGCTCGAAGCAAGCGCGGTCCACGCGATGTTCGTGTTGAGCGGCCAAGACGAGATCGACGAAATCGACGAGCAACTGATAGCGTGGCTCAGACATGCGCACGCGCGTGCACGCGTCGTCAGGGGCGGAAGCGGCGGCCGGAAATTACTCGCGCAGATTCATCTACCGCAGAAGGAGGCGGAGAAGGCATCGCCGGCTGCGGATGGTGGCGGTGCGTCATACGCCTGGCACGGTGATGTCGAAAGCCCCGGTGACGAAGACGACGGGCCGTTCTCGGATGCGTTGGCGATCGTCGGGGTGGACATGGGCTACGAAATCGCGCAGGAGATCGTGACATGCATGGTGTCCAGTGCGAACCGGAAACTAACTGACGTACTGTTCGGCACGCGCATCGCGCAGGCCAGCACGCTGATCCGGATTGCGGCGCATCACCTGCGCGTCAACAGCGAGAATCGCATCTCCATCGCGGACGCGGCGCAGGCCGCCGCGATGAGCGAGCGCAATTTCCTGCGGCGCTTCAAGAACGAAATAGGCATCACGCCAACTGAGTTCGTGTTGAGAATCCGCCTTGAAAGGGCGTGCCGTATGCTGATCGAGACGGATCTGCCGGCGGACAAGGTCGCGAGACGAACGGGCTTCGGCAGCGGCGACCGCATGGCCAAACTGTTTCGCCAGCACTTGCAGAAGTCGCCAACCGAATATCGGGTCGTTGCGCGAAAACGGGATGATGCTTCGGCAGAATTGCCGTACGCATCAGACCTTGGTATTGATGGCGGCAGGTCAACGGTACAAAAAAACGCCTGCTCGAGGCAGGCGTGACGAAACGAGAGGTGCTGGACTTTTTAGCTTGCTGCCGGTCGCGGCAGTGCCGTGGAAATGGTTGCCTTGATTGCTCGGAGCGATCGGCGCAGCATCGCCATCATATTTGACATAATAGAAGTTATCGATTAATTGGGGTCATGTTAGAATTTTCGCTTGTTGCCGGTCGCGCTTGTCGATTGCCGGTTCCACCGAGATAATTTCTCTCCCACTGCGACCGCTGCTACTTGCCAACGAAACACATGACCAAAGATCTGGGGACGCCCGCGTGGGCGGATGATTACCGTCACTGGTTCGCCGAGCTCAAGCAGCGTGTCGAGCGCGCGCGGCAGCGCGCCGTGGCCAGCGCGAATCGCGAGCTGGTCTCACTGTATTGGCAGATTGGCCGCGACATTCTCGACCGACAGCAAAAACAAGGCTGGGGTGCCGGCGTCGTCGACCAACTCGCGCGTGATCTCAAGGCGGCGTTTCCCGACATGCGCGGATTTTCGCCGCGCAACCTCAAGTATATGCGCGCGCTCGCGCAAGCCTTTCCGCATCCGGAATTTGTGCAACAGCCCGTTGCACAATTGCCGTGGTCGCACGTTGTAACACTGCTCGACAAGCTCGATGACGCACTGCAGCGGCATTGGTATGCAGCAAAGTCGCTCGAGCACGGCTGGTCGCGCAGCGTGCTAACCATGCAGATTGAGACGGCTGCGCATGCGCGGGCTGGCAACGCCGTGACAAATTTCGCCGAGCGACTGCCGCCACCGCAGTCGGATCTTGCCCGCGAAACGCTCAAGGATCCCTACATCTTCGACTTCCTCGGCCTGACCGAGAATGCCCAAGAGCGCGATATCGAGCGTGCGCTTACGGAGCACATCACGCGCTTCCTACTCGAGCTGGGCGCCGGGTTTGCCTTCGTCGGGCGTCAGCATCGACTCGAGGTAGGCGGCGACGAGTTTTTCATCGATCTACTCTTCTACCATCTGAAGCTTCGGTGCTATGTCGTCGTCGAACTGAAGACAACGCCGTTCAAGCCCGAATACGCGGGGCAGCTAAACTTCTACCTTTCAGCGCTCGACGCGCAGGTCAAGGCGCCGGACGATCAACCAACTATCGGACTGCTTCTGTGCAAAGAAAAGAATCGGCTCGTCGCGGAGTACGCGCTGCGTGGCGTGACTAAACCGATGGGCGTGGCCGAGTATCAGCTCATGCGCGAGGTACCGCCGTCGCTGGAGACCGGTCTCCCGACGATCGATCAGATCGAAGCTGAGCTCCGTCCCGATCTTCCAGATGCGACCGCATAATTCCTTAGCAAACGTCGCACCCCCGGGCTCCACGCTCCGCGCAGCAGTTCAAGGCCGCTTACCATTACTCCATACAACCGTGGCAAGCGAGGCATGGTCGCCGCGCTTCAATGTGCCCGACGACCGGCTTAACCGCTACCGAGCCGAGCTGCATAAGCCGCCGATGCTCCAGCCACCATGTAGTCACTGCGAATCAGGAGTGTAGTTGCGTTGCCTGCGGTAGATGTTATAGGGTAGTGGCCAAACCCGCTTTGGCGGACATGACTGAGGAATCCACAAATGAACAAGCAAGAACTCATCGACGCTGTTTCGGCTGCCACGGGCGACACTAAAGCCAGCACCGGGGCCACTGTTGATGCCATTCTCGAGGCCGTGACGCACGCAGTCACCCGCGGTGATACGGTGCAATTGATCGGTTTTGGCTCCTTCTCCGCAGGAGCCCGCGCCGAGCGGACCGGCCGCAATCCCGCTACCGGGGAAGCCATCACAATCGCCGCCGCAAAAACGGTCAAGTTTACCGCCGGCAAAGCATTCAAAGATACCGTGAATACCTGATCGGTATCGCGACAACAGCCTCACCCAGCGAGAAGTTTCTCTAGAAGGTCGATGTGACGCAAGATGAGTTCCAAGAAAAGCCGCGGACGGCCCGCCGCGCCTCGACGCACCCTAACAAAAACCATGCTGTTGCCGCTGGACAAAACCTCGGTGCAGGCACAGTCCTTGTCACATCATCTTGCGCTGGCGGCCTGTCGGGACGGCCAAGGGAACGCGTATCTTTTCAATGAGCTGATACGCACCACGTATATCGCGTGGTTCCTGCAACAGGGTGGCTACGGGGATGAGCCCGTTGAACGCTACAAGGCAGTCGAGCATGCAGTCGAGGCCACCCACATGCATGCCGATGAGTCGAATGAGTGGATCCTCGCAGCGGACGCCGTGTCGGCATTTGAACGGCTGCTTATGCTGCATGATTGGCAACTGAATGTCGCGCCACGTTACAAGGTGATCGACGCCGATCAGCAGCTGAAGAGATTCCTTGCCGGAACGGACTCGTCTCCGATTCCCAATCTCCGTCAGGGCGGCACCGTGGCCACCCGTCCAAGTCATATCTAGATCACCCCCGTTACCGCATGCAGGATCGCCCACGAAACGCGCATGTGAAGGGCGAGCAAAACAACGGTATCACGGCCGTGTGACCCTAAGCTAAACTCGTCGGCAACGACACCGGGCGCGGCTTCGTCGACGGGAATGTTCGCAATACTGTCCGCGCAGATGCGCTCAGCCTGATTGAGCGGTACAGGTGAACCCGTTGGCTGAAATACGGCATCACCACGTTCGTAAGCCTGTCCCGACACCACGCAGATTCCGCCAGCAGTCGCCAACGCAGCAGCTAAAGCTGCTCGCTGCAACGCCCCACCCGGCCTGCCGCCACGACACGATGAGGCGGCAGGATCCCGGCCGCTCCAAAATGCGCACCGTTGACCGGGCCGAGTCTGGAGGCACTGCAGATCGTTGATCACCCATACCTCCGTATTTGACGAGGTCAACTTCATGCGCCTGCTTACGGCGCCTCCGAATCGCCACCATGGATTCGGCGCGCACGAACGATTGATCCAACGCGACGAGTTGCCCACTGCCGCGCCATCGATGACGCGCCCATCGCCGAGGTCGAAGAAGAAGGTGTGATCTCGATTGACGGGGATCGGCTGGCGGTCTGTTGATGGCGACCTCCCAATCGATACGCTCGCCGACTTACTCGACCAGGATTTCACCAAGGGCTAGAGCACGACGAGCAAATACGCTGCGGCCATGGATGGGAGGGCGTGGCACAACGATGCGAGGGACGTGTGGGGATGCCGGATGCGTGGTCATCTTAGGAAGTTGAATCGGGCCGATCGGAGTTCACCCTTCGAGGGAGCAAAACCATTCGACGATCGTGTCGCTAGCGGGCCAGGTTCACCCGAAACAATGTCGGTATCCCAATTGACCTACACGACTGTGGCAGTATCCGGGCACTGGGCCAAATTCGCCCGGATCAGGTGAAAAACGATGCAACGTCAGCAGGAGCAAACAATAAAAGTGAGTGGCAGGGAACAATCCTTTCCTTGCCACCCGCCTGCCCGACCAACGCCGTCTTACTCGCTCGCGGCTTCGGTGACCACTTCCGGCTTGACCGCGGTGCCTGCCGCCATTTTCACGCCAGAAGTGCGCCGGACTCGCGTCTTTTTTGCAGCAACAGTAGTAGATGGGCGCGCGTTCTTGCGAGCCGCCGTCGCGCCGGCCGATTTTACGGACTTCGCGTCGCCCTTTTGGGGCTTTGCGGCTGCTTTCTTTGCCGCAGCTTTCTTGATTGCGGCCCCAGCTGCGCCATTGCCGGCGGTACTCGCAGTCGCGGCCGCTGCACCAATGAGAAAGCGAGTGCGGTCCTTCACGTCCTTGATCCACGCCGGCGCGCGACCTCGACCGCTCCAGGTTTCACCCGTCTTCGGATTCTGGTACTTCACCGCCACGTGACCGCCGACCTTCTTGCCCTTCCCTACGCGTTGACGACCGAAAATCTGCTCGGTCGTGATTCCGTATTCAGCCACCTTTTCACGAATGTCAGTAATCAATGCTTCCAGCTCTGCAACGCGTGCCGCCTCTGTTTTTTCCTGCAAAGCGTCGAGTTGCGCCTTCAACGTCTTGTAGTCGCTATTGGCCATGTTCTGTTCTCCCAAAGTTGTCGGTTGCGAGAGATCGCAACACTCGAATTATGCCACTCATCGAGATAGATCGAATTGATAGATTACCCCGCAATCCACGTTCAACCAGAGTTTGATCGATAAAGTCCGATCTACACGTTCCTCCGGCTCAAACGAAATCAAGGAGTTCAAAACATGCGTTATGAACCCGTCGGCGATACGCAACTCGAGGATGGATGGAGAAAGGCCATCGGCCCGGCTAACGTCCGGTTGCAACAAGCAGCCAAGCTCCTAGAGCTGCCGCGCGCAACCGCTCATCTCAGCGCATCGGCCCATTTACAACTCTGCGAACGCATCAGGTTGATCGCCTTCTCCAGCGGCTGTCCCTTGCCGATAGAGGCTGTCGACCGAATTCGACAAGGAAGCGTTGCTCGCGTGCACTGCCGTCCTGGCTTTCGCGTATCGCCGTCATAACGGCCGATCTGATCGTGCTCGAGTCAATGTAAACAGCGAGTGCAACTCGTGCAGCCGGTGATCGCCGTGTTCGTCCCGGCGGACGTCGGCGAGCGTCGCGCCAACCAGCTCGCTCGCGCGTAGGCTGGTTGCATACCCAAATTCCAGCAGGAGGCGCAGGCGGTGAGCGGCCGGCACGCTCCAACCATAGGATCACTCGAGGCCGTCGGCCAGCGTGCGGATAAGAAATGACACACCCTCGGAGAAGCCGCGCGACACGTCCAGACCTGCGCACGGCGCGTGGTTCTTGACCTTCACGCGGGCGAACGGATTCGGGAGCACGTAGCGCTACTCGATCAGCTAGCGGAAAAGCGCCAACAGGACGTTCAGTGCGTATACCGCGGATCGTGCCGACAGCGGGCCAATTGAACGGCCGCCGTTCGGACAGAGGCCCGGCCGCAACGGCCCGACCCAACGCTCGCGCGGCGTGGGGCGGCGCGGGAATGCGCCTATGCGATCGCGTCGTCGGTCGTGAGTGACGATCGCCCATAGGATCAGGCGCACCGAAATGCATCAATGCGTCCACGGCAAAATTCTCGCCCTTCATTTCGCCCTGCTCTAGCAAGAAAATTATGCCATACGGATCAGCGTCGATCAAAACTCAATCGAATAATAACAAATATAAATTATTGCTTGAGTTATACTTTTAATCACCCCGCCCTCGCCACTACCTACACATACGAATGCGAATTCGGCAAAATTTTAGAATAATCCACGAGGATTTATGACATCGCCAACATCGGTAGATATACCCGCGCCTGCAGACTGGCAACAGTTTGAGAGACTATCCCGAGCGCTCTTCAGTGAAGCGTTTCAAGCTAAGTTCAGCCGGTTCGGTCGTGGTGGGCAGCGGCAAAACGGTATTGACGTACTAGGACGCCTGCGGACCGGCGCTTTGATCGGCGTGCAATGCAAGGGGCGCGCCTCGTCCATGGGGAAGAAACTCACGCAACAGCAGATTGACAATGCGATTGTAGAAGCGGAAACGTTTCCTGATACGCTCGATGAACTTTATATTGTCACCACCGCAAACGAAGATGCGGTCCTCCAACAATACGTCATAGGCGTGAGCGGAAGCCGCCAAGCCGCGGGCAAGTTTCCCGTTACGCTATGGGGCTGGCAATCGATGTCGGACCAGATCCGGAGCTGTCCCGGGGTGATGGAGACATTCTATGGCCAATGGTGGCGCAAACCTTCGTTGAAGTTCATCGCATCGGCGGCCTTTGTGGCAACCGCTGTCGGTGTCGCCGGCATGCTTGGTTCGCATCGAGTCGAACAGTGGCTCGCTGCCACGGACGCAAACAGGAGGACGACCGTATCAGGATTGCAGCAGGTCGTTTTGACGCTCGACGAGCTGCAGGATGTCTATGTGAAGTGCGTTGAGTCGATGGGCGGCAAGGCCTTCGTCTTCTACAGCCAATTGCAAGGTAGTTGCATCGGACCGATCAAGTCGGCGCTCTTGAAGCTAGGCAGACAGCGGGATCAGATGGCGGGAGTAATGAATACCGATGCGTATACCGAAGTTGTCACGGCGACAGACTACCTGAATGCAGATTTTCGCCAGTTGCTCATCGCAGCTGACATGGAACTGGGATTTGAACGGAGCGCCGTGGACTATGCAAAGTCAGCTTGCCCGAACGCGAAGCTTCGTGTTGGCACATCAAATGATCAGAGCAAGCTACTTCGCGAGACTGGGGAAAACGCGCTGTCGATGCAAATGTCGCAATACTTCCGGATGCGTGATTTCGCGATTCCGGCCATCTCAGCGCTAAAGGCGCGATTGGCAGCCGCATCACGCCGCCAGAACGGACAAGGTGTCCCGGGCGATCTCGTGAAGGAGGCGAATACCTTGCCGAGTCTGCTGCAAGAAGAACGGGATTTTACCTACAAGCTCCCAGCGTCCCCATTCGCGACCGCACGCGCTAAACAGATGAGCGCAAGAACACTTACAGTTTCTGGACCAGCATTGGATCCTGTCGACAACGCGGTCTGGTCCTACACCGCCGAAGAAGCCATGTTCGAGGGGCTGCGCGGCCATAAAAGTGACATCGAGTATCTGATCTCATGCGGGCTGTTGAAGCCCGAGGCTAAGGTTCTTGCGAACGACGTTGATGAGCATTCGCAAGCGCGTTGACTCTTTCATCGACGAGGCTCGAGGCGTTCGAAGAGCCGAATGCACTGTGTCGATGCCCATAAGTTATGGGCCGGCACATCTTACCTGTAGCGGTACACTCGCCCGCGTTGGGTCGTCGTCCGATCGCGGATTTGTGGGAGTGACACATATGGGCTATGTGGTCTGGCGAGCCAGATAAGAAATTTTGACAACCCTTCTTGTCATAATAGCTCCATTTGACTCCAAAACTCGATGCAGGCGAAATGCTTCCAGCGCTGTTTGGTCATGAGCCAGGCCGCTCTGACGTACGTGCTAGATTTCGTTCACCTTGCACCTCCGTTCGAGAAGGTCCACGTTTGCGCCTGCTAGCCGAATCTGCGGACGCAATCGATGACCGAGAGTGACCTCATCTGTCGCACATCACGGTGCGTTCGCGTAAGGATCGTCGGTGGCCGATCATCGATCACCACGCAATGCCTGGCGGCGAACCGATATAGACCCGCGACACGTTTTGGGGACCGCCTGGAATGGGGCCTTGCTCCCTTGACAGGGGAATCTCCTGGCTAGAATACGGTCCAGTGAGCACATTCAACGAGGAACCATAACACCGCAAGCAGTATTGTCGTCCATTCCTAGGCGCCCGTCTTTCGCGCCTAGATCGGACTGCTTTGGCTACCCCTGGTCACCCAGCATGCGTCGGTCGTTATGAACGTAAAGTTGCGGAAGCAATTCAGCTCGGTCTGAATTCACATAATTAACATTTATCAAAAATTGTCGCGTGAGAATTTCTGCTTCATATCAATCGTGCTGGTCGATTGTCGGTTCCACCGAGATAATTTCTCTCGCCAACTAACCAGATCTGGGCCCCCACGTTGGCCGACGTCGCCACTGATTCGCCTAGCTCAAGCAGCGCGTCAAGCGCTTGCGGTAGCGCGCCGTGGCCAGCGCGAATTGCGAGCTTGTTTCACTGTATTGACCGATTAGCCGCGACATTCTCGATCGACAGCAAAAAACAAGGCTGGGATGCTGGTGGCGTCGACCGCCTGGCACGGGATCTTAAGGCAGCATTTCGTGATATGCGCCGGTTTTCTCCGCGCATCCTTATGTACGTGCGGCCCTCGCAGAAGCCTTTCCGCGGCCCGTATTTGTGCAACAGACTGTTGCACAAATACGGTGTTGAGTTGGCGCAATTCAAAAACGGTGTGCAAGGAACGACGCTAAAGCCGAGCCCAACTAGACCACGAGTCGACGGGCGAAACATTTCTCGCCCTTCGCTCCATTTCGCTGTAAGCACCAGCATCGGACAGATGAGCCTTTGGCACGCTGCAAAATAGAGTTGCGGACGCGATCCTCAATGCGGCGTGGCGGCCAACAGCGCGGCGACCCTCGTGTAGCGCTGCCGCGCGCCGGCCTGCCAGGCCGCGCGGCGCTTCCAGGCAGCCTCGGCGGCGCTCCGCAGCAACACCCGCGCACGCTCGATGCCTGCCTCGGCTGCGCCGGGCCCGCCGCCGTGGGCGAGCCGCGCGGCGGCCGCCTCGACTGGCGCAAGCGGCTCGCGCAACAGAGCCGCCAGCGCGGCCGGCGCGTCGCCGCCGGCCTCCAGGGTCGCGGTGATCAGCGCGCCGACCTCGTGATGCGCGGCGTGGAAACTGATCCCCGTCTCGCGCACCCGCGCATTGGCCACCTGCGTGGCCGTCACCAGCCCCTGGTTGGCGGCTGCGCGCATCGCCGCGGGGTGACCCTCGAGACCATCGATCATCAGCCGCAGCAGCTCGCAGCTCTCGCTGAACTCCCGCACGACCTCGGCGCAATGCGCGGGCATCTCGGTGCCGATCTCGATCGAGTTGCTGAACGGCGTGCGCTGCGAGGCGAACACTGCCGTGTTCAGCGCGCCGGCCACGTGTCCGAGCTTGCCCTTGACGATCTCGAGCAGGTACGGGTTGCGCTTTTGCGGCATCAGTGAGGAGCCGCCGCTCAGCTCGTCGGGCAGTGTCAGGAAATCGGTCTCGCGCATGGTCCAGAGCTGCAGGTCATGCGCCAGCCGGCTCAGTGTGCTGGCCGCGATCGCCAGCGCGGACAGCAGGCGCAGCACCAGGTCGCGGCTCGCCACCGCGTCCAGCGCGCTGTCGAAGCTGTGCGTGAAGCCGAGCAGCGCGGCGCTGATTTCCGGGCGGATCGGGAAATCGGTGCCCGCGCCGGCACCCGCGCCGAGCGGACAGGTGGCGAGATCCGCGTCCAGCGCGTCGAGCGCGGCCTGGTCGCGCCGCAGCGCGGCCTCGACCGACCACAGGTAGTAGCCGAAGCTGCCCGGTTGGGCCACCTGGTACTGGCTGTAGACCGGCAGCGGCCAGTCGAGCGTCGCGTTGGCCTTGTCGAGTAGGGTCGAGCGTAGCCGCCACAGCCGCTCGGCCGCGCTGTCGAACCAGTCGCGCGCACGCAGCTTGGCGATGCAGGCATTAATGTCGTTGCGCGAGCGCGCGGTGTGCACGGCGCCGCCCGCGTCCGGCCCTACCCGATCGATCAGCAACTGCTCGTAGAGCGCGTAGCTGCCGCGCGGCGCCACCGCCTCGACGATCGCGGCGAAACCAGCCTCGCGCTGGTGCGCCAGCTCGGCCAGCACCACCGCCGCGCGCGCCGGCGGGCACAGCCCGGTGTCGACCAGCATCAGCAGATGGGCCTCGTCGATCGCCGCATAGGCCTCGAGTTCGGCGAGGCGCTGGGCCGGCGGCTCCGGGCGACGCACGATCGCCAGTGCCTCGGGATGCAGGGCACGGCGCAGGCGGCCCGTGTGGGCGACCGGGTTCGGCTCGGCCGCTTCGTCGAGCTGGAGCGCGATACGCGCCTCGAGGCCGTCCAAAGCCCGCTTCAGCGTATCGTGATCGGCGGCCGCGACCAGCGCGAGCGCGACGCGATCGCGGAAGTCGCCGTCCAGCTCGACCTGCTGTCCCGGCTGGCGCAGTACCATGAATTGCATGCTCACTCCCGCCAGGCGCGGCTGCTCGGCGAACGACAGCGCGCGGATCGTGCCGCGCCGCGATGGCAACACGAAGCGGATCGCGGCCTGGCCGTCGCGGCGCGGCGCGAGATCGGGCGAGACGCCGGCATGCAGATCTACCATCGCGCCGAGCACGTCGATGCCCGTGGCCGCCTCGATTGCCTGCGGGATCATGCCGCCGGCCAGACGCGGATTGATCTCGATGATCACCATACGGCCCGCCGCGATCCGGCATTCGACGTGGGCCGGGCCGAAGCGATGGCCGGTGGCGTCCAGTGCGCGCAGCGTCTCGGCCACCAGCGCGTCGCGCTGTGCGGCCGGGATCGGTGCCGGGAAATCGTGGCCGCTTTCGACGAAGAACGGCAGCGGCCCGAGGTGCTTGCCGGTCACGCCGAGCACCCGATAACCGCGGCCCGCGCCCAATCCTACTACCTCGACCGAGAACTCCGCGCCCTCGACGAACTCCTGCACCAGCAACTGCGGCGCGACCGCCAGACCACGCTCGTTGTTGCGCGCGGCGAGAATCCGCTCACCGTGCTCGAGCAGCTCGAGCTCGTCGTTCACCAGCCGCACGCCGACGCTGCCCGAGCCGAACGAGGGCTTCAGCACACGCGGATAGCTCAGCCCCAGCGCCAAGTCGCGCAAGGCGCTCAGATCGGAGACCACCTCGGTATGGGCCGCGCCCACACCGGCCCGGTGCAGGCAGGCGGCCAACTTCGCCTTGTCGCGACACGTGCGGATCGCCTCTGGGCTCGCCCCCGGCAGGCCAAAGCTCGCGGCCACCGTGGCGGCCGTCTCGATGAAATACTCAGACGTCGAAAACACGCCGGCGATCTGCGGGAACGCGCCGAGCGCGTCGACGATGCGCGCCACGTCGGCGGTATCGACCACCAGCGGCTCGATCAGCAGTTCGCGCAGGAACGGATAGAGCTGCGGGCGGCCGGTCACGAACACCACATGGTAGCCGCGCAGCAGCGCTTGGCGCAGGCACAGCCGGCCGGTGCCGGTGGTATTGCTTTCGATGAATACGAAGGTCTTCATGGTCAGGGCGGTTGCTCGATGCTTCGGTTCAGGGGATGGCCGGGTTCAGGCCACGGAAGCGGCCGAGACGGACGACACGGCCGGCGCGGGCGTGGCCCGGATCTGTGCGAGCGCATCGCCGGCCGGCTTGTCGCGGCCGGTGGCCTGTGCAAAGCTGCGCCGCTCCCACTCGAAGCGGGCCCAGGCGCCGCCGGCCGTGTCGGGGCTCATTGCGCGCGTCGGCTCGTTGGCCAGCACGGTGTCGGCCACGCCCTGCTCGCGCAGCCAGGTGTCGTCGTAGACCGAATCGATGTAGCGGTGCCCCTCGTCGGGTGCGACGAACACCACGGTCTTGCCATCCTGCCGTTGCGCGCGCACCCATTCCGCCACCATGAAGGCCGCGCCCGAGGTCGGCCCGCAGTACAGGCCGTGATCGGCGTGCAGGCGCCGCGTGCTGGCATAGACCTCGGCTGGGGAGACCCAGTGCACCTCGTCGTAGCAGGCATGGTCGACATTGCCGGGGTGGATCGAATTGCCCAGCCCGCGCAGCGCCCGCTTGCCGACCGGCAGGCCGAACAGCACGCTGCCGAAGGTATCGACGCCAACCAGCCGGATCGAGGGGTCGGTCTCCCGCAGCGCCTTGATGGTGCCGCAAGTGGAGGCGCCCGAACCCACCGTTCCGACCACCACCAGGTCGCGCCCGAAGGCGGCGATCAGCTGCAGCGCGAAGGAGCGATAGGCCTGCTGGTTGTCGGGGTTGTCGTACTGGCGCGGCCAGAAGCCGCCGGGGTTGTCGCGTAGCTGTTCCTGCAGCGCTTCCAGGCGTAGCACCTGCACGTTCGAGCCCGAGGCGTCGGCGCCGACGATCTGCACGCGACCGCCCAGCTGCGCGAGGCGCGCCTGGAGTCGGGCGTCGATCGCCGCGTCGCTGACGATGTGGAACGGGATGCGCTTCTCCGCGCACACGATGCCGATGCCCATCGCGAACGTGCCACTGGAGGTTTCGAGCACCGGCATGCCGGGGTCGAGCTGACCCGAGGCCAGGGCCTTCTCGATGATGTACTTGGCTGGCACCAGCTTCATCAGGCGGAACGCGGCGGCAACCAGGCCGGGGCGCAGCGCGATCAGGTCCGGGTGGTCGAGCGAGGCGGAGACGCTGTCGTAGAGCCGGGCGTCGAGGCCGCCGGCGTGGTCGGGGATCGGGATCATGGTGTCGTTCATGCGATTGATTGTTCGAGCATCCACAGATAGGCGTTCGAATCGGCGCCGGTGCCGCGCACGGCCTTCTTCCAGCGCGTAGCGCGCGATTCGTAGGTGAGCGCGGCGTGAGACGCCGCGTCGGCGCTGCGATGGCACCGGTAGAACCACTCCACCCCGCTGGTGATCGCGAGCTTCAGCTCGTCAGCGAACTTGCTCGGCTCCAGCACGTGGCGCGGCAGCTCGACATGCGGGCCGCCCACCGGGCAGGACGCGGCCGGCGCGAATTCCAGAAGTTCGAGCCGGCCGGCGCGGTGCTTCCGGATTGAGAGCCGGAACGCGGCGCACGCGCCCAAGGTGATCGAGATCTGGTAGGTGCCTTCCGGCTCGTGGCCGGTGCTGCCCCCCCCCCCGCCCGGCAGCCGGTAGTAGGACACCGTGCCGCGCTCGATCTGCACGAATTCGACGCCGCGATAGCGAAGCATTGAGGCGTGGACGAAGTCGGTGATCAGCCACTGCTCGAGATCGGCGCGGTGCTCCCTGTAACAGATCAGCGGATGGGCGGCGACCATTTCGCCGAAGGCGCTGTCGAGCCGTTGCAGCCCGGCCGGCGTGAGCGCAGCGAACGGCATTTCCCGGTACAGCAAACGATGCAGTTTCATGCTTCCTCCCCGTTGTATACGCAGCGGTCGACGATGAGCTGACCGGCGCGGCAGCTGGCCGCCGCGCGGGGGGCCATGGCAGGCGTTCAGCAGATCGTGTCATAGACCCTCACGCCTCCATAGGCCGACAGCGCGTCGACGGCACGCGCCACGTTCAGCGCATGATCGGGCCGGCCCGCCTCGTAGAGGATCCCAGTGCAGGTCCCGCTGTGCGCCGTCACCAGCCCGATCCCGCCCGTCGCGGCGCTGACTTCCTGCACCGTCGCCAGGTGCCGCTTCGGATTTATCTTCTGGTTGATCTGGGCGCTGCGCGTCGACACGCGCCCGATCTCTGCTAGGTCGCGCGCCGCAAAGGCCGCCACGATCCGCTCCAGCAGGTCGTTGAACTCGCTGCGATGCTCGCGGTTATGGCGGTTGGCCCCGCCACCGCGGTGGTACTCGAGCGTGTCCAGCGTGCCGCCCTCGTCGAGCGAGACGATTTGCAGATTCGGCAGGCGGCCCAGCCGTGCGCGCAGCATGCCCTTGCGCTGCAGATAGACCACCGACTCCGCGAACATCACGCCGTCCGTCGGCTCGATGCCGCTCATGTCGCGGCACAGCTGTTCCAGCGGCAGTTCCCGGCCCAGATAGACTTCGATCGCGCGCGCTGTGGCCAGCAGGTCGGCCGAGGAACTGCTCAGACCCTTGCCGACCGGGATATCGCAGTCGATATGGAAGGTGCCCCCGACCGTTCTGCCGTGGCGCGCGAGGATCACACGCGCCAGCGCGGCGGCCTTGGTCTTGCCGCTGGGCCGCGTAACAATCTCGGAGCTGCTGTGATCGGGCACGAAGGTGCTGACCGAGAACTTGCGGATCGGCAGTGTGACGAGAAAGTCCGTCTCGTCCTCAATCAGCACGCCCTGCAACAGTTCGCCGAACGAGCAGTACGAGATGCCCGCCGCCGCATGCGGGGCAGGATTGAAGGAACGCATTGGTTCGGACATGAGCATGGTCGTCCCGTCAGCGGCCGCACTGGCGGGCGGCCAGCATCGAGCGCAGCCGCGCGAGCAGCTCGTCGAGAGTCTGGTCGCCGCACGAGCCGAGCGAGTCCTTGCGGGCCGCCATGCGTTCCACGGTGATGCGCGAGACGCCTTCGCCGAACAGCGGGCCGGCCTGTGCGAAGCACTCGTAGGGCGGCTCGGCTACGTCTACGCTGAGCGTGTCCGCGGCCTTCGCCAGCTCGCCCCACACGCGCTGCGCCTCGCGAAACGGCAGTGCCCGGCGCACCAGGTTGGCGTGCTCTGTGGGGATGATGTGACCGCCTAGTATGGCCGGGACCTTCACCGGGCGTTCCTGGTTCAAGTAATGCTTGCGGAAGTCCGAGATCTTGCGCTGGTGCAAGGTGGCGACGGATACGATTTCATCGAACGGCATGATCAATTTCCGATCTCGAATGTTGATTGAGGTGTTCGCGAACACCGGCGGGCACCATGTCCGTCCAAAGTTTCTCCATTCGCTGCAGGCAGGTCTGCTTGCTGGCGGGGTCGCCCACCGTCTCCCAGCCGGCAGGGAGGTTCCTACCGTCGAGCCATACCGAGTACTGCCCCTCCCTGCTCCTCACTACGAAATACAAATCGTCATCCATAGCTATTTCCCTGGAAAGGAATTGTGAAGGGCCTAATTTCGCCGCGAGAGCACCGCCACACCGATGTCAGGCGACACTAGGCCGCCTCCCGCCGAGTAAGCGCGAATCATCCCAGCGGCGACCGTGTGATGGGTCGCCTCGTCGATGAGCACGAATGCGCCCGTGCCGGGATGTGCATCGTAGGTGTCGCAGACGATTGGCTTCTGCAGCATCAGCGCGACACGGCCGATGTCGTTCATCTTCAGCTCCTGGCGGTCGGGCGCGTGCGACAGCGTATGCACGTCGAGCACTTCCTTGACCGCGCCGATCTTCGCGAACACCGTGCTCGTGGTCTGCTTCAGCAGATACTTGCGCTGCGGCGACAGCGGTGTCTCGTCGAGCCAGCACAGGTCGGCCTCGAGCTTCTTCGCCGGCTCGACCGGCTCGGCGGTCGTGACGAACATGTCGCCGCGCGACACGTCGACATCCTGCTCCAGGCGAATCGTCACCGTCTGGCCCGCGAATGCGTGCGCGACGGACGCGGTGCCGCCCGGCACCGGCGCGACGATCTCGGCGACCGTCGCGGTGCGGTTCGACGGCAGCACGACGATTTCGTCGCCGACCTTCACCTCGCCCGATTCGATCCGGCCCATGTAGCCGCGGAAATCGTCGGCCGAGCTGCCGTCCTGGCGTGCGACCCACTGCACCGGGAAGCGCAGCGCGTCATGCGCCTGCGTCTCGACCGGCAGCGACTCGAGCACGTCGAGCAGCGGCTCGCCGGCGTACCACGGCATGCGTTCGCTCGCGCCGACGATGTTGTCGCCCTTCAGCGCCGACACCGGCACGAAGCGCACGTCGGTCAGGCCGAGCTGCTTCGCGAGCGTGACGTAGGCGTCGCGGATCTCGTTGAAGCGCGCTTCGCTGTAGTCGACGAGGTCCATCTTGTTGATCGCGACGATCACGTGCTGCAGCGCGAGCAGCTTCACGATCGCGCTGTGGCGCTTCGTTTGCGGCAGCAGTTGCGCGACGCCGTTCTCGAGCGTCACACGCGTCGCGTCGACCAGGATGATCGCCGCATGCGCGGTCGATGCGCCCGTCACCATGTTGCGCGTGTACTGCTCGTGGCCCGGCGTGTCGGCGATGATGAACTTGCGCTTCGCGGTCGCGAAATAGCGGTACGCGACGTCGATCGTGATGCCCTGCTCGCGCTCGGCCTCGAGCCCGTCCGTCAGCAGCGCGAGGTCGAGCTCGTCGCCGACGGTGCGCTTGTTCTTCGCGCGCGACAGCGCGGACAGCTGGTCGGACAGTACGGCCTTGCTGTCGTACAGCAGGCGGCCGATCAGCGTGCTCTTGCCGTCGTCGACGCTGCCTGCGGTGATGAAGCGCAGCACGCCGAGGTCTTCGGTGTTCTCGATGATGCTCATGATTTGAATGTCCTCGTGTGCTTCAGAAATAACCTTGCTTCTTGCGCTGTTCCATCGCGGCTTCGGACGCCTGATCGTCCATCCGGGTCGCGCCGCGTTCGGTGATCTCGGTCACGGCCGTCTCGGCGATGATCTTCTCGACGTCGTCCGCATCGCTCGCCACCGGGCACGTGCAGCTGATGTCGCCGACCGTGCGGAAGCGCACCTGCGCGATCTCGCTCGTCTCGCCTTCACGCATCGGCGTGAGCGGCGTGACGGGCACGAGCAGCCCGTTGCGGCGCACGATCTCGCGCTGGTGCGCGTAGTAGATCGACGGCAGTTCGAGGTTCTCGCGGGCGATGTACTGCCACACGTCGAGTTCGGTCCAGTTGGAGATCGGGAACACGCGCAGGTGCTCGCCCTTGTGCAGGCGCGCGTTGTACAGGCTCCACAGTTCCGGGCGCTGCGCCTTCGGATCCCACTGGCCGAATTCGTCGCGGAACGAGAAGATCCGCTCCTTCGCACGCGCCTTCTCTTCGTCGCGGCGCGCGCCGCCGATCAGCGCGGTGTAGCCGTGCTGCTCGATCGTCTCGAGCAGCGTGACGGCCTGCGCGGCGTTGCGCGAATCGGTTTCGCGGCGCAGCACGACCGTGCCGCGCTTGATCGAATCCTCGACGTGGCCGACCACCAGCTCGGCGCCGAGTTCTTGCGCGCGGCGGTCGCGGAAGTCGATCACTTCCTCGTAGTTGTGGCCCGTGTCGATGTGCACGAGCGGGAACGGCAGCGTCGTCTTGCGGTTCGCGCCGAGGCCGAAGGCCTTCAGCGCGAGGTGCAGCACGACGACCGAATCCTTGCCGCCCGAGAACAACAGCGCCGGCTTGCTGCACTCGGCGACCAGCTCGCGCAGGATGTGGATCGACTCGGCCTCGAGCCAGTCGAGGTGGCCCATGCGGTTGTCGGCGCCGGCCGGCGATGCGAAGGCGGATTGTTCGAGCGTCGTGCTCATCGGAGACCTCCCCGAGTGGTCCGGCATGGGTTGATGGTGCGACGCCTGCTGCGCCTCGCCCAAGCGGTCGCGCTCATACGATCGACACGAGTTCGTCCGAGAACCGCTCGGCATCCTGCGCGAACGTGCCAAGGAAATCGTTGTTGTCATAGAAGGCCAACGCCTGGCGGAACATCTTGTCCCGACTTTCCCAACGGTTCTCCACGGGATATTGCGAGACACGCGCACGGTCGTCATGCGAAATGTGCAGCGCATGGCCCTCCTGGATGCGCGTGAGTCCCGCTCCGAGCGTGAGCCGCGAGATCATGTCCTGATCCTCCCATCCCCACCCGTGGAGGCGCCCGTTGTAGCCATTGATTGCCAGGAAATCGTCGCGTCGCACGAGCAGCAGCCCCGGCGCCTGGCGCGTGCCGTCCTGCGCGTCCTCCTCGTGGTCGACGATGGCCAGTTCTCGGCCGTTGCGGATCTTCACGTCGAGCCGATATCCGAATCGCACAACGTTTTTCGCTTGGCGCGAATTGCGCTCGGTCTCGCGCACCCCTTTCAGCGTCGCGAACAGGTCCGGTGCAGCACCCAAGCGCGCGACCAGCGCGGCGATCGCGGCTGGCTCGACGATGATGTCGCAGTCGCAGAAGAACAGTATGTCGTGCCGCGCGAAGTGGGCACCGAGGTTCTGGGCGCGCGTCTTGTGGAAATACGGCTGCTCGCGCAATTCGACGATCCTCACCGCGTCACGATGCGCATCGGTCTGGCGCGCGAGGGCCTCGGCGTCCCCGCCGAAGTTCACCACGATGACTTCGCCGCCGAGATGCCGTGCCGTCTCGACGAGCCCCGGCAGCGCGCCGTGCAGTTCGTTGCGGTTGCGCCACGTCACAATGATGGAAAGCATGGGTTCAATCTCCTCCGGCCGAAGGCCATGACATCGGTATGGATGTGCGGCCGCGCATCATGCGTGGCGCAGCGCGAAGTCCTTCAGGAAGGCCGTCAGTTGCCCCACCGCCTGCTCCGACACGGCGTTGTAGAGCGAGGCACGCAGGCCGCCGATCGATCGATGTCCGTTGAGCCCCGAGAACCCCGCCGCGGTCGCGAGTTCGAGACAGCGCGTATCCAGCCGCGCGTCGCGGAAACGAAACGCCACGTTCATGGTGGAGCGGCACTCGCGCTGTGCATGCGCATCCACCACTTCATGCAGGTCGTCGAGGCCGGCGTACAACTGCGCCGCCTTGCGCGCGTTCCGCTCCGCCATGCGCTCGACGCCACCCACCTCGTCGCGGATCCAGCGCAACACGCGCGCCATCACGTAGATCGCGAATACCGGCGGGGTGTTGTAGTTCGAGCCGTGGCGGATGTGGGTGCGGTAATCGAGCATCGGCGGCAACGTGTCAGGAATGCGGTCGAGCAATGCATTGCGGATGATCGCCACCGTCACGCCGGCCGGCCCGAGATTCTTCTGCGCATGCGCATACACCATGCCGTAGGCACCGACGTCGAACGGCCTGGACACGAAATCCGAGGACATGTCCGCCACCCAAGGTGCGCCGTCGTCGGCCGGCACGGCCGGAAACTGCAGCCCCTCCACGGTCTCGTTCGACACGAAGTGCCGATACGAGGCGCGAGGATGCCAGTGCAGTTCGGCGAGCTTCGGCAGCGCGCGGTAACCGCTTGTCGCGCCGTCCCAGACAGTGCGCATCTCCATCACGTGCGATGCCTCGTCGATGGCCTTACGGCTCCAGTAGCCGCCCGTAACGTATTCGGGCGGCGGCGCGCCCGGCACGCGAAAGTTCATCGGAATCATCGAGAACTGCAGGCTGCTGCCGCCCTGCAAGTACACCACGCTGTAATCGTCCGGAATGCGCAGCAGGGCACGCAGATCGGCTTCGCTATCCTCCAACAGCCGCGCGAACCACGTGGAACGGTGGCTCATGCCGAGCACTGACAGGTTCGTCTCAGGCAAGGCCACGACCGCCCGCCGCAACTCGTCGAGCACGCGGTCCGGCAGCGCGCCCGGGCCACCGGAGAAGTTCAGTTGATTCGGATGCATGGAGCACTCCTGGATCGTTGGATTACGCGATGACGGATCATTTCTCAAGAAAGCCCGTGGACGGACGTGATGCGCCGCGCCTGAGCATCGCGTTGAGCGGCTCGGAAAAGTGGCGGAATACGATCTGCGCGACCAGCGCCGCCGCGCAGAGATAGAACAGCAGCCACAGGGGCTTTGCATATAGCCCGACGTTTTCGCGCGTCACATACTCGCGCAGGATGCCGAGCACGACGATGTGAAACAGGTAGAGCTCGTAGCTGCGCTTCCCGAACCAGCGGATCATGCGCGCCACGCGCCACGTGCGCGCCGGCTGCGCGGGCGCCGCCTCGTGCTGGAAGCAGTACAGCATTACGGCGGTGCATGCAGCGACCGTCGACACACCCCAGACCACGTGCTGCATGATCGGACCCGACAGATAGGTCAGGGCGAGCGCAAGCCCGGCCACGGTCCGCAGTGCGACGCTGGTGCCGCGCGCGACGCGCCGTGCCGGCAACAGCGCCACGCAGCAGCCCATCGCGATTGCGTCGAAGCACGACAGATAGCCGTACAGCGCCACGATCTCGTCGTCGGCATGCAGGCTCCGGTAATACGGCGCGAACAGGATGGGCACGACGAGCCAAGCGCCGATGTAGCCTGGACGGCGGAGCACCAGGAACACGATCGGGAAGCTCAGGTAGAACACCTCCTCCACCGACAACGACCAGAGGATGTTCATCGCGTAATTAAAATAGCCGACCTGCGCCATCAGCGCGTTGTGCCAGAACGTCAGCACCGAGAACACTGCCATCGGCATGCTCGCCGTATCGGGCTTGTTCACGAACGAGCGCATGTCGAACCCGCTCAGCAACACCATGATCGCAAGCGCCAGGATCAGGCAGGGCAGGATGCGCGAGGCGCGGAAGCGATAGAAGGTGCCGGGCCGGATCTGCGTGGGCGAGCCGAACCGGCGCAGCGAGGTGGACGTGATCAGAAAGCCCGACACGGTAAAGAACATCGTCACGCCGTAGTTGCCATTGCGCGCAAGCGCCTTGATGGCGTCGGACAGCCAAGGAAGATCGAACGGCAGCAGATGCAGCCGATAGGTCAGATGGAAATGCAGGATCAGCACGAGCAGGATCGCAATGCCTCGGAGCATGTCCACGCCGTTGCTACGCTTGTCTTCATTCATTTTGTTTCCTGTTGTTTGGGCGGCGGCGACGCCATCGCTTGCAATTCGGCCCGGGTGCACAGCATTTGCCGCGCCACCTGCTCGACCGTCCCGATCGACCAGACGCACGGCAGCGGCGAGCCGGCCCGCGTGCCGGTGCGCACAGTGCCCGAAGCATCGAGTTCGACATGTTCTCGGGTGCTCCATTCGCGGTTCAGCGCGACGGCCGTCTCGACCGCGACGCCCGCCGGCATATCGAGCGAGAGCCGGCCCCCCTCGATCACGACCGGATAGCCCCCCGGTAGCCCGTTCGGGCCCGGAGCATGCCCGGCGTAGCGCGCCACGCGGCCGAGCAGCGCGGCGAGCAGCACGGCGCCGGTCGCGCCGGTGATGCGGTTCAGCGATGCGTCGCCGGGCAGCTGTGGATCCGGCAGCGCCTGCGCCTCGCACGCCTGCGTATCCACCCAGACGTGCGGCGCATGGTGGCGGCCATGTCCGGCGATCGCGGCGCCGACATGCCAGTGATGCGCGAGCATGCGCAGGCGGGCGCGGGGCGCCAGTTCCATCTCGGCGCGGTACGCTGCGGCAAGCGTCGCCACGTTGCCGATGCCGCACACGACATCGTGGCCGAGCCGCACGAGGATCTCGTTGACCGCGTCGGGATAGCAGGCATTGACGAAGCGGCTGCCGGGGGAATGCGCCGCGATCGCGCGCGCCACGCGCAGCGCGAGCACCACCTGCAGCGGCAGGGTCGCGCCGTAGCCCTGGGCGCGGATCGTCGCGGCCCAGGCATCGCGCCCGGCCGCGATTTCCCACATCGACTGCAGTGAGGCCACGTTGAACACCAGAGCCGGCCGGAGCGTGGCCAGCAGGCTGTCGAGCGCGCCCGCCGCATCCCAGTCCAGCTCACAGCCGACAACGCGATGCGGCGTGCCGTGCACCACGGCACGCGCGTTGGTGGCGTGCACGAGCCACGCCAGACGCGCTGCGTTGCGCCCGGCCAAGACGATCCGGAGCGGCGTCGAGCCGGCCGGCATCGTCGCGAGATCGAACAGCACGGCCTCGGCGAGCGAGCCGGTGCCCGTCACGAGCAGATCCGAGCTCATCGGCCCGCCTCGTAGGCGGCGCGCACCGCGCCACGCGGCGCGCGTCCGCGGCCCCGCAGCTCGCCGGCAAGGCGCGCGGCGATATCGTCCGCGGCGAGCCCGTGGCGCTTGAGCAGCACCTCGGTTGGCCCGAAATCGCCGCTCCAGCCGACCGGCCAGGAAAACACCGGGTCGCGCACCGCATAACCCTCGGCATGCAGCAGGTCGGCCAGGCCACCGCGGCGCGTGTGGTCGTCCACCACCCAAAGTCCGTCCACATCACGAAGCAGCGCAGCGAACGCCGCACCGGGGAACGGCGCGAGCCGCGTAAGATGGATCACGCCGGCATCGATTTCGTGCTCGCGCAGCCGGCGCGCGGCATCGAGCGCGACGTGCGTGAACAGCCCGCAGCTCACCAGCGCGAAACGCGCGCGTGAACCGATCCAGCGACATTCGGCGGGCTCGCCCGGCAGCGCACCAAACGGTTCGCGCGGGTAGCGCAGGTAGGCGGGTCGGCCCTGCGCGAGCACCGCGTCGACCACGAATCGCGTGTCCTCGTCGCAACCGGGCGTCCAGATATCGAGATTCGGCAGCGATGCGATCACCGCGATGTCGTTGAGCGCCTGATGGCTCTTGCCGTTCGGGCCGCCGCAACCTCCCGCGTGCGAGCCGACCAGCGTGACCGGCACGCCGGTCTGCGCGAGTCCGACGCGAATCTGATCGTAGGCGCGAAAACACAGAAAGGCCGCGAACGAGAACACCCACGGCCGCAACCCGCAGGCGGCCATGCCGGCCGCGGTCGACACCATCGTCTGCTCGGCGATGCCGGCCATCAGGAAGCGCTCCGGATACGCATGCGCGAAGCGATCCACGCCGTACGAATCGGCCAGGTCGCCGTCCACCACCCAGATCCGTGGGTCGTGCCGCGCCCGCTCGACGAGCGCCTGCGCGCAATGCGCAGCGGGCCTCATGCCACCTCCCCGGCCGCCATCACGGCGTCCCGGAACTGCGCCTCAGTCAGGCTCACGCAATGCGAAAGCCCGGGCGCGTCGGCGAACGCCGGAATGCCATGCCCCTTCTCGGTACGGGCCAACAGCACGCCGGGCTTGCCGCGCTGGATCAGCATGTCGCGCATCGCGGCCTCGAGACGCGCGGCGTCGTGCCCCGGCGCCTCGCTGACATGCCAGCCGAACGCCTCCCACTTGGGCGCCGCGTTTGGCAGCGGCGCGGACTCGACGCCCGGCATGTCGTGCCAGCCCATTTCCTGATAGCCGTTCAGGTCAAGTACCGCATGCAGGTTGTCGACGCCGTAGCGCGACGCGAGTTGCGCGGCCTCCCACACCTGCCCTTCCTGGCATTCGCCGTCGCCGAGCACCACCCATACGCGCGCGCCCGTGCCGCGCAGCGCGAAGGCCATGCCGAGCCCGACCGACAGGCCCTGGCCGAGCGAGCCCGTCGAAAAATCGATCGCGTCGAACAGCGTCATGTCGGGATGGCACGGCAGGCGGCCGCCGTGCTGCCCGTAACTGTCCAGTTCGGCCTCGGGCAGCGCGCCGACCGAGGCGAGCGTCGCATACAACGCGACGGATGCGTGCCCCTTCGATAGGATCAGGCGATCCGCGCGCCCCTGAGCGCGCCGCGCCGGATCGCGGTCGAGAATCCGGTGATGGAGCACCATCAGAGTGTCGAGCACGCTCATCGCTCCGCCGAAATGGCCGCCCTGCGCACCATGCAGCATCGTCAGCACGCGCCTGCGGCTCTCCCGTATCTGAATGTCGAGGTTCATCGAATCTCCCGGTTCTTGAAGTAAGCTCAGCGCAGCCGCGCGAGACTATGCGCGCTCAATAGCGCGTCGCAGCGGATGGTGCGCCAGCGGGCGTCGAACGCCGCCAGCGCGTCGGCATCGGCGCCGCGTACCGACATCACCTCGCGCGACAGACCCGAGCCCTCCTGCGCGTCCCTGCCCAGCGCCGCGACGATGGCGTCGCTGCAGGCCGCCAGGCTGGCCGGATCGGACACGATGCGCTGCAGCGCGGGAAGCGGCCCGGCCAACAGATCCTCGTACCAGATCAGCTCGGGTCCCACGCCGGCGCGATGTAGGCAGTCGAAGGCCTCGACCGACACCTTCAGCAGCTCGGCTAGCACCTCGCCGCGCTCGCCGAAGGCGCGCGAGGTGGAGCGCACCCAATCGTCCCGATCGCGGAACATGAATACGTAGCGCGCCTGTGCAAAGGCCTGCAGAAACACCTCGACCGCTCGGTTGCAGCGCGCCCGCAGCTTGATGACCGGCGCCCGCCCGCACGCAAGCGCGAGCCCGGACACTGCGGCGCGCACGACGCTCGGCCCCCAGCGCTGCAACGCAGCGAGCTCGGCGTCGTCATCGACGCAGGCGACGTTGGTCAGCACGTCCGGTTCCGAGATCGCCGGCTCTCCGGCGGCGGCCAGCAGACGCGACAGCAGCGTGGACCCGCAACGGCCGATCGAGAACACGAAGGTCGGCGTCAGGCCCGCAGCGTCGTCCCAGGCATCGAGCAGGTCGAACGGCACCTCGGCCAGCCACCGCACGTGGCGACGCTGATGCTGGTAGAGGAACGGCACGTCGCTCAACGCGGCATCGCCCTCCCAGCGGCCATAGACGAGCCGCGCTGCGCGCCAGTCCGCATACAGCGGCACGTAGCGTCCGCGCTCGGGCAACTCGGCCAGGGAGGCATGCCGAGCGACGATTCGGGCGTCGAAGTCGCCGGGACGCACCATGCGGGTCGAATCTGCATGACGCACCCGCTGTACCTGCTTCACGCATACCTGGCCGGATGATTCGGCGGATGTCATGGTTGCACTCCTGTCAGGATGGAGCCGGCCCTCGTCACCACAAGGCGCCGAGCAACCGCTGCGCTTCATCGGTGAAGCCCTCGCCGCCGTTGGTGCCGCCCGCGTACTCGCCGAACACCGGCCCCTTGTCCGAATCGAACAGATCGACACGAACGTGCTTGATGCCCGTCCAGCCGAGGTAATAGTCGGCGAGCTGCTCAGCCAGCGTGATCACGCGATCGAAGTGTGTCGGCCGCGCGATCTCACGCTCGATTGGCTGCGCGCTGTGATAGAGCGCAGCACGTTTCCAGTCGCGGTCGTAGTCGTATGCGACGCAGCCTAAGTCGTAGCCGACCGTCACGTAGTGGATGTATTCCACACGGCCGTGGAAGGTCAGGCACTTGAACTGCGACACGCACGGCGATCCGTCGCGGTTCTCGACCATCTCCTCGACGATCACGTGATTGTTCAGGCCTCGATAGCACCATTGGCGCGCGAAGAATGCGCGGATTTCCTCGGGCGCGAACACCGAACCGGTCTTCAGATCGGTACCGTGATCCATCAGCATCAGCACGCCAGTCTGGCAGCGCGGCTTGATCACGTAGCGCGGCGGCAGCGCGGCGAAATCGCAGGCGGCGACGTCGCCCTGGAAATACAGCTTCGGCAGATGTGCTTCGAACGCCTGCAGATGGCTGCGGCAGGTCAGCTTGCAGTCGAGCTGCGTCTCGCTCGCCACGCGCCGCATTTCCTCGGGCGTCGCACCGGCCAGGAATATGCCGCGGCGATCGTCGTAGTGCGGCCAGCGGGCGCGCACCTTGTCTCGGAACGTCGTGCTCACGGGCGCGCTCCCTCAGGTACGCCGAGCACGTGCTACCCAGCTCTCGCGGGCGCCGCGCCGGTAGTCCTCGAGCTCACTCCAGTCCGTGACGCCCTGCGCGTGCCAGTCGACTCGCTCGTGATCGAGACCATAATGATCGAACAGCATCTCCACGGCGGAACGGTTGGCCCAGCCCATTAGTCCGCTCTGGCGCACAGTGGCGCCCGGCGCCGCGGCGTCCTCGTACAGCAGCACCAGATTGCCGGTGCGGCTGCGCTCGCTCGGCAGCACGTCATTAATCCACCCATGCATTCGCGTGAACATCGAGCGTTTGCCGAAGCCGCCTTGCTGCATGTTGCGCACGAACGCGTTGACGCGGCGGTTGCGCAGGCGCTCGCGAAGGTTCCAACGCTCGCGCGCCACCCAGGTGTCGAGGATGAAGGCACCCGGCGCGATGCGGCCGATCTCCCGCATCACGTCGACATGCTCGATCAGGTGGCTCAGCACGCCGAAGCAGAGGATCGTGTCGAAGCCACCCGGTTCGACCGAACGCAGGTATTCGACGAGATCGCCGGCCACCACGTCGTAGCGTTCACGCGCATGGCCGCCCTGCGCCAGATTTACCCGCGCGGCGTCGACGTGACTTTCGCGCGCCTCCACGCCTACTACCTTCGCAGCGCCGTGCGCGAGAGCAGCGTGCATGAAGCGTCCGTCGTGGCTGGCGAGATCCAGCACACGCTTGCCACGGAAATCCTGCGCATAACCGCTGATCAGCACCTTCGCGCGCCAGTTCAGGCGCTGTGCGACCGCCCGGACGGTGCTGGAGGCAAGGTAGACGGAGCCGGAAAAGTCGACGCCGGACTGCATGGTCGATGGATTCATGATGGCATTCAGATTCAGGTAGGAGGACCACGGCCTCGCGGCCGTGGCGCAATCTGTCGCGCGTCGCGCGACCTTGTCAGGCAAGCTCGGCGGCCGTGGCCTGTTGGTGAATCACGCCGAACGGCACGTCGCCGCGCACGCACACGCGCCGCGCGAACCGCCGGCCGGTGCCGTAGTCGTCCACAGCGGTATGCATCGTGCAGCGGTTGTCCCAGAGCGCGACGTCGCCATTCGACCAGTGCCAGCGCACCGTGAACTGTGGCTTCTCCATCTGCGCATACAGATGGTTCAGGATCGTCGCACTCTCGTCGGAGTGGAAGCCCGTCAGATGCGAGGTCATGAAAGGATTGACGAACAGGCACTTGCGGCCGGTCTCGGGATGCACGCGTACCACGGGATGCTCCGCGCCGAACAGGTTACTCAGGTCGATATCGGTGCGGCCCTTGCCCTGGAACGCCCCAGGGCGTTGCGAATACTGCTCGGTGGTCATGTCGTGCACCGCGCGCTGGCCCTCAAGGAAGGCCTGCATGCCCGGCGACAGACTCTCGTAGGCCGCCTCGAGGTCGGCCCACATGGTGTCGCCGCCGCTTGCCGGTGTCTCCATCACGCACAGGACGCCCAGCGCGGTCGGCGCCTTCGCGACGCTCAGATCGGTATGCCAGATCGACGCACGTCCGCTCGGCACGTCGCCGTCGAACACCGTCACCTCGGGGCGCCCATCGGCCTTGGCCGAAAACGAAGGGAAATTCGTCTCGAGTTCGCCGAACAGGCGCGCGAACTCGATCTGCGTTTCGACATCGAGCGCGGGCTGGTCGGTGAAGAACAGCACCTTGTGACGCAGCAGCGCCGCGCGGATCTCCTCGACACCGCCGTGCTCGACGATGCCGGCCAGCGTACGGTTGCGCACTTGGGCGCCGATGGTGCCGCTCAGCGGCCTCAGGTCCAGGGTGGTCATGTGGTCAGCTCCTTGTGGTGTCGGGGTGTCGACCGCAGTTGCGATCGGTTGGCGCGGGCGGCGCGGCCTCGAGATCGAAGCGCTCGAGCGCGAATCGGTACAGCTCGATGTCGAAGCGATTGGTGTGCTCGACGTGCTCCCGGCAGCTCGGGCTCAGCGTCAGGTCGCGCGCGTAGCTGCCTTCGTTGCGCCGCTGCACGCCGGCTGCGGGCCACTCGAAGCGCGAGGAGAACCGTCGCATCGATTCGTCGAAGCGCTCGGTCAGGCCGAACGCCGCGAAACGCTCGACGAGGTTGTGCTTGGCCATCTCCAGGTGCTCAGGCCCGACGCGGTCGCGGGGCGAGTCGAAATGCGCGCCCGATATCGCCCGCACTTGGGCGTTGTCGAGATCGATGCTCGCGTCGCTAGCGAGGAAGCGCTCGAGTCCGATGCGGCGCTGAAAAAGATACGCGTGCAGATAGTTGAGCGGCTCCTTCAGCGCGTAGAAGTAGTACGACACGAGCCGCGAGACCGGCTCGCGCAGTAGCGTCACGTAGCGGCTGCCGCGCTCGCTGTCGTCGAAGCCGTACGGGAAATGGCCGCGCAGCATCGCGTACGAGGCCTTCTCCGCCTCGTCGAGCGCGCGATACGCATTGATCCGGCCGTTCACCACCGGATGTTCGTCGTCGACGTAGAACTTCGCGATCCTGGCACCTGCATGGAGTCGGTCGAGATGTTCACCGAATGCCGTGCCGGCCGTGCGCGGGATATGGACGAAGGCGATGCGGGATGCCGACGCGGTCATGCCACGACCTCTGTGCGCGTCGCTTGCTCGGCGTCGCGCCATACGTTGCCGAGCGAGCGCGCCAGCGCGTCGGGACAATCGCGCAGTAGGTAATGACCGATGCCGGCGTACTCGACAAGGCGCACCTGCCGGCCGACGTTGAGCCAGTCCGCGTGGCGCTGCGCGTAGCCCTCCACCAGCGGGTCCTCGGTGCCCACCATGCACCACACCGGCACGTCGAGCACCTCCAGCGCGCCGGCCTGCATCTCGTCGTTCAGATGATCGTAGTAGACGTCGGCGAGCCAGCTGTCATAGCGGAAATCGTGCAGGAAGAATGCCTGCTCGTCGGCCTGGGCCGGCAGCGTCGCGCCGACGCCGCCGAGGAACGAGAAGATCTGCTCGTCGCTGCGGGTGTCGCGCTTGCCGTGACGCATGCGCATCAGCGCGCCGCCGACGCAGAGTGCGCGCAGATCGGCCTTGCGGCGCGCGAGTTCGCGTGCGATCGCGATCGCCAGCGCTGATCCGTTGCACTGCGCAAACACGATCACCGGCAGCGTCGTTGCCGCCAGCAAATCGTCGGAGACCTGTTCGGCCAGGCGCCGGATCTCGGCCAGCAGGGCCGCGTCGTCGCTCACCGGCGTACGCGGCAGCTTCACCGCGAACAACGCGAGGTCGGCCTCGTGCTCGCCCACCGCGCGGCTCGTATCGACGAAGCTGACCGGGCCGCCGGCCGCGTTGGCCACGCACACCAGCACGGCCTTCGCGCGGGCCGTGTCGCCCGCCATCAGCACCACCGAACCAGACTCGGCGGGCGCACGCTCGAGGTGGTCGGCCAGTGCCTCGATGCTCGGGTGGTCGTAAATGTCGGTGACTTCGAGCGGCGCACCGTACTTGGCCGCGATCCGGATCGCCTTGAACGAATCGCCGCCCAGTTCGAAGAAATCGTCGTGAATGCCGAAACCGTCATGGCCGAGCACTTCGGCGAACACCTCGGTCAGCCGACACTGCACCGGCGTGCCCGGCGCGACACGCGCCACGCGCGACGGCTCGTGACGGAATTCCTCACGCAAGCGGTTGCGGTCTATCTTGCCGCTCGGCAGCTGCGGCAGCGCCGCCTCGAAGCGGAACACCGACGGCACCATGTAAGGCGGCAGCTTCGCCTTGAGCGCCTCGACGATGGCGTCGCGCTCGTCCGCCTCGCGCGGCACCACGTATGCGCACAAGAACGCGTCGCCCCGTTCGGGCTGGATTACCAGCACGGCGGCCTGACGCACGGCCTTGATCGCACGCAGGCTCGCCTCCACCTCCTCGAGCTCGATGCGCATGCCGCGCACCTTCACCTGCCGGTCCCTGCGGCCATGGAACATCAGCACACCGTCCTCGCGCATCACACCGAGATCGCCGGTTCGGTACAGGCGGCCCTTGTAGCGATCCGGAAACGGACTGTTCACGAACGCCTTGGCGGTAGCCCCGGCCATGCCCACATAGCCGCGCCCCACGCCCACGCCCGTCACCACGATCTCGCCGCGCGTGCCGATCGGCACGGGATTTAACTGCTCGTCGACGATGTAGATGTCGAAATTGGCGAGCGCGCGGCCGATCGGCACCGGATTCTCCAGTACGTCGCCAGGCGAAATCAGATGATGGGTGATGTCGTCCGACGCCTCGGTGGGCCCGTAGGCGTTGAATACGCGCGTGTGCGGCATCAGTGCAAACCAGCGGCGCAGCAGCGCGGCATCGATAGTTTCACCGTTGACCATCAGGTAGGTCATCGCATCGGGTCGCGGCAACCCGGGATGCTCCTCGAGGTGTTCGACGAGCGCGAGCAGGTAAGTGGGCACCACCTCGAGAATCGTGATGCGGTCGTCGTGGAGCCGCCGCAGCAGCCCGTCGATGTCGTACACGGTGTGATCGTCGTAGACGAAGGTCGTACCGCCCTGCGTCAGCGCGATGAACATCTGCCACACCGATACGTCGAAGTTCATCGACGCGTTCTGCGCAACGCGGCCCTGCGCGTCGATCTGCATGTCGCGCGCTTTGTTGACGATGTTGTTGAGCATGCCGATGTGCTCGATCATGGCGCCCTTCGGCTTGCCGGTCGAGCCCGAGGTGAACAGCACGTAGCTGAGGTCGTGCCCCGACACGTGCACATCCGGATTGTGCTCGATGGTCGCATCGGAAGCCGCCAGTTCGTCGAACACGAAGCGGCGCACACCGGCGCATGCCGGCTCGGCGGCCGCCACAGCGGCGTCGGCGATCACGACCGTCGCGGCGGCCGATTCGAGCATCTCCTGCATGCGCTGCCGCGGCAATACCGGATCGATCGGAATATAGGCCGCGCCGATCTTCCAGATCGCCAGCACGGCGACCGCGAGGCGGTCGCTGCGCGTGATGCGCAGGCCGACCAGCGAATCAGCGCCGAGTTCGGGACAGGCCCGCATCAGGCGATTAGCGAGCCGGTTCGCGGCGCGATTGAGTTCGTCGTAGGTGTAGCGGTGCCCGTTGCAGACGAGCGCGCACCGCGTCGGCGTTTCGACCGCGTGATCCTCGATCAGGTGCGGCACCAGATTGCGCCCGAGGCGCAGCTCGCCCTGCCGGCAAGTGCGGCTCAATCCCGCACCGGACGCCTCCGGCGGGGCCCCGCCCGTAAGCAAGGCGCCGACGGGCTGCTCGAGGTAGTCGGGAATGCGGTTCAGTGCCGCGTTCAGATGGTCGGTCATGATCTCGATGTCCTTGATGTGGTACCGCGTACGATCGAATGCAATGTCGAATTGCAGGCGGGCGCCGGGTCGTACCGTCACGGTTAGCCCGTAGTGGGTTTCGTCGATGAAGTCATAGTCGCGCACGCCGAGCGCCGCGCGTGCGTCGGGATCGGCCGCCGGGTAGTTCTCGACCATGAGCAGCGTGTCGAACAACGGCTGCCCGGCGCGCACGCCCGATTCGCGCTGGATCTCGACGAGATCCAGCAAGGCATGGGATTCGCGCTCCACGTGCTGCGCATGGACCGAACGCAACCAGTCGCCCAGCGCCGCGTGCGCGTCGATATCGACGCGCGCCGGCAGCGTCGTGATCAGCGGTCCGACCATCGCATCGATTCCAGACAGTTCGACATCACGCCCAGACGTGGTGACGCCGAACAGCGGCGAGGACTGCCCGCCGTGACGCCCGAGGACCAGCGCCCAGGCCGCCTGCAGCATGATCGCGAGCGTCACCTTGGTGCGCCTCGCCGCCTCGGCGAGCCGCCGCGTGCCGGCTTCGTCGAGCGCGCGGGTCACGACCGCAGCATCGGACGGCTGCGCCTCGAGGCCGGCCTGCTCGATGGAGAGCACGGTACGCGAGGTGCACGCGCCGAGCTGCTCGCGCCAGTAGCGCCGGTCCTCGTCGAGCGGCTGGGCAGCGCGCCATGCCACGAATTCTCCGAACTGCACGGGTACGGGCAGCATCGGCTCGTGACCGGCTTCGAGTGCCGTATAGGCCCGCGCCAGATCGGCCCAGATCAGCTGCAGGCTCCAACCGTCGAGGATTGCGTGGTGATAGGTCCATACGAAGCGGCAGCCGACATCGTGCCGGATCACCTGGAAGCGCATCAGCGGCGGTTGGCCGAAGTCGAACGGCGCCACGCGATCAGCGAGCAGTAGCGCACGGAACGCCGCTTCGCGCGGGTCGGCGGCAAGGCCGCGGTGGTCCACCTCGCGCCACGACAGCGGCGCCGAGGCGGCCACCAGTTGCAGCGGCTGCTCGCGCTCGAAACCGACGAAGGCAGTGCGCAAGGCCGCGTGACGCGCCACCACCGCCTCCCAGGAGCGCCGCAGCAAGGCGACGTCGACATGCTCGCCGAGCGTCATGTGTACCTGGTTGACGTAGGCGCTCGCGTGATTCGGCATCAGGCTGTGAAATACCATGCCCAACTGAATCGCAGTGGCCGGATACAGTGCATCGAGCGCCGGCTGACTTCCGTGCCAGCGCGCCAACTCGTCGCGGCTCACGCGGGCGAGCGGGAAATCCACGGGCATCGGACACCAGCCTGATTGCGCGGTGCAATGAGCGGCGATCTCGCACAGCGCCGCCTCGAAGCAGGCGCCCAGTGCCTCGATGTCGGCCGCGCCGAAGCTCTCGCACGAGTAGTCGATCTCGAATCGCAGGCTGCCGTCCTCCACCCCACCGTTGATGCCGAGCCGGTGCTCGCGCGCTCGCTCGGGCGTAATGTCGTCGCGAGATGCCGTGCTCAGCACACGGATGTCGGCCGCCTCGTCGGCGCTCACGTCGAACTGGCCGAGGTAGTTGAAGACGATCTCCGGCGCGGCCTGTGCCGCGAGCTCGGCCAGCTCGGCATCTGCCGCGAGATGGCGCAGCACGCCGTAGCCGATGCCGTGCCGAGGTGTGGCGCGGTACTGCGTCTTAACCGCGGCGATCGTCGCGGCCAGATCGGGTGCGCCTTCCGATTCGGGCAGCGCGAGACGCTGCGGAAAATAGCTGGTGAACCAGCCGAGTGTTTCGCCTAGCGCGGGCAGCTCGACCTCGGGCAGGTAGCGCGCGAGCGCTTCGGTCTCTCGGCCGTGCCCCTCGAGCGCGACACGCAGCGCATTGAGGCCGCGCCAGCGCCATGCCGCGGTCAGCAACCCGGCCAGCAGCAGTTCGATAGTCTGGGTGCGATAGGCGTGATGCGTGCGCGTGAGCAGCTCGCGCGTGGTTTGCGCATCGAGCGAGACCTCGACGATGCGCGTGGTGCGCCGGATTTCCCGAGCGGGCGCGGCGCGATCGAGCGGCAACGGAGGCACCGGCTCGCGCAGCGTGCGCAGCCAGTGGTCGCGCTCGGCGAGCAAGGGCGCGCTGTCGCGTGCCGCGAGGAGCACGCGCGCCCAGGCCTGAAAACCATTGCCGCGCGGGCGGCGCTCGATGCCGCTCCGCACGCGCCATTGCGTGAAACCCCGGCGCAGGTCGTCGAGCAGCACCCGCCACGACACGCCGTCGATTACCGCGTGATGCGCGACCAGCAACAGCCGGCCACGCCGCGCTTCGCCGCGTACCAGCGCCGCGACGAACAGCGGTCCGCCGGCAAGCCCCACGGCGCGCCGCGCGGCGGCGAACAGCGCCTTGGCGCTTGCGCCATCGGGCGCCTGGCCGGCGTCGTCATGGCACATCAGCCGTGCACTGTCTTCGTACAGCGCCGGCTCGAGGAAGGTGGCTCGCCAGCCCGACGCATCGCGCGCGAACCGCAAGCGCAGTGCGTCGTGATCGGCCACCAGCGTCTCGAGCCATGCCTCGAGAAATGCCGGCGTGAGTTCGGGCGGCACGTCCAGCAACCGCGATTGCTGATAGTGATCCACGTGCACCTCGTCGAGCGCAAAGAACCCGTGATGGATCGGTAGCAAGGGCATGTCGTGCGCACTGGGCTGCACGGTGACCCGGTTCGTGGCGTGGCTGGAGTCATGGCGGGCGTTTGCAGCCAGCAGTTCAATGGTCGGGAAGCGGAACACGTCGCGTGCTGAAAATGCGATTCCGTGGTGGCGCGCACGCGCAGCCACTTGGATCGACAGGATCGAATCGCCCCCCAGCTCGAAGAAATTGTCGGTCACGCCGAGCGTCGGTGCGCGCAGCAACGCGCGCCAGATCTCCCACAGTGTGCGCTCGGTCGCGTTGCGCGGGGCGAGCGCGTCGCCGGCGTCGGATACCAGCTCCGGTAGCGGCAGAGCGGCAAGCGCACGGCGATCGAGCTTACCCGTGATTCCCTTGGGCAACGCCTCGACGAAGCTGAACGCGCCCGGCACCATGTATTCGGGTAGGCTCGCCCTCAGCGTGCCCACCAGCGCCTCGCGAGCGGCCGCCGAATCGAACGCGCCGTCACACGGCGCGGGCGTGACATGTGCCACCAGTTGCGCGCGGCCGTCCTCGTCGCGACGCACCGCCACGGCTGCCTCCGCAACGAACGGATGGGCGTTCAGGGCCTTCTCGATCTCGTCAAGCTCAATGCGGTAGCCGCGGATCTTGACCTGCTGGTCGATGCGGCCCAGAAATTCGATGTGGCCGTCGTGGGTCCAGCGCGCGAGATCACCGGTGAGATAGATCCGCCCGCCCGGCGTGAATGGATCCGGCAGGAAGCGCTCTGTGTTCAGCGCATCGCGATTGAGGTAGCCGCGCGCCACACCGGCGCCGGCGATGTGGAAATCGCCCGGCATGCCGACCGGCACCGGCCGCAGCATCCGGTCGAGCACGTGCACGCGATAGTTGCCGAGCGGCCGCCCGATCGGCACGCGTGCGCTCCCGAGCGGCGCCGCATGCGAGTAGGCGGTGGCGAACACAGTCGCCTCGGTCGGGCCGTAGACGTTCTCGATCGCCGCGGGCCGCAACACGTCGAGCGCGGTGTTGGCCAGCGGGACCGGCAGTTCCTCGCCCGCGACCAGCACGTAGCGAAGTCGGTGCTGCGCGCGGAAACGCAGGTCCGCGGCGGCTTCCCGCACGAACAGGCGCAGCATCGACGGCGTGAAATTGACGTGCGTGACGCCGAACCGGCACATCGCCGCCATGATCAGGTCGGGCGACCCCTCCTCGCCGGGCGGCAGGATCGTAAGCGAGGCATGGCCGACGAACCAGCCGAACAGCTCCGGCACCGAGACGTCGAACGCGTAGTTCGTCTTCAGCAGGTAGCAGTCACCTTGGCCCAGCGGATAGCGGGCCTGCACCGCGTCGAGCAAGTTCGTCACGTTCGCGTGCGTGACGGCCACGCCCTTCGGCTGGCCGGTGGAGCCCGAGGTGTAGAGCAAGTAGGCGGTGGCGTCGGGCGCGACGGCCGGCATCACGCGCACTGCGCCCGGCTGCGGGAGTAGCGGCGCGGCATCGAGGCACAGCGTCTCTATCGCGTACGAGGCGAAGCCCGCGCGGAAGATCGGTTCGACCGTCAACAGCAGCGCTGCGTCACTGTCGCGCAGCATGAACTCGATCCGCTCGCCGGGCAGACGAGGATCGATCGGCAGATACGCGCAGCCCGCCCTGAGGGTGGCTAGTATCGCCACCAGCATCTCGAACGAACGTTCGAAGCACAGCGCGACATGACGCGGTGCGCCGCCCGTCACGGCAAGCACCTGGCTGGCCAGCGCATCGACGCGCTCCCCCAGTTCGGCGTGGGTCAGCACCGCGTGTCCGAGGCGTAACGCGGGAGCGTCGGGCACGCTGCGGCGCCGTGCCTCGAAACGCTCGTGGATCAGCGCGCTGCCGTGCGCCCCGAATGCCGTCGCATTCCACCGTTCGATCCGGGCGGGATCGCCAGGCGGAGTGCAGGCTAGCGTCGCGACGCTAGCCTGCGGCGCGGCCGCTATCTCGCCGAGCAGCACTTCGTACTGTTCGAGCATGCCCGCGATCGATGCTGGCGCGAACAGCGCCGTGGCATATTCGGTCGTGCAGGCCAGCCCGTCGGCCTGATACGCGATCTCTAGACTCAGATCATACTTGGCCGCGCCGGCGTCGTGAGGCACCGGCGCCGGCAGGTCGCCCTGCTCGCCGTCGTGCCGCTCGTTGTGGAACTCGAACATCACCTGGAACAGCGGCGTATGGCCGGTGCCGCGCGTCACGCCGGCCAATTCGATCACCTCGCCGATAGGCAGTGCGCGCCGTTCGTACGCCTCGAGGGTGTCGCTCGCCACCCTGGCAAGCAAGGCGCCGAACGGCTCGTCGTCGTCGACGGCGGCGCGCAGCACGACAGGGTTGGCGAAGTAGCCGACCTTTGCGTCGTCGCAGCCGCTCTCGCGCAACGACATGGGCGTGCCGAGCACGAACGAGGCCTGTCGGCTGTAGCGACGCAAGAGGATCTGCCAGCCGGCCAGCAGCACCATAAACAGCGATGCCCCGTACGCAGCACCGACCGTGGCGAGCCGCTCCGCCAGCGCGACGGGCAGCCGCCGCGCGGCGACCGCGCCGACGCCGTCGCGCACGGCCGGACGCGCGAAATCAGTCGGCAGATCGAGCAGATGCGGCACGTCCGCGAGCCGGGTGCGCCAGTAGTCGCGCAGCGCCTCTGTGGCCGGCCCGGCCAACGGCTGCGCTGGCGAGCCGATGTTCGGCATGTCCGGCGACAACGCACCATCATCGCCTGCGTCCGCGGCCGCGCCAATGCCGCCGCGAGCACGATAGCCATCCACAATCTCCTGCATGACGATCATTCGCGAATGCGCATCGAATACGATGTGGTGCGCCACAAACTGCAGCACGTCGCCGTCCTTGCCGAGTCGATGCAGGCGCACGCGGAACAGCGGACCGGTATCGAGCACGAAGCGCCGCCGCGCGAATGCCCTGAGTGCAGCACGCAAAGCCGCATCGTCGGCCGGCACCACGGCCGCCTCCGACCAGTCGAGCTCGATCATGTCTAGAATGCGCCGACGAAGAGCCACGCCCTCGCCGTGAAACGTCGCCCGCAGCAGCGGATGGCGTGCCGCGATCGACGCGATGGTGCGGCGCATCCGCTGGGAATCGAGACGGCCATCGCGCATCGCGTCGAAGCGCAATGCGAACGACAGATGGTAGGCGGCGCCATCCTGAACCTGCTCGGCCAGCCACATGTCGCGCTCCGTCGCCGAGGCCGGCGTGTCGCAATGCATAGCGGCCGTGGACGGACGCGCGGTATCGCGCGTCGTGCCGTGCGTCGCGCGCTGCGCATCATCATGTATCGCGTCGCCTGCGTTCTCGCGTGGCAAATCTGGCGCGGCCGCGGTCCGCTCGCCGAGCAGCGACAGCTCGCGAAGCGATGCGCAGCTGAGCACGTCGATCCGCCTCGCGTCCGGCACAACGCATTCACGCACGATACGCACCAGTAGGGCCGGCGCGAGCGTCTGCACGGTGCGCTCGAAGAGGTACTCGTCAGGCTCCGTGCCGGTCATGCCGAGATGCGCCGCCAGCCGGCTACGCAGTGCCGCGACCCGCTCAATCGCGTTGATGCTCCCTGACTTGTCCATCAGTAGTCCTATTTGACAGATGATCCATCCGACCCTTGCAGAACGGCTGCACAACCTCAGCCCGGTACGCGCTCGCGTTGCGGCAGCACAAGGGTTTCGGCGAGCCGACGCACGTGGCGCCGTAGCTCCGGCACCGCCGTGGCCTCCCAGTCGCGCGCCTGCAGCAACGGACCAACGTAGTAGAGCCAGTCCGAGGCCGTACCGCGCGCATCCAGTACAGCTCCGCTGTCGGCGACGGCGAAGCCCATGCCGATCGCGTCACGCTTGATCAGCCCGTCGGCGTGCAGGCGGCCGAACAGTGAGTCCGCCGCGTCGCCGAAGTCGGGCGCCGGGCCGGTGCAGTTGATCACGGCCGCGACGCCGAGCCGCTCCGGCGCATCCGAGCCGCGCCGCCGCACGGCCACTTCCACGCCATCCGCCCGCCATTCGTAGCCGGTCACGCGTCCGGCGATTAGCTTCAGCGCGCCGCGCTCGAATTCGGCGTGCAGCCGGGCAGCAGGCTCGGGCGCGCAGCGATGACGGTGCACGTCCCAGTAAGCCCGCAGGTGGCGCAGAAAGCGGCGGCGCTCGCAATCGGCGAGGCGACGCCACAGCAGCGGCGTGGCCTCGCGGATCGAGCCGATCACATCGCGCCAGTCGCGGCCCGCGCATGCCGCATCGACCAGTGCCTCGCGCATTACCCGCAGATAGTGGCGAACCTCGGGCCGCGCCAGCATCTCCGCCGCCAGCCGTCCGTCATAGTGCGGCGGTGCATCCATTTCGCGATGCGCTTGCGGCAGCAGGCCGTGGCGCGACACCACGCGAATCGGCGCCGTGTGTCCCCGCGCGCGCAGGCCAAGCACCACGTCGACCATGGTCAGCCCGCTACCGATCAGGAGTACCGGCGCCGCGCCGTCGATGCCGCTCAATGCTCCGGACCGCCACGGATCGCTCACGTAGCGCCCGCGCTCCAGGACCTCGCGCGGGACGCTGGCCGCGGGCGGATCGCCCCGCATCTGGTTGCCGTTGCTAATCACGATGCAATCGGCACGGATCAGCTCGCCGTCGGCCATCGTGATCGCGGGAGGCCGCTCGCCGTCCGGCGGAGCGATGGCCACCGCACTTCCGACCACGCTGCGAACCGTCACGCCGTCGCCGGCCCGCTCGATGCTTTCGGTCAGGCGAGCCTCGAGATAGTCGCCGTAGATGCGGCGCGGCACGAAGCTCGCCCGCGTATGGCGTGCGTCGCGCTGCTGCGCGTAACGATAGAAATCGTCAACGTCGGCCTCGTCGGCGCTCATGCGCCCGGCGGGAACGTTGAGCAGGTGATCGAGCGTGCGCGTGCCGTATGCCACGCCCCGCGCCATCGCGCCTGAGCGGTTGATCAGCAGCAGCCGTAACGGCCGCACCGGGGGGGAGCGCAGCCAGTGCATCGCCAGCGTCGCGCCGCAAAAACCCGCGCCGATAATCGCAATTGTCGTCATGCCTTCCTCGTGTCGATTCGAAAGCAGCGGAAAAATCGCTCATGCCGCTTTGCCCGAAGCCGTCCGGGTCCCCAGCCGACTAGCGGGTCGCCAAGGCCTGAGGCGCTTGCCAGCCGCCGCCGAGCGCCCTCGCGAGCCGCACCACGGTATCGGCCTGCATGCCGCGGATGCGGGCCGCCTCGCGATCGCTAGCCAGCGCCGCGCGTTGCGCCTCGATGACGTCCAGGTACGTGACCATGCCGTTTCGATAGCGCGCGCTCGCGAGCGCCAGCAGCCGCTGCGCGTGGTCGACAGCACTACGCGACTGCTGCGCTGCCGCGTCCAGCACGTCCAGGCCCGTCACGGCGTCCTGCACTTCTTGGAATGCCGTCAGCACCGCGGCGCGATAGCGCGCCTGAGCCGCGTCATAACCGGCGCTCGCGAATCTCTTGCGAGCAGCGCGCCGGCCGCCGTCGAACATGGTCTCGCCGATTGACGCGCCGAGCGACCATACGAGGCTCGGTACCGTTGCGAGCGTGGCGAACTGCCCGCTCTGCCAGCCGATCGACGGCGACAGCACGAGGCTCGGGAAATACGCGGCGCTCGCCACGCCCACGCGCGCGTTGGCGGCCGCCATCGCACGCTCGGCGGCGGCCACGTCGGGACGCCGCTGCAGCAGCTCGCTCGGCACGCCGGTGGGAAGCACCGGCAGCGCATGGGCTTCGCGATTCGGCTCCAGTGAGAACTGCGGCGCGGGCTCCCCGACCAAGGTGGCGATCGCATGTTCGTAGCGGGAGCGCTGCGTCGCGAGCAGATGCAGTTGCACACGCGTGGCGTCGAGGTCAGTTTGCTGCTGCAGCACATTGAGTTCGGAAACCTGTCCGAACTTCCGCTGCTGTTCGACGAAGTCGAGCGCCTTCTGCTGCCACTCGATCGAATGAGCCACGATATCGCGTTCCTCATCGAGGGCGCGCAGCGCGAAATACGCCGAGGCGAGCTGCGCGGTCAACGCAAGCCGTGCATTGGCCAGGTCGTCGGCCGACTGCTCCGTGTCTGCCGAGGAAGCCTCGACCGAACGGCGCACGCGTCCAAACAGGTCGACTTCCCACGACAGCCACGCGCCTGCCTCGAAATCGTTCTGCACCGTGGAGTCATTCGGCGAGTCGTATTCGGTCAACGGCCGATTGGCCGAGATGCGCCGGCGCTGCGCGGCAAAGCCTACGCCTGCTTCCGGCAACCGCACCGAGGCGGACTCCGCCAGCAGCGCCCGGGCCTGATCGTAACGCGCGGCGGCCTCGCGCAGCGTCTGGTTGCGATCAAGCATGCGGTGTTCGAGTTCGTCGAGCTCGTCGATGCCGAACGCCGTCCACCATGCGTCGTCGAGCGAGGCGCGCGACGGCACGGCCGGGTGCCAGTTAGCGTATGCCGGATCGATCTTCCATGCGTCCGGCACGGTCACCGCCGGCTGTTGATAGTCCGGCCCGGTCGCGCAGCCGGCAAGCGCGACGGCGAGTGCGGCGCCACACCACAGCGCACCCGCGCGCACCAGCCGCGCGAGGCACGGGCCCCCAGCCGGGCCTGTTGCCCGATGGGTCACGGATCGATGCGTCGTCATTGCGATGCTCCCTCAGGGACGGACGGCGCCGGCGGGTGCGGCGCATCCTGCGTCGGCAGCACCAGCCATTTCGCCAGCGTGGCGACCAGCGCCATCAACAGCGCGGAGACAAGAAAGACAAGCCGGATCGACGTGGTAGTCGCGACCAGCCCCCAGAGATAGCTGCCGATCGCCATCCCGCCGACGATGCACGAGTGGAACAGCGACAGCGAGCGCCCCGCCACCCAGGCTGGCGACGCGGTCTGGATCGTCAGGTTGTAGGTCGACACCACCACCACCCAGCTGCCGCCCGCCATCACGAGGCCGGCAAGGGATACGAGTTGCGTCGGGCTCCACGCCGCGATCGCCATGCCCCCAGCGAAGCTCAGCGTGCAGAGCGCGAGCAGCGTTTCACGACCGAGCCACATGCGCAGCGCGGCGCCGCCGAGGGCGCCGGCGGCCGCGCCGGCGCCGAACGACCCGAGCAAGACGCCGTAGGTGGCCGCGTCGCCCCCAAAGCGCAGCCGCGCGAACAAGGGCAACAGTGCCCATACCGAGCTGCCGAGAAAACCGAACGCGGTGCTGCGCAGCAGCGCGGCGCGCAGGCCGGCGTTGCCGAAGCAATAGCGTAAGCCCTGCCCGAGCATCGCCGCCAGCGGTTCGTGACGACACTCGCGCGCCACGCCGGTGCCGCGGACCGCGCGTGCGAGCACGCCCACCAGCCAGGCGCAGGTCAGCACGCTGAATCCGAACGCGGCCTGCGGCGATAGCGTCGCCACCACGAACCCACCGAGCGCCGGGCCGGCCGTGCGCGCGATATTGAGCGAAAAGCTGTCGAGCGCGATGGCCGCCGACAGCTCGCGCGCCGGCACCTGCTCGGTGACGGCCGACTGCCATGCCGGCTGGAACATCGCGCCGGCGCACCCGCTAAGGAAGGTGAAGAAAAGCAGCCACACCGGCGTCATTACGCTCCACGCCGCCAGCAGGGCCAGGCACAGCGCGGCGCTCAGCATAACCGACTGCGATACCAGCATCACGGTGCGGCGATCCCAGGCATCCGCCGCCACGCCCGACATCAATGCGAACAATGCGATCGGCAGTGTCGAGGCGGTCTGCACCAGCGACACCATTGCAGGCGACGGCGCCATCGACGTCATGAGCCAGGCCGCCGCCACGGTCTGGATCGATCCGCCGACGTTACCGATCAGGCTGGCGCACCAGATCGTCCTAAACGCAGGATAGGCGAAGGGGCCGCGCAGCACAGTGAACCACAAGCGCCGCGCGGGCTGCCCGGCCATGCCAGGCGGCAACTCCACGAGTTGGGTATCGGACTTGGCGCGCGATTCGAGCAGATCGCTCATTGCGACTCCAGCAGATGCGTGGCCAACGCCTCGACCGTCGGATGGCGGAACAGGTCCGCCAGTTGCGCATTGATCTCCAGCTCACGCCGCACACGTCCCAGTAGCTGGGTGCCGAGCAACGAGTCACCGCCGAGTTCGAAGAAGTTCTCGTCGATGCCCACTACCTCGAGCCGCAGTACGTCGGCCCAGTAGCCGGCCAGCGCGCGGTGCAGCGGTGTGCGCGGCGCCTTGCGCGCGGCGCCCGGCTCGGGCGGGCGCAGGACCGGCAAGGCCTTGCGATCGAGCTTGCCATTCGGCAACAGCGGCATCTCGGCGAGCGGCACGATCGCCGCCGGCACCATGTAACCCGGCAGCCGCGCGGCCACGTGCGCGCGCAACGCCGATACGTCAGCGGCCGGATCGGCTGTGACCACGTAGGCCACGATCGAGACCGAGCCGGCAGGCGTGTCGGTGCGCGGCAACACGACCGACTGCCGGACGTCCGGATGCGCGGCAAGCACGGCCCGCACCTCGCCAAGCTCGACGCGCATCCCGCGGATCTTGACCTGATCGTCGACGCGAGCGAGATGCTCGTAGCAGCCGCTCGCGTCGCGGCGCAACACATCACCCGTGCGATAGCGGCGCGCCTTGCTCTCCGGCGCCTCGTGGAAGCGCTCGGCGCTCAGCTCAGGGCGGTTCCAGTAGCCGAGCGCGACGAACGGGCTGATGATCGCTAGCTCGCCCTCGCTCGCTCCCGGCTGCCCCTGCGCATCGAGCAATGTGGCCTGGATGCCCGGCACGGGCCTGCCGACCGGCAGACGCACCGCATTCGCATCGACTTCGAGATCGGCTACGTATTGCAGCGCGGTGGTGCATTCGGTCGGGCCGAGGCCGTTGATGAGGCCGCACTGCTGTCCGCCATGATGCGCCACCAGCGCGACGTCGCCGCCGACCGCGGCCTCTCCGCCCAGCACCACCCAGCGCAACGCGGCTGGCCGGGCGAAGCAGGGAAACGCGGCGCGCAGCACGCTCGGCGTCGAATGCCAGATCGTGATGCGCTCGCGCACCAGCCACTCGCCGATGCCGTCCACGCCGCGCCGGCGGACGTCCCAGAGATGCAGGCTCGCACCGGTGAGTAGCGTCGCATGGATGTCCATCACGGAAGCGTCGAAGCCGTAATATGGCAGCAGCGTCATGCGATCGTCTCGCTCGAGTCCGACCGACGACGCGTAGCAGGCCGCGTGGTGCAGCACGTTGCGGTCGCACTGCATCACGCCCTTGGGCACGCCCGTCGTGCCCGAGGTGAACAGCAGATAGCTGATCGCCTCGGGCCGCCGCGCATGCAGTGGCGTGCCGGCCTCGGGCAGTGAATCGTCGTCGATCACGCACACGGCCAGTCCGAGCGAGGCGGCCAGCGCCGCATGCTCGGGGGCCGCAAGCACGATCCGGCAGCCGCACTCCTGCACCACGGCCTGCAGATGCGTTAGCGGATGATCGGCGATCAGCGGCACATAGAACTTGCCCGCGCCTAGCACGCCGTACAGCGCCGCGATCATCGGTGCGCCATGAGCATAGAGCAGCGCGACCGGCTCCTCGCCGGCATCGCCCGCGGCCAGCAAGGCCGCCGCGACGCGCGAGGCGCGCGCGGCGAGTTCGCCATAGGTCCAGCGTCGCCCGCCGTGCTCGACGGCGGGCGCATCGGGGTGCAGCGCGGCAATCTCGGTGAAGCGCGCCGTCAGCGAGTCCGCCGTTGCAATCGCCTGAGCCGAAGCGGTCGAGAAACGTCGGGCGAACGAGTCCCCTGAAGCCCGGTTCGGGTCATGCTTGTCGGCCAAGTCGTGCTGGGTCATTATGGCTCTCGCTAGTAGTGCGGAATCGGGCGAAGCCGCGCTCAGGCAGCGGCTACTTCGGCATCGCCGGTGCGCGACGCAGGCCGGAACAGCCCTTCGTAGTGACGACTCAGACACAGGGCCGCGGCCTCCACGTCCATCTCCGTGGTGTCGATGTGGATACGTGGCGCGCGCGGTATTTCGTATCCCGAATCGATCGCGGTGAACGAGGCAATCAGCCCGGCGCGCGCGCGCCGGTACAGCCCCTTCGGATCGCGTGCCTCGGCCACCGATGGCGGTGCGTCGACGAACACCTCGACGAAACGCTCGGCGCCGATGATCGCGCGCGCGGCGTCGCGAAATGCCTGCTTCGGGGAAATGCACGACACGATCACGACTCGGCCGGTGTCCGCCATCAGCGCCGCGACTTCGGCGATGCGCCGTACATTCTCCGCGCGATCGGCGTCGCTGAAACCGAGGTCGGCGTTGAGTCCGCTGCGTAGCGCATCGCCGTCGAGTATGGTGGACGGCCAGCGTCGCGCGCGCGCATGCTGCTCGAAGCGCGTCGCGATAGTCGTCTTGCCCGCTCCGGAAATGCCGGTCAACCAGAACACGAGCGGTACGATGGTGCCGTGCGCATCGGCTCGAAGCGGCGCGGCGAACCACGAGGCGGCCTCGCCGTCGACCAGCGGCACAGCCTCGCCGATATCGTCCAGCACCACGTCAAGTGCTTCGCCCGGCAGGAGCTCCACGCGCTGCGGCAACCAACCGATGGCTCGGGCACGCCCAACCACGATGCCGTCGTGAATTAGTTCCTGGGTCCACACCACGGCGTCGGCGCAGCCCGGCTGCTCCGCACGCAGTGTCAACGACGCCCGCGCCTGAGGCACCGCGGCAACCCCATCGGGCTGCCGCGCTCGCGGCTGGCATGGTTGACAGGTCAGGAAGGACATGGGCGAATGCAGGGGACGCAGGCACTCGGCGTTCAGGCGCTCGCGCCCGGGCGGTGCTGCGGCGATGCGCTCGAGCGCCGGCTCGAAATCGACCGAGTAGCGCGCCCCGAGCTCCTGGGCACGCGCCTCGAGATCTGCATCGAGGCGGTTCGCATCGCGCCATTCCACCAGTTGCGCGCTGTAGCAGACGGTGTTGGGCAATACCGAGGCCCGCGAAGCGCCGAAACGCTCGAGTAGACTTTCGAGCCGTCGGCCGTAGTGCAGATCCACGCCGTTCGCGCCGATCTTCACGGGGCCGAGCAAGAGATCGAAACGCGCAGCCTGCGCCGCCAGCGTCGCCTCGTCCGCAAATGCGAGCCGATCCGCGAAATCGTCGTGCTGCGAGCCGATCCGCGTGACAGGCGCACCGCGATCGCACAACACCGTCACCCGAGCCGCGCCGTCACGCAGCGCCTGCAACCCTGCCGCGCCCGAACCGCTCGCGTCGAGTACACGATGCGCCGCCCCGATCACGCGTCGCATGCCGCTCGTCGCGGCGATCGGCAGATCCGCGGCGCACAGGAATTCATGGCATGCGCGGATCAGGGGAATGCCACGTCTATGCTCTCTCATAGCACGTTCGTCTTTGGATTGTTTTGTCCCAGTACGCGTATCGCGGATACACGCACCCTCGGAATGGCTTTCGTCTTTTTTAAATCGCTAACGTACCGAATCGCTTGAGACGTTTCTCAAGCAGACATCTTATACCTCACTTATTCCGAATATACAAATCCATATTCCTCTCACTCATAATATGGGAATCATCAGTTCCGCCGCGTCATTGTTTCTCTGTCAAATCTAATCGCGCCAACAAAATAAAAAAACGAAACATCTAGTCGGGAGTACTATGCTAAATATCCTCAATTCGCGTAACCTCAGTGACGAAAACTTCACGAGGAAATTTCCGTACCGATTCATCGGCCTTTTCATTGACAAAATCGAAAAGGTGCTGTTGAATTCGTTAACTCGAAGTGGAAGCAGACGGCATCGGCGTCCCGCGAAGTGGGCCAGACCTCATCGTGCCTAGATCCGAGCGAGGTGTACGCGACACCTGCGCGCGGATCGTCGAAGTCATCGTCGGCCTTGCGGATGAGAGAGCACGCGCAAGCCGGATCAACCAATAACGGAGAGCGCTCGGGCCTGCCGCACTCGCAGCGACCGGCAGGCCCGGCGAACAGTAGAAGGGCGCGACATGAATTCCGAGATTCATCGATGTGCAGATGCGACAAATCCCAGTGTGGTGCTGCTTCCGCCCGAGATCCTTCTTCCCACCGAAGACGTCCCGGCCTCGCGCTTCGAGGAAGTCAGCGAGCATCTGCTCGCGGTCGGCGTCCGGCAGCCGATTCTCGTCGAGCAGGCGTCGCTAGTTGTCATGGGCGGGCACCATCGTCGCGTTCGCACTGGCGAACGGGTTTGCCCGTGTTTGTTCCGTGCGTGCTACTGTCCTACGCCGACGTGAGCGTGGAATCGCGCCGCGAAGACTTGCGCGTCACCCCACATCGCACGCGGATTCGAGGGCCGTCTGTATCCGGCAAAATCGACACGCCAGATCATTCCCGATACGGCAAGGATTTTCTGTCATTTCCCTCTCGAAAAACTTAGATACTCCTGACTTTTTCGGTTTTGTCCTCGACCTCGTTAGATTTACCCAACGCGAAATTGAGCGCAATTCGCCCATCCGCTCGAATTTTTAATCCGGCGGAGGCTTGATCGTTATCGATTGATTTATTCAGATACCACATGAAATTCGAATCAATCGAACAGATAATCAACGATCGTATATTCCTGCGACGCAATGAATTCGCGGCGGGCAGGCAGGTTTATCTGAAACTCGAGGGATTCAATCGCGGTAGTTCGATGAACATCAAGACTGCGTTGGCACTGGCATTTCTACGAGGTATGCATCCACGACGGCTCGCCCGACCATGCAGCCGCGTTCGCGCGGAACTTCAGTGCTCGCGACGCGTATCCGGTGCGGACCTGCAGCGCCGCGCCGCGTCTCGCGCAGCAGCACTACGAACGTCGCGATTTCGTATCGGCCACGATCGGCCAGCGTATCCTCGGCAAACTGTGCCTCGACCCAGGAACGCCGGTGACCTTCACGCCGTTCGGCCTAGGCGTGCTGGATCTCGCGGTATCGATGTTCATCTACGTGCGCGCGCTGGCCGAGGGCGGATAGCACACGATCGCCGATTTCTTCGCGAGCACCGAGCGCTGGAGCCAATGATCGCATCCGCCATGGCACGCCGGCTCTCGCCGTCGCATCGTGTGCCTCCGTCACCGCGGCGGCGCCATGCGCCGCGCGGCATCCCTTTGTCGTCGACCTCTGCAACTGCCATCCCATGTCTTTCGCCACACGCCGTCGTCTGGTTGTCCTCACAACGATATCGCTGATCGGGGCCGGCCTACTCGCATGGCTCGCGCGCTCGCCCGAAACGGCGCATGCGCAAGCGGCCAAGGCCGCGCCCGCCGTGCCCGTGACCGCAACCGTGGTCGGTACGATGAACGTGCCCGTCTACCTGACCGGGGTCGGCACGGTGACGCCGCTCTACGACGTCACCGTGCGCAGCCAGGTCGACGGCCAGATCACGCGGATCCATTTCAGGGAAGGGCAGCAGGTGCGTGAAGGCGACGCCCTCGTAGACATCGACCGCCGCGCACTTCAGGCGCAGGTCGATCAGGCCGCCGCGCGCCTTGCGCAGGATCAGGCCACGCTCGCTAACGCGCGCGTCGAGCTGACGCGTCAAGAGCGCCTCGCCGAGGTGAATGCGACTTCCACGCAGGCGCTCGAGGCACAGCGCGTGCGCGTGCACGAGTTGGCCGCACAGGTCCGCGGCGACCAAGCGGCCGTGGCCAACGCGCGCGTCTCGGTGGACTACACGACGGTGCGCGCACCGATCTCCGGACGGGTCGGGTTCCGGCTCGCCGATCAGGGCAACATCGTGCGCGCCAACGACACGCCGATCCTCACGCTCGTCACCACCGCCCCCGTAACGGTGATGTATGCGCAGTCGCAGAACGCGTTGCCCGACATCCAGGCCGCGCTGCGCGGCGGCAACGTTGCGGTGGTGGCGCTGAACACCGACGGCACCCGCGTGCTGTCGCGCGGTCGCCTGGAGACGATCGGCAACCGCGTCGATGCAAAGAGCGGCGTGATTCGCCTGAAAGGCAGCTTCGACAATGCCGACGGCGCGCTCTGGCCGGGGCAGTCGGTAATGATCCGCACCGTCGTGGACAATCTGCGCGGCGTCCTCGCGGTGCCGGAAGACGCGATCCAGACAGGACCGAACGGCCAGTTCGTCTACGTGATCGGTGGAGGCGAGACAGTCGCGCTGCGCCCGGTCCAGCTCGGGCCGCGGGTGCTCGGCTACGCCGTGATCGCGAGCGGGCTAAAGTCCGGCGAGCGCGTGGTCGTGCAGGGCCAGTATTTGCTGCGGGATGGCGCGCGCGTCGCGGCGACGCTACTGCCCGCTCCCGCTGGGGAGCTGCGCGCGGATACCACTACCGACGTCCCGCACGCGCTTGATGCGGGCGCGGGTACCGTCGCGATGGGTGCCGACTGACATGCGTACCAACCCCTTCACGGTGTTCATCCGCTATCCCGTCGCTACCTGCCTGCTGACCGCCGGCATCCTGTTTGCCGGCCTGGCCGCGTACGTGCATCTGCCGGTCGCGCCGCTGCCGCAGGTCGAATTCCCGACCATCCAGGTGTCGGCCGTGCTGCCCGGCGCCGATCCCGAGTCGGTCGCCTCGACGCTCGCGCAGCCGCTCGAGACACAGTTCTCGAAGATTCCGTCGGTAGTGCAGATGACCTCGCAAAGCACGCTCAGCTCGACCTCGATCGTGCTGCAGTTCGCGCTGGACCGCAGCATCGATGCCGCGGCCAACGATGTGCAAGCCGCGATCGATGCCGCGGCGGCCCAGTTGCCCGCCAACCTGCCCTCGCCCCCCACCTTTCAGAAGATCAACCCAGCCGACGCACCGATCCTGCTGCTCAGCGCGACCTCCGACACCCTGCCGCTGACCACCATCGACGACTATGTGGAAACGCGCCTCACGAAGAGCCTGAGCCAGATCGACGGTGTGGGCGCTGTGTCGATCGGCGGCCAGCAGAAGCCATCGATCCGCATCCAGTTTGATCCGGTCAAGCTCGCCGCGCGCGGCCTTTCGTCGGAGGAGGTGCGCCACGCCCTGGCGGCGCTCTCGGGCGTGAATCCGAAGGGCGTCTTCAACGGTGCCACGCGCTCTTACACGATCTATACCGACGGTCAGCTCACGCAACCCGGGCAGTGGAACGATGCGATCGTCGCCTATCGCGACGGCGCACCGATCCGCGTGCGCGACATCGGTCGCGCCGTCCTCGGCCCCGAGGACAATACGCTGGCGGCATGGATTGACGGCAAGCGGGCGGTGTCGGTCGGAATCTACAAGAAGCCCGGCGCAAACACCGTGGCCACGGTCGACCAGATTCGCGCGCGGCTCCCCGAGCTGACCGCGTCGCTGCCACCATCACTGAAGGTGCGCATCCTGGCCGACCGCACCCAGACCATCCGAGCGTCGCTGCTCGACATCGAGCTGACATTGCTGCTCAACGTCGTGCTGGTGGTGGTCGTAATCTATGCATTTCTCGGCAGCGCGCGCACCACCGTGATTCCCGCCATCACCGTGCCGGTGTCGCTGCTCGGCGCCTGTGCGCTGATGTGGGCGTGCGGCTACAGCCTCGACAACATCTCGCTGATGGCGATGACTATTGCGGTGGGCTTCGTGGTAGACGATGCGATCGTGATGGTGGAAAACATCGCGCGCCACGTGGAGCACGGTGAGCCTCCGTTGCAAGCCGCGCTCAAGGGACTCGGCGAGACCAGCTTCACGATCGCCTCGATTAGCATCTCGCTGGTGGCCGTGCTGTTGCCGCTGCTGCTGATGGGCGGCATCATCGGGCGGATGTTCCGCGAATTCGCCGTGACGCTGTCGATGACGATCCTCGTGTCGGCCTTCGTCTCGCTCACGCTCACGCCGATGATGGCCGCTTACATGCTGCGCGGCGGCTCGGGCGAACCCGAGCGGGCCCGGCGGCCCGGCCGCTTCGAGCGCGCCTTCGCGCGCCTGGCGCGCGGCTACGAGCGCGCACTCGATGTCGCGCTCGCGCACCGCTTTCTCACCCTGTGTCTGTTCTTCGCGTCGGTGGCCGCGTCGGTGCTGCTGTATGCGGGGATCCCGAAGGGCTTCTTTCCACAGCAGGACACGGGCGTGATCACCGGCGTGTCAGAAGCGTCGCAGACAATCTCAGTCGAAGACATGGCGCGCCACTCGGCGGCGCTCGCCGCCATCATCCGCGCCGACCCGGCGGTCGAGCATTGCCAGATGGCCGTCGGCGGCAGCGCCTATGCGGGCACCACCGTCAACAACGGCCGCTGGTACATCACGCTCAAGCCGCGCAGCCAGCGCGACGCCAGCGCCGACGAGGTGATTCGGCGGCTTCGCCCGCAATTCGCGAAGGTGGCTGGCGTGCGGATGTACCTGCAGGCGGCACAGGATCTGATCATCGGCGCGCGGCTCGCGCGCACGCAGTACCAGCTCACGCTGCAGAGCGCCGACGTGGGACTGCTCACGGGATGGTCGCCGCGGGTGCTCGCACGGCTGTCGGATCTGCCGCAGTTGCGTGACGTAGCAAGCGATCAGCAGGTCAACGGCTCCGCGCTAAACATCAGCATCGACCGTGACCAGGCCGCGCGATACGGGCTGACGCCGCAGTCTATCGACGGCACTCTTTACGACGCGTTTGGCTCGCGCCAGATCGGCCAGTATTTCACGCAGCTCTCGACCTACAAGGTGGTAATGGAAGCGCTGCCCTCGCTGCAGCGCGACCCATCCACGCTCGACAAGATGTACATGAAGTCGCCCTCGGGCGAGCAGGTGCCGCTGTCGGCGGTCGCGCGCTGGACAACCGACACCACACAGCCGCTGTCGATCAATCACCAGGCGCACTTCCCTTCGGTGACGATCAGCTTCAACCTCGCGCCGGGCGTCTCGCTTGGTGAGGCGACCGGCGCCATCGACGCGGCGCTAGCGGCGATGAACCTGCCGCCCGCCATCATCAGCGCGTTCCAGGGCACGGCGCAGGCATTCCAGAGCACGCTCGCGACGATGCCGATACTGATCGTGGCGGCACTGATTGTCGCCTACCTCGTGCTCGGCGCGCTGTACGGCAGCTTCGTGCATCCGTGGACGATCCTGTCCACGCTGCCCTCTGCCGGTGTCGGCGCGATCGCCACGCTCTGGCTCTTCCGGTACGACTTCAATCTGATCGCGCTGATCGGCGTCATCCTGCTGATCGGCATCGTGAAGAAGAACGGGATCATGATGGTCGATTTCGCCATCGTGGCGACGCGCGAACAGGGCATGACGTCGTACGAGGCGATCCGCAATGCGAGCCTGCTGCGCTTCCGTCCCATCATGATGACCACCATGACCGCCCTGTTCGGCGCGCTGCCGCTGATCGTGGCCGACGGCATCGGCTCCGAGCTGCGCCGTCCACTCGGCTACGCGATGGTCGGGGGCCTGGTCGTCAGCCAAGCGCTCACGTTGTTCACCACGCCCGTGATCTACCTCTATCTCGACGCCCTGTCCAACCGGCTCGCCGGCTGGTACCGCCGGCGCAGCGCGGACACGCCGCCGCAAGCGGCACGGCAGAGCGCTACGCAGAATTGAACGCACCGGACCGCCCGATCCATGATCGACGTGATCTACCATAGAGGGCATTGTCTGGCCCGCTCCCGCGCCGAGGCGCTGCCCATGCCCGGGGCGACGTTCACGCAGGCGGGCCGCCGAATCGCGGCACACAGCCACTGCGGACCCTTAACCGGAATGGAGATCGATGAATATGTACTGGATACCCGCTGTCCTGCGTGCTGCCGCGGGCGGTATCGTCTGCGCCGCGCTCGCGGTGCCGGCCTGCGCCACCACGCCAACTGCAGCCGACGCCGCGCAAGCCACCGATGCGCGCCACGACACGCTGCAGGCCGCGCTCGAACGATTCGCGCAAGCTGCGCGCCCCGGCACCCTCGGCGTCGCTGTGCTGGACCTGGATCGGCAGGCCCGCTGGCAAGTCAACGGCATGCTGCCGTTTCCGATGATGAGTGTATTCAAGGCGCCGCTCGGCGCCACCGTGCTGGACCTCGCGGAACGAGGCAAATTGCCGCTCGGGCAGCGCGTCACGATCACGCGCAGCCAATTGCGTCGCGGCGCCAGCCGAATTCGCGAGACGTTCCAGGGCGACCAGATGAGCTTCACGGTCGACGCCCTGCTGCGCGCCGCCGTCAGCGACAGCGACAACACGGCCGCGGATGCGCTGCTCCGAGCCGTGGGCGGCCCCGCCACGGTCACCGGCTGGCTGCGAGCTCACGGCGTCAACGGCATGCGTGTCGACATGGGCGAAGGCGAGGTCTCGCGGATATTCGACAATCTCGGCGAATCCTCGACCCCGCCGACCGCAGAGACAGCGCTGCAACGCAGCCGACGCCTGCAGGGCGGCCTCGATGCCTACCTGGCCGACCCGCGCAACCGAACCACGCCACTGGCCGCGGCCGAATTTCTGCGCAAGCTGGCCGGTGGCGAGTTGCTCTCGCCCGCCGCGACGCGCCGGCTCCTCGGGCTGCTGCAGGACCAAACGAAGCCGCGCAGGCTGCGCGCAGGCCTGCCGCCCGGCGTTACGTTTGCCGACAAGTGCGGCACGTCGCTGACGGTGAACGGCACCACTGCCGCGTACAACGACATCGGCATCCTCACCTGGCCCGACGGACGCCGGCTCATCATTGCTGCCTTCCTGAGCGCCTCGCGTACCTCGCGCGCCGAGCGCGACCGCCTGTTCTCCGATCTGGCACGTGCCGTGACGAGCGACGCAGCCCGCTGACGATTCGAGCGGCGCCGCAGGCCGGCGGCGGCGCCGGCCCTCCGAGACGCTAGACGATCGTGCCCCGCCCTGCCCCTAAGCCCTTGTGCCCAACGCCGCCGGACGCCGAGCGCGACCTGCCGTTCACGCTGCTGCGCGTGGCCACGCTCGCGTTCGACTACGCAAAGGCATTCACCTTGCCGCTGCTAGTGTACGAGCAAAGCAGCGGCAGCACCCTCGCTGTCGGTATCGCTTACTTCGTGGAATTTCTCCCGCGCGCGCTACTCTCGCCGGTCTTCGGGTCGATCGTCGATCGCAGCACGGGCAAGCGGCTTGTCTACGCCATTGAGATATTGCGCCTCGCGCTGATGCTCGTCTGGGCGGTGCTGGGCCGCACGCGTTACGGCTGGACCATCTCGAGCGCGGTTTCGCTGTTCTCGGGGATGACGCTGGTGTTCTACGAGGCGACCGCGGCCCGGCGGCTCAGCCCGAAGGCTCTGCAACGCTTCCAAGTCCGCTCACAGCTTCTGGACCCGCTGGCGCGGCTCGTGGGGCCCGGCGGGGCAGCGCTCGCCATCGCGCATCTGTCGCCGCTCGCGGCGATCAACGGCCTCGCGCTCGGCTACGCGTGCGTGCTGGGCGCCTCGTTCGCGTGGCGCGGCGCCACCTCGCGTCCGGCCGTCTCCACCCTCGACAGATGGACGCCGGCCGAGGAGTGGCGGCGCTTCACGACACTCGCTGCGAACGCGCGGCTGCTCATGCTGACCATCGCCGCCGGCCTGCTGAACGTCCTGTTCGGCGTGTTTCAATCGCTGATCGCGCCGATCATGATCGGGCACTACCGCATGCCGGTCGCCTACAGCGCCTTGCCGAGCTTCGTCGGCGGCTCGATCTCGTTCGCGCTGTGCATCCTAGTACCGCGCATCGCCCGCCGCCGACCGCCGTCCGATTTCGGCACGCTCGGCACCGTCAGCCTCGCGGCCGCTGCGGCGCTGTGTGCGCTCGACATGGGGCCGTGGTCGTTCTGCGTGGCATTCGGCTTGCTAATCGTCGGCAGCGCGTTGTACGGCATCTTCTTTCGCCACATGCGCTGCGAACTGATCCCCGCCAGCCAGCTCGCACAGGGCATCGGCGCGACGACGTCGGTCACCACGGTGTTTCTGCCGGTGGCCGGCTTGGTCACCGCCTCGACTGTCGGGTGGCCGCCGGTGCTCGTGATCGGCGCGGTCGGGCTGGTGGTTACGGCCGCGCTGTTCGTGTCGACCCGCCACATCTGTCGCCCGAACCGACCCGCTACACCGCTCTCCCCCTCAGATTCGTAGCCAGGAGCCTAGAACGACGCGCCGAGCGTCGCGAACAGGTCATAGCTGCGGCGCCGTGCATTGCCGAAATCGGTCAGGAGGCCAACCTTTCCACGCCAGTACCGGTTCGCCCGAAAGATCGCCGCAACCGAAAGCCGACCGTAGGTCGCGCTGGCGCCATCCACTGCCGTCTCGATCGGCAATGCCGGCGCGTAGCGCTGCGAGGTTTCGAGCGAGCGGTTGTTGAAGGCGTCGTGGCGCAGGCTGGCCTCGACGCCGAGCTCGCCGCCGCGCAGTCCGGTCGCGGCGAGTGGCAGCGTCACGCGCAGGCCCGCCCCGCCGCTCACGCCTTTCAGACGCTGAACTCCGATGTTCTGCACCAGAATCGTGTCGCCGGTTTCGGTGTAGCCGCGCATGACGAGTTGCTGATAGCCGATGTCGGCTACCGGCCCGAGCCTCGCGACACCGAGCGGGTACAGATAACCGAGCTTGAACAGCGCGCCGAAATCGAAACCGCTAGTGCCGCCGTCGAGCGATGGTGCGAGCACAGCGGCCCGCTCAAGCCGGTAGCGTTCCCAGCCCGCGCCGACATAGATGCGGGTGAACAGCCCGGCACGGTCGAATGCATGATAGACGCCGAGCCGGTAGGCATGCAGGCCGAGTTTGCCCTGCCCGTTGCCGAGCGACGCGGAGGCATTGCCGCTCGACAACAACGCGCCGATGCGCGATGCGCCTGACAGGCGATACTCGACACCAACCGAGAAGCTCTCGACGCTGCTGTCGAATGCATCGATGCCCACCGCTGCACCATGAAAGTCACGCGCGTAGCCGCCCGCGATCGCGACCGACACACGCTCGGACAGCATCGCGCGTGCCGGCCCGCCGGCTTTCCCCTCGGCCATCGCGAGCGCCTGCTGCGTGCTGGCACGCACCGCGTCGAGGCCCAGTTCGGGCGCGGCGGAGAGCGCGGCCGGAGCATCGAGCTGATTGGCGATGTAACGCGCGATGTATTGATGGACGCTGGTCATGACGTGCGTGCCGTCCGCAGTCAGATAGGTGTTCTGCACCGCCACCGAGCCGGTTTTGCAGGCTGGCACGTCGCGGCACTGCACCTCCGGGGTATCGTTGAGCCCGTAGGCCGCCGGGTTTGCGCGCATCTGGTTGAGCAGCCCGGCGACGTCGAACAGATGCACATTCACGCCACGCCGCGAGAACTGCGCAAGGTCGCCGGGCAGCTTGTGGTTGTAGTCGACGTAGCCGGGCCGCGTTCCCTCGTCGTCGTTGAGATTCAAGATAACGAAATGCCGGGCGCCCGCATCGGCCAGTCGTTGCAACTGCGAGTTGAGGTTCGACAGCGTGTAGGCGCCCATCTGCTCGATGTCGCGAGGCCGCGGTACACCGAGAAACGGCTCGATGCCATTGAGCGCTGGCTTGGTCAAATCCTGATCGTTGGTGCCGATCCAGATGCCGACCAGATCGTTGGCGTCGAGCCGTGGGTGCGCCGCCAGCAACTCGTCCACCTGATCGATGAAACCCGGCATATGGCGCCAGGCCGGTCGATTCGCCACGATGTTCAGATACCCGCCGTGGCCACTCAGCGCGCCATTGATCGCATAGTCGTCGTCGGCCGTGAAGCTCGCACCGACGAGGCTCGGTAGATATTCCGCCCAGACCGGGCCGTCCGACGACCGGCCGTCGCGAAAAATCGTGGAGTTGGCATTAGGCAGGATGCCGGTCAGCCTGACTACCCGGCCGTTGTCGGTCAGGCTGTCGCCGAGCGCATAGAATGCGTAGCCATGGGCCGGCACGCACGCGGCGCAGGCAGCGCTGAAGGCGATCGCGCGCAGCGATCGTGAAATCGGATTGGACATGTTCATGTGGCGCAATGCATAGCTCGGTGTCGGTGTAACGAACGCGCGTGCGAGCACCGGCAAGTAAGTAGCCAGCGGCCGATAGCGTACGCGGAAGGTCGGTCAGGGTGCCGCGGAACTCGCTCTCGAAGCGATCGGCCTCGCATTCGGCCAGATGATTGATGCCGGCGGCTTCGCGACCTCCCCCGGTCGCGAAGTCCCCCTGCCTGCCGGCACGCTCATCACGTAACCGCCCTCGCGCCGCGGACTCATCGAACATTACCCCATAATGTTCAATAGTTTTGGTATCGCCTCAGCGCACAGACGGCGCCCGTCACCCCCGGAAAAAAGGCAAGGAAACACGCGATGGATGACCTCGTACCGCCCAACACCGACCTGCTGGCGCAACCGGCGACCCAACTGCTTGATGCCTTCGCGGGGCAAGCGTCGCCCGGATCCGGCAGCGCCGCAGCCCCGATGGGGCTGCTCGCCATCAAGCTGATCCGCACGGTCTGCCTCAAGAGCCTGGAAAAGGTCCTCGACCGGCTCAAGGAAACCACCCTGCGTCACATATTGGATGAACTGGCCGCGACCGAGGGTACCCTACGCGCGCTCTTCGAGAAGGACGCCACCGAATTCGCCGAAATCGTCCAACTGAGGATGGAGCGCGATCGGGCCACCGACCCTGACCTCCGAGCTACGCTCCAGCGGCGCGCGAACGACCAGCTCGAGGTCGCCACCGACAACACCTTCGAAATTATCGACTCATGCATGCCGCTGATTACCCACGGCGTGACCGTCTTCCAGAACGGTTGGAAGGCCGTACGGGGCGATTCGGGTGCCGCCATCAGCGCGGCGATCGCGGCGATCACGTCGGGGCTGTTCATCGCGAATCTGAATATCAAGGGGCTGAAGGAACGAAATTACGCCAAGGACAAGATCGGCCGGTGCACCGAACTGCTTGCGCTGCTGCAGGAGAGGCAGGAGATCGCACTAAGCTGCGTGACGTCGCTAAATTCCGAGGCGCTCGACTCGCTCGCCGTCGAGGGCAGCGTTGCGCTCCAGCTGCCGCTGCTGGAGCTGGGCGCCGGCGGTTACACCCCGCCGGCAGACGAAGAAGCGCCGTGATTCCCCAGCCACGCATGAAACCACCATGTACCAAGGATCCCTCCATGATCGAAGTCCGCCGCGAATTCGCCGGCGTGGGCCTCGTCGGCCCCCATTACGCCATCCGCCTCCACTAGGTCATCGAGACCGCCGAGACGCTGAACGCGCCAACAGTGAACTGTCGATGTGCTGGCGCTGCCGGCGCTCACCGACTGCGACCGCGACGCGCGGCTCGAGACAGCTGTCGTGCAAAACTTCGCGCTCGCCGATTTCACCGTCGACTGCGGCGAGTTGCGCTGCCTGCGCGCGCCTTACCGCTACTGCTTCTTGGTAACTTGCTCGACCCATGTGATCAAACGGCCGATCATCGTGTTGCGCTCCATGTACTCGCGCTTCTCCGAAGGTGACATACCGCGCCTAAGAGGTTCACGTGGGCGCTGCAGGACTGCCGCAACGACGAGCGCGAGAAGAACACCGCAGAACGCCGCTATCTGTGGGCTATTCATCGCAACTTCCCAATTTTCCTAGTCGCAGGCCCCGGTGGATTCGCTGGGCACGTTGTTGAATAGATGCATCGGATCGTCAATGGGTAGCGATCGCGCCGACACGAATCTACCAAGCTCCGCGACCAACTCGCACCCCACATCAAAGTAATCCCTGACTTCTTGGCGGGACAAGGCACCTCGCCAATTGTCGTGAACGATGCCGTTGCGGCGGTCCACCAGAGCTATGTATCTGTCCCTCACGACATTCGGAAGTTTGCGCTTGAATAGCCGTTCAAGCCGCTTCAAGACTGATTGCTTGCTACCTTGCGTTGCCGCCGAGACGGCGCGCTCGACGACATCGGAACACAGCGATCGGAGGTCACTGGCCGTGACTAGGTCCTCCAGACTCACCGATAGGCGAAGGCTGTGATCGTTGCTTTCGAGGTCCTTCATGACCAAGGGACGATATGAGAAGAGAACCCGAAACGCCTCGGCGATCGCGGCGTCCGTTATAGATGCAACTACGACGACAAGCTGCCTGTTATAGGCGGAGATAGCGGTTTCGATAGAATCCATTATCGAAACCACGAATCGCGAAACGCCAGCGTCATCTATTCCAGTTAGCCGCCCGTCGCGATCGAGCCGCTGAGGTCGACCGGCGCCGAGCAAGTATGCTTGGACTGCTTGTTCATCTGAGCAAAATCCCCGCAAGGTCTCCGAGCACCCGAGCGCCTCGATCAGTTCATAGTGCCAACGGCCGTGATCGAAGCGAGGGTATCCGTTAAGCGTTGAGGTCATGGCCGTTTTCCAATTCGTGCCCGCGCAGTTGCTCAAGCGAATCATCCAGCACATCAGCCGCGCTCGCGTGCAGCTCGGCCGCCGCGTTGTCCAGATCGACACCCGACGGCATCTTGCGCGACTCGGCCGAGTCACGCAGGACGTTGATGGCGAGGCGCAGCGCGTCGGCAAGAGTAAGATCCGGCATGGTTGTTTTCCGTCGTCTCACTGAAATGATTCGGGGAGCCGCGCTCTTGCGTCGACTTCGTCAGCGGAAGGTACCCTGTCTGTTTGGAGTTCATGTTTTCGCTATTCATGGTTGCCGGAGCCGGCGAACCTGTCCGCATTTTTGTGGGCGAGGCGGTTGAACAACAGGTTATCCACGCGCCTGCGTGAATCGCTCGCCGAA